>DASVVJ010000478.1:0-3443 GCA_036389955.1 Myxococcaceae bacterium
TTCGATCCCACCGGGCATTGGTTGCACCTGCGGGATCCGGAGATCAAGGACCTGGTGAACACCCTCTGGCTGCCTGGTCAGCTGGTGAGCATTCAGCGCAAGGCGGGCATCTTCTCGCGCGGCGTCTTCACCCGTTTTCCGTACCAGGTGAACACTCACGGCCTGCCGCCCGAGGTCATCTCGGAGAACCTCCAGGGCTTCGTGGAGGCCCTCTACGGAGAGAAGGGGCGCGAGCTGCGCGAGCGCGAGCCGCGCAACTTCGAGGAGTTCATCCTCCGCTATATGGGCGAGGGCTTCGCGAAGAACTTCATGGTGCCCTACAACCAGAAGCTCTGGACGGTGCACCCGCGGGAGATGTCGGCGGCCTGGGTGGGGCGCTTCGTGCCCCGGCCCACGCTCAAAGAGGTGGTGGATGGGGCCCTGGGCGCGGGCAGTGATGCGCTGGGGTACAACGCCTCGTTCCTCTACCCGCGCGAGGGGGGCATCGAGAGCCTGGCCCGCGCCATGCTGCGCCACCTCGAGGGCGGCGAGCTGAGCGTGCGCACCGAGCCCACCGCCATCGACTGGAAAGCCCGCCGTGTCACCCTGTCGGATGGGCGCTCGCTGGGGTACTCGGAGCTGCTGTCCACCATCTCCCTGCCGTACCTGGTGGAGCTGCTGGGCCGGGGGGCCTGCGGGGTGCCGGACGAGGTACGGGCGGCCGCCGGACGCCTGCGCGCCACCACCGTTACCTACGTCTCCGTGGCGGCCCGGGGGAAGAACCGCCAGCCGTGGCACTGGATCTATCTGCCCGAGCCGGAGTTCAAGGCCTACCGCATCGGCTCACCGTCCGCGGTGTACGCGCCGCTGGCGCCTGCGGACACGGCCACCTTCTATGTGGAGTACAGCCACCACGGAGAGCTGTCGCTGGCCCAGTGCGAGCAGTACGCGGTGGAGGACCTGGTGCGCTCGCAGATGATTCACCGGGCCGAGGACGTGCTCTTCTCGAAGGCCCGGGCGATTCCCCACGCCTATGTCCTCTATGACGAGCAGTACGGCCCGGCGAAGGCGGAGATCCTCCGCTTCCTGGAGCACGCCCGCATCCTCACGGCGGGGCGCTACGGGCAGTGGGAGTACTCCTCCATGGAGGACGCCATTCTGGGCGGCCGGGCGTGTGCCCGGGTGCTGAACGAGCGTTGAGGGCTGGACGGCACGGCGACTGTTGTCGACGGGTGACGGCGGGCGTGCTACGTCGCGCGCTCCGGCTCCGCGTTATCCCTCGACCATGGCTGCTCCGTACCTGTCTATCGTCATTCCCGTCTACAACGAGGCCTCCATCGTGGCCTCGGCGGCGGCGGAGTTGTGCCAGGGGCTGGACGCGCGCGGGTGGGACTATGAGGTTATCTTCGCGGAGAACGGCTCGCGGGACGCGACGCCGCAGATCCTCGAGCAGATGTGCGCGCAGAACCCGCGCCTGAAGTGGTTCCACTCGGAGCGGCCCAACTACGGCCATGCGCTCAAGGCCGGCATCCTGAAGGCCCAGGGCACCTACGTGGTGTGTGACGAGATCGACCTGTGCGACCTCGTCTTCTACGACGCGGCGCTGCCCCGGCTGGAGCGGGGCGAGGCGGACATGGTGGTGGGCTCCAAGGCCGCCAAGGGAGCCAGTGACCAGCGGCCGTTCATCCGGCGTGTGGCCACCCGGGTGCACAACAAGTTGCTGAAGGTGTCGCTGGGCTTCCGGGGCACGGACACCCACGGGCTGAAGGCGTTCCGGCGCGAGGCGCTGATGCCCGTCATCGCCAAGTGCGTGGTGGACATGGACGTGTTCGCCAGCGAGTTCGTCATCCGCGCGTGGCGCGAGGGGCTCAAGGTGATGGAGATCCCCATCCAGCTCCACGAGAAGCGCCAGCCCTCGGTGCACCTCTTCAAGCGCGTGCCCAACGTGCTGAAGAACGTGGGCAAGCTCGTCTACGTCATCCGCATCCGCGGCACCTGAGGGCAGCGCCGTGGCCGCCCGGCTCGCCTCCATCTCCGTCGATCTGGACTCGCTGCACCACTACTGCCGCATTCAGGGCCTGCCCGAGTCGCTGCTGGATGCCCGGGCCCGGGGGCTCGTGTACTCCACCGCCGTGCAGCGCTTCCACGAGCTGCTCAGCGCCGTGGGAGTGCCGGGCACGTTTTTCGCCATCGGAGAGGACCTGGCGGAAGAGGGCGCCGCGGCGGCGCTCCGGGAGTCTCACGCCGCCGGCATCGAGGTGGCCAACCACAGCTTCTCGCATGACTACGCGCTGACGCGGCGCTCTGCCTCGGCCATCCTCGAGGACCTGGCGCGCGGAGAGGAGGCCATCCTCGCCGCCACCGGCGTGCGTCCGGTGGGCTTTCGGGCGCCGGGCTACACGCTGAATGCCGCGCTCTACGGGGCCACGGTGGAGCGGGGGTACCTCTACGGCTCATCCGTCTTCCCGGCCGCCCCGTACTACACGGCCAAGGCCACGGTGATGGGGGCCCTGGCGCTGTTGGGGCGGCCCTCGCGCGCGGTGCTGGACAGCCCCCGGGTGCTGCTGGCTCCGCGCATGCCCTACCGGCCCGATCCGGGCCAGCCCTACCAGCGGGGCGGGGGCGCGGTGCTGGAGCTGCCGATGACGGTGACGCCAGGGGTGCGTTTTCCCCTCATCGGCACCTTCGCGGCCACGTTGCCGCTGCCCGCCGTGCGCGCCGCCTGGGCCTCGTGCCGGGGCGATGCGTTCTTCAACTTCGAACTGCACGCGATCGACGTGCTGGATGCCACGGACGGCATTCCCGTTGAGCTGGTTCGCCAGCAGCGGGATCTGCGCGTGCCGGCCACCCGGAAGATGGAGCGGCTGGAGACGCTGTTCCGCTGGTTGAAGGCCGAGCGCGACGTCGTTCCGCTGCGCGTGGCGGCCGACCGGCTGGCGCCCACGCTCTGAGCCTGGTTCTGGGACCGGAAGCCGATTGACGGGGCCGTCGCGGGTTCCTGCACACAGGGGCTCCCTCCCGGGGAGGCGCTGGTGTAAAGAGCCGCCCATGTTCGAGCGGCTTGGCGACAAGGTCCGGCAGCGGCTGAAGGGCTGGACGGAGCAGATGGCGGGCGAGGAGCGCAAGGAGCAGCTCCAGGCCATGGCCCGTACGGAGAATGAGTACGGCGTGGACCCGTTCGGGTTCAACCTCGACTACAGCCTCGCCGCGGTGGCGCCCCTGCTGTGGGTCTACCGCAACTACCACCGCGTGGAGACCTTCGGCATCGAGAAGGTCCCCAAGGGCCGTGTGCTCCTCGTTGCCAACCACTCCGGCCAGCTGCCCATGGACGGGGCGATGATCGGCGTGGCGATGATGATGGAGGCCACGCCCCCGCGCGCCATCCGCAGCATGGTGGAGAAGTGGGTGCCCACGCTGCCGTACATCTCCATGTTCTTCGCGCGGGTGGGGCAGATCGTCGGCAC
>DASVVJ010000479.1:0-34600 GCA_036389955.1 Myxococcaceae bacterium
CGCAGCGCCGGGGCCGTGCCTGGTCCTCGAGCACGATGCCCGAGGCGCCCACGCGGTTCAGCTCGCGCACCACCTGCACCGCGACGTCCACATCCGTGTAGCCGTCATCGATGTCCACCAGCAGGTCATGCGACGGAAGCACCGTGCGCAGCCGGTGCACGAAGGCCACGACATCCGGCCAGGCGATGAAGCCAATGTCCGGCAGGCCGTAGTGGCTCGCCGCGAACCCGAAGCCGCTGACGAAGAGCGACTCGAAGTGCTTCGAGGCCACCGTGGCCGAGAAGGCGTCGTAGATGCCAATCGCCGAAATCGGCGCCGCCTGGAGGCGGGAGCGAAACTGTTCCCCGTGGTTCATCGGATCTCCCTCACGTCAGGCCGTAGGCCCCGGCGCACCCGTCCCAGGGACACGCGCCTCGATGACCGACGCGAGCTGACTCACCGTCGGGCTGTTGAAGAACTCCACCGGCAGGACCTGGACCTTGAACACGGTGGCGACACGATCGAGCAGCCGGCTGGCCGCCAGCGAATCACCGCCAGCGGCGAAGAAGTCATCATCCGGCCGCAGCGGGCGCTGGAGCACATCGCTCGCGAGCTGCAGCAGGCTGGCGCTGAGCTGTACCGCCGCCCCCGCCCCTGGCACCGCCGCCGGCTTCACCGCTCCGGTGATTCCCAGCTGCTCGGCCAGGCGGCGCCGCTGGACCTTCCCGGTGGGGCCCTTGGGGATCTCCTCGCGGATCACGATGAGCCGGGGCACCTTGTGCGCGGACACGCGCTCGGCCACCCGGGCGCGCAGGGCCGTCTCCTCCAGCACGGCGCCCTGCTTCGGAACGACCACTGCGGCGACCTCTTCGCCCAGGCGCTCGTCGGGCATCGCGAACACGGCTGTCTGGGCAACCCCGGGCAGCGACAGCAGCGCCTCCTCCACCTCGGGTGGCGCTACCTTCTCTCCGCCCTTGTTGATCATCTCCTTCAACCGGCCGGTCAGGAACAGGTAGCCGTCCTCATCCAGATAGCCCTCGTCGCCGGTGCGGAACCACTCGCCGAAGAAGGAGGAGCGGTTGGCCTCGGGGTTCGCCACGTAACCGGCGAAGAGGCTCGGCCCCCGGAGGCACACCTCCCCCCGCTGCCCCTGCACGACCCCATGGCCCTCCGCGTCCAGGATGCGGGCCTCGACCGCGGACGGCCGGCCCACCGAGCCCGGCTTGCGGCTGCCCGGAGGCAGCGGGTTGCTGCTGATCTGGTGCGCTGCCTCCGTCATGCCGTAGGCCTGAAGCACCGGTACGCCGAAGAGCCGCTCGAGCCCCTGCTCCACGGCGACCGGCAGTGCCGAGGACGCGGTCCGCAGGAACCGCAGCTGCTCCGCGCCCCGGGGCTTCACCGGGTGCCGCGAGAGCATCGCCTGGAACATGGTGGGCACCGCGGAGATCCACGTGGGCCGGGTTCGCTCCAGCCACGACTCGAACTCGACAGCCGAGAACCCCGGCGAGGCAATCACCGCGCCGCCGCTGCCCCACGTCGCCAGCACGCAGGCCACCAGCCCGTGCACATGGAACAGGGGCATGATGTTGAGGCACACGTCCCGCGCGCCAAGCCCCAGGGTTTCGGTGATGCTGCGCGCCGAGAGGACCAGGTTGCCCTGCGTCAACGCCACCAGCTTGGGGCGCGAGGTGGTGCCCGAAGTATGCAGCAGCAGCGCCAGCGAGGACGCCGTGGCCTGGCCCGTGGCCGGTCCCCCTGGCGCCGCGGGCAGCTCGAGGCTGAAGCCTCCCACCACGTCCGCGCGCGGCCGAAGCAGCGCCACCGGAACTCCCAGCTGGCGCGCCGCCTCCAGCGCGGCGGCGGACACGCCCTGCTCGATGACGACCAGCTGGACCTCCAGGTCCCGCAGGTAGAACTCGAACTCCGCGGCGGTGTACGCCGGGTTCAGCGGCGCCACCGCGCAGCTCGACGCGATAGCGAAGAACGCCGTCGCCGCGATAGGCCCGTTGGCGGCCACCAGCGCGACCCGGCCCTCCGGTGAGATGCCTCCCGCCCGAAGCGCCGCCTCGATTCCCTGCGTCAACTCAGCGAGCGCTGTGTATGTGAGCGTGCGCCCATCCACGCTCCCCAACGCAACGCTTTGACTGGAATGGACAAGCTCCCGGAGTCCAGAAGTCTGCACGTCAATACCCCGACCGCGAATGTGTGTATGTGTATGAGGCCAATGATTGTCAGACGGCGGACGCATAGTACCGAGGAGTCAGGAGCCTTACAACCCGACTTCTCCGCACATCATGCTTTAAACGACATAGCCGACATTTAAGTATATCAGGCTTAGTCTTGAATTCAGGTCATGTGTAGTGGTAATCAATCGCCCCGCCATGGCGAGAGCTGACCTGAAAAATTTCTCCAAGCGGGACGCCCTCCATAGCCCCACACTGAGCTACCTCACGCTGATGTATGGCTTTGGAGGCTTTGGAGCAGGGCTGGCGTGTGTGTTGAGCGCAGACTGGCGCTGGTGGCCGCTGGGCGTGCTGCTGCTCGCCCACACGGTGGCCTGGTGTGGACTGCTGAGCCACGACGCGATGCACAACGCCATCTTTCGCTCACGACGGATGAATCACCTGTCTGGAGCGTGGCTCACGTGGATCAGCGGGGCTTGCTACTTCCCGTTCGAACTGCTGCGCGATCAGCACCTGGAGCACCACCGCTACCACGTAGGGGTGGACGGCTTCTCGGTGACGCGCTGGCTCAAGCAGCAGTCGCGGCTGGTGCGCGCGCTCGTCATCGCGGCGGAATGGGCTTACATCCCGGTGCTGACGGTGCTCATCAACATCCGGAGCCGGGCACTGCCACTCTATGATCCGGCCAATCACTACCTGCGGGGTCGGGTTCTCCGGGTGTTTTGTGTACGCGTCTCAGCGCTCGTGCTGATGGCGTGGATTCAGCCCTGGGCGCCGCTGCTCTACCTGGCATCGCATTTTGTGATGATTCATTTCATGCGGCTCTACGACTGCTTCCACCACACGTTCGACGTGTACCCGCGTGGAGCCAAGCCGACCTTCCCAGACGAATACCTGCAGGAAAACACCTACTCATCGCTGTTCAGCCGCAAGCGCGCGTGGCTCAACTGGGTATTCCTCAACTACGGGTACCACAACGCGCACCACGAGAAGCCGCATGTCCCGTGGCATGCCCTGCCCGCGCTGGACGCGGCGATGTTCGGTGAGAGCGAGGCGCACTGCCTCGTGGGCCGGAACCTGTTCTGGACGTATCACCACCACCGGCTCAATCGCATCCACACCGATCTCGGCCGCCCCCGCGTCGAGAACGGCCGCCTCAATACGCAGGAGTACTGGGGCATCATCATGAACATCACCTTCCTGAGCTATTCGCCCTGAAGCAGGAACGACCATGAGCGTAACGACGGCGAGGCCCCCCAACCTCTCGGCTGCCTTCGCTGTGGCGGCACGGGAGCATGCAAACCGGCCCGCACTCCGGGAAGGAAACCTCGAGTGGAGCTACACCGAGCTGTCCGAAGCGGCCGAGGCGTATGCCGCGCGCTTGCGGCAGCTGGGGGTGAAGCGCGGAGACTTCGTCGTGCTGTGCCTGGAGCGCACCCGCGAGTTGATCGCGGGGCTGCTGGGCATTCTGCGCTGCGGGGCGGCCTACGTTCCCCTGGAGGTGGACATCCCCGCCTCGCGCCTCGAGGTGGCGGTGGCGGACACCGGAGCGCGCGCGGCCATCGCCCAGGGAGAAGCGGCGGCCTTCCTGGAGGCGCGCGGCGTCGCGGTGGTGCGCTCGCGACCGGCGCCGGGGAGCGCTCCCGCGGCGGAGGCCAGCCCCGCGGGGCCCGGGGATCCCGCGTACGTCATCTACACCTCCGGCTCGACGGGCAAGCCCAAGGGCGTGCTGGTGACGAATGACAACGTGCTGGCGCTCTTCCGGGGCTCGGCCGAGCACTTCACGTTCGCCCCCAGCGACGTGTGGACGTTGTTCCACAGCATCTCGTTCGACTTCTCGGTCTGGGAGGTGTTCGGGCCTCTGCTCTCGGGAGGCAGCCTGGTCATCGTCCCCCGGGACATCGCTCGCAGCACGGACGCGTTTGCCGGCCTGCTGAAGCGCGAGGGCGTCACGGTGCTCAACCAGACGCCCTCCGCGTTCCGCGCGTTGGTGGAACTCGCCAGCCAGCGGGAGGAGCACTTTCCCAGCCTGAGGACCATCGTGCTGGGCGGCGAGGCCGCGGAGGGGCATGTGCTCGCGCGCTGGTTCCAACGGGCGGGGGATGAGCAGCCCCAGCTCATCAACATGTACGGCATCACCGAGACGACGGTCCACGTCACTTTCCGGCGCATCCGCCTGCGGGACGTGACGGGAGCCTGGAACAACCCCATTGGGCACCCGCTGCCGCACCTGGAGGTCCAGCTACGCACCCCGGACGGGAAGCCCATTCCCCCGAGCGCCGTGGGCGAGGCGGGAGAGATCTTCGTGCTCGGCGAAGGCGTCGCAGGGGGCTACCTCCAGCGCCCCGAGCTGACGCGTGAGCGGTTCGTCCTTCTGGAGGACGGCCGGCGTGCCTACCGCTCCGGAGATCTCGCGCGCTGGCTGGAGAACGGTGAGCTGGGCTACCTGGGACGTGGCGACGATCAGGTGAAGATCCGGGGCTATCGCATCGAGCTGGGAGAGATTGCCTCGGTGCTCGCCGAGGATCCCTCGGTGCGTGAGGCGGTCGTCGTTCCTCACGCGCTCGCGTCCGGGGACGTGCAGCTCGTCACCTTCTACGTCCCGGCGGCTCCCCTGGACAGCGAGCGGCTGCGCGCCCTCGCGGCCCAGCGCCTGCCAGCGTACATGCATCCGGCCCGCTATATCGCCGTCGAGCAGGTTCCGCTCACCAGCAACGGCAAGGCCGACAAGAAGGCCCTGCTGGCCCTGCTGCGGCAGGAGCCTGTTCCCGAGCAGCCCGCCCCTGGCGGTGACGAGGCGAAGCTGCGCGCCCTGTGGGCCGAGCTGCTCGGACACCCCAGCTCGGCGATCTCCCCGGAAGCGAACTTCTTCTCGCTGGGGGGCCACTCGCTCCAACTGCTGAGCCTGGCGACGGGCATCTCCCGGGAGTTCGGCGTCGAGGTGGGAATGCCGGAGTTGTTCGAGGCCAGCCGGCTCGACGCGCAGCTCACGCTGATCCGGCGGACGCCCGCGGCGGCCCAGAGCTTCGCCTATGCCTATGAGCTCGACATCGACGGTGCGCTCGCCACCTTCCATGTGACTCGGGAGCAATTCGAGCGCGAGGGCGCACCGCCCGGCGCGTTGAACGTTCGTGCCGTGAGCGGAGAAATGAATCCATGACTGTCAGTGTCGACTACCGCGGACTCAAGCTGACCCTCGAAGGGCCTGCGACGAAGGAGGCCATCCTCGAGGCGTACCGGCGCCAGCGGCGCTCCCGCGCTCCGCGTTTCAACCTCCGCGAGGCCGCGCTCTCGCCCGCGCAGGCTCAGGTGCTGTTGCACGAGCGGCTGGCCTCCAGTGGCCACGCGTATGTCGTCCCGCTGAGCTTCGAGGTGGAAGGCGCCTGTGACGCGGAAGCCCTGCGCGCGGCGGTGGATGACGTCATCCGCCGTCACGGCCCGCTGCGCCTGCGCGTCGAGTCCGCCCAGGACGGCACCCTCACCCAGCGCTTCACCGAGCTGGAGGGGCCCGTCTGCGAGCTGCACGACCTCTCCACCGTGCCCGAGGCGGACCGGCAACGTGCGATCCACGAGCTCGAGTCACGCACGTGGAACCGGCCTATCGACGTGTCCCGGCAGCTGCCTTGCCGGTTCGTCCTCTGCCGGTTGGGGCTGAACCTCCTGCACCTGCTGGGAGCCGTTCACCACCTGGCGTTCGATGCGCGCTCGGTTGACGTCTTCCAGAGAGATCTCCTCGGCAGCTACACCGCGCGGCTCTCGGGCAAGCCCGCGCAGCTGCCAGAGCTGCGCCGGGACTACCTGGACTTCGTGCGGTGGCTCGAGGAGCGCGGCGCGGACGGCGACTTCCAGCAGGCGGCCGCCGCGATGGACAAGCAGCTCGATGGCGCCCCCTCGGCCATGGAGCTGCCCCCTGACCGGGTCCGCCCCAGCGAGGTGGTCTTCGCTGGGAGCGCGGTCCGCCGGCGCTTCCGGGACGAGACCTGGGCGCAGGTGCGCACGCTCGCCCAGAGCCACGGTGTCACGCCTTTCTGCGTGCTCGCCGCGGGGCTCGGCTGCGTGCTCGGACGGGCATCCGGCCAGCCCGATGCTGTCCTCGGCACGCCGCTGCTGGGCCGGGCGGATCCCGCGCTGATGGAGCTCATCGGCTTCTTCGTGAACACCCTGCCGCTGCGCGTCCGCTGTGATGGCGACAAGCCCTTCTCTCAGCTCGTGCGCGAGGTCGCAGACTCCCAGCGGGAGCTGCTCTCGCTCTCGGACTACCCGCTCGCCTCCTATATGGCGGAACGGCCCGTGGCTCGCGAGCCGGGGCGCACCCCGCTGTTCCAGACGCTGGTGACGTACCGCGAGGCCCCCGTGCCCAGCCAAGCCCAGGGCCTGGTGCTCCGGACCCGCACCGTGCCTCCGGCCCAGGCGAAGTTCGAGATCTCCTTCTCGTTCGAGGCCGAGGGCTCGCGTCTCGAGGCCATCTCTGACTTCCAGACGGCTCTTTTCGAGCATGGCACCGTCGAGCAACTCCTGCGGCAGGTGGAGCACTTCCTGGCCCAGGCGGCGGCTCGTCCGGAGGTGCCGGTTTCCGAGCTGCCGATGACCACCGAGGAGGAGGCACGCGAGCTTGTCACCGCCTACAACCGCGCCAACCGGCCGAACGCGCGCGCGGTGGGCATTCACCGCCTCTTCGAGGAATGTGTCGACGCCGGCCCGCAGCGCACGGCGGTGAAGGACGCCGAGGGCACCTGGACGTACCGGGATGTCGAGGCGCTGGCCAACGGCGTCGCGGAGCACCTGCGCAAGCAGGGCGTGAAGCGCGGCGAGTGCGTGCTCCTCATGGGAGACAAGGGCGTCCGCACCATCAGCGCCATGATCGGCATCATGAAGCTGGGGGCCGTCTACGTTCCCGTCGAGCCCGCGGATCCCGCCCGGCGGCGGCAGGCGATCGCGGAGACGTGCCGCGCCCGCTTCCTGCTTTACTCCCGCTCGCTGAAGGTCCAGGCGGACGAGACGGGCCTCACGGCGTTCGAGCTGGAGGGACTGCCCCGGAGCGAGCAGCGCCTCTCCGAGTCCGTGGACCCGGCCGAACCGGTCAACGTGCTGTTCACCTCGGGCTCCACGGGAACCCCCAAGGGCGTGCTGCTGCCCCATGTCGGGCTGCTTCGCCTGGTGCGGGACACCAACTTCTGCCAGCTGCGCGCCGAGGACGTGACGCTGCAGATCTCTCCCTTCAACTTCGACGGCCACACGTTCGAGGTCTGGGCGACGCTCTGCAACGGCGGCAGCCTGGTGATCGTCGACAAGGCCACCGTGCTCTCGGCCCGTGAGTTCTCCGCGATCCTCGAGCGCGAGCGCGTCACCATCCTCGTCATCATCACCGCGCTGCTCAACCGCCTCATCGAGGAGACGCCGGACTCGCTCCGGGGGCTGAGGAAGATCGTCTTTGGCGGGGAGATCGTCTCCAAGTCTCACATCGCCCGGGCGGTCGCCCTGTGCGGGCCGACGGTGCTGGTGCACACCTACGGGCCTACCGAGTGCTCCTTCACCTCCTGCCACAACGTCGTGGCCGAGGTGAGGGACGACGAGCCCACCATCCCCATCGGGCTGCCGGTCTCGAACACCGACATCTATGTCCTCGACGAGCGGCTGCGCCCAGTGCCCCTGGGCACGGTGGGCGATGTGTACCTGTCCGGAGATGGGCTGGCCCTCTGCTACCTTGGCGACGAGGAGCGCACCCGGAAAGCCTTCATCCCCAACCCGTTCGCGTATGACGCGGCCACGCAGCGGATGTACCGGACGGGCGACCGCGCGCGCCGCCGGCGGGACGGCCGTATCGAGTTCATCGGGCGCATCGACAATCAGATCAAGATCCGCAGCCAGCGGGTGGAGCTGGGCGAGGTCGAGGCCACGCTCTCCCGCCATCCGGGGGTGAAAGCCGCGTTCATCACCTTCCGCGACGCCAACGGCAGCAAGGAGCTGCTCGGCTACTACGTCGCCGCCGATAGCGTGGCGCCGGTGAGCGAGGAGTCCGTCCGCTCGCACCTGTCACAGCACTTGCCTGATTACATGGTGCCCACTCACCTCATCGCCGTGCCGGGCTTTCCCCTGAAGCCCAACGGCAAGGTGGACAAAGCCCGGCTGCCGGCGCCCGTGGCGCGAGAGCGCACGGCGGTGGCTCCCGAAAGCGACCTGGAGGAGAAGCTTGCCGCGGCCTGGAAGACGGTGCTCCAGCGAAGCACGGTCGGGGTGACCGACAACTTCTTCGAGGCGGGCGGCCACTCGCTGCTGTTGGTGCGGCTGCAGAAGCTGGTGGAGACCTCCACCGGCCGGTCCATCCCCATCACGGACTTCTTCCGCCACCCCACCATCCGCGCCATGGCGCGCGCCCTCGCGCCCCCGGGCGGCGCTGAGCGTCCGGCGGCCGAGCCGGTGCCCGCCGCGCCCTCCGTCCTCACCCGGGTGGAGGATGACGCCATCGCCATCGTGGGCATGGCCATCCAGGCCCCCGGAGCGCGCTCGCCCGACGACTTCTGGGAGAACGTGGCAGCGGGCCGTGAGCTCATCGAGCGCTTTGGGCTGGAGCAGGTCCCCGAGCCACTGCGAAGCACCTTTGCTCAGGCCTCTCAGCCGTGGGTCGGCGCTGGAGGCATCCTCGAGGACACCGGCAGCTTCGACTACGAGCTGTTCGGCATCACCCCGGGTGAGGCGGAGGGCATGGATCCGCAGCATCGCGTCTTCTTCGAGACCGCCTGGGCGGCCATCGAGGACAGCGCGTGCGACTTCGAGAAGGTCCGGGGAGCGATGAGCGTCTACGCGGGCTGCTCGCCCAACCGCACCATGCGCGATCTGTCCCAGGCCACCGAGGGTGCGGATGCACTGCGCACCTCCGTGCTCTCTCAGCCCACGTTCCTCGCCACGCGCTTCGCCTACAAGCTGGACCTCGGGGGCGAGGGGGTGATGGTCGATACGGCCTGCTCCACGGCGCTCGTCGCCACGCACCTGGCGGCCCGGGCGCTGCTCGCGGGTGACTGCGACTATGCGCTGGCCGGAGCGGTGAGCCTCCAGCAGCCCCAGCGGTCCGGCTACCTGTACTTCCCGAACTACATCCTATCGCCCGACGGCCGCTGCCGCCCGTTCGACCGCCGCGCGAACGGAACAGTCCCTGGCAGCGGGTGCGTGGCCGTGCTGCTGCGCCGGCTGAGCGATGCGGTGCGCGATGGGGACCCCATCCATGCCGTCATCCGGGGCTCGGCGATCAACAACGACGGCGCCTCGAAGATTGGCTACACCGCTCCGAGCGAGGAGGGCCAGGTGCGCGTCATCCAGCGTGCGCTGAGCCGCGCGCGGCTGCGGGCCTCGGACATCTCCTATGTCGAGACCCACGGCACCGGCACCGCGCTCGGGGACCCTATCGAGTTCGCCGCGCTTCGCCGCGTGTTCCAGGATGTCTCCGCCCAGCAGCGCTGCGCCCTGGGCGCCGTGAAGGCCAGCATCGGCCACCTCGGGCCCGCCGCAGGAGGCGCGGGGCTCGTCAAAGCAGTGCTCTCGCTCAAGGCCCGGAAGCTGGCGCCCACCGTGCACTTCGAGGAGCCCAACGCTCAGATTCAGCTCCAGGGCACCCCCTTCCACCTGCCACGGCAGGCCATGGACTGGGAAGTTCCCCAAGGCACCCGCCGCCGCGCGGGCGTCAGCTCGTTCGGCATTGGCGGAACGAACGCCCATCTGATCGTCGAGGAAGCCCCGTGAAGCAGGCCGATGCCGTGCAGGCGATCCCGCTCTCCGCGCGCTCCGTCGAGGGCGTGGTGGAAGCGGCCCGGCGTCTGCACACCCACCTGGAGCGCCACGGCGAGCTGTCCCTCGAGAACCTGGCCTACACGTACCAGAGCGCCAGGCAGCGCCACGAGTTCCGTGCGGTGCTCTACGCCCGTGAGGTGCGCGAGCTGGCCGCGGCCTGCGTAAACCTGAACGCGGGCCAGGTCTCTCGCGCCACGCTCTTCAACGAAGAGCCCCGCTGCGCCTTCATCTTCTCGGGCCAGGGCGGTGTCTTCCCGGCCATGGGCCGGGGGCTCATGCGGTTCTCGGCGTTCCGGGAAGCCCTGCGGCCCGTCGAGGACATTCTGTCGAGCGGCCTTCCCTGCCCGGTCACCGGGCTGCTGGAGGGAAGCGGCACGGCGCTGGAGCTGACGGAGACCCATGTCACCCAGCGCGTGCTCTTCGCGCTGCAGTTGGGGCTCTCGGCCTTGTGGCAGTCGTGCGGCCTGCGCCCGGGGCTCGTCGCCGGCCACAGTGTCGGGGAGCTGGCCGCGGCCGTCTGCGCCGGGATCCTCGATGCGCGGGAGGCTGCCCAGTTCGTCGTGGAGCGGGCGGATGCGACCGCGCGGTGCCCGCGAGGTGTGCTGGTCAGCGTGGCGGGGGACCGCGCGCAGGTCGAGCCCCTGTTGAGACAGGATCCCCGGCTCGAGCTTGCCCTAATCAATGCGGAGGACCGTCTGGTCGTGGGAGGGCCGGCAGAGGCCATCGAGGGGCTGCGCCGCGACGCCGGGGCCCGGGGGCTCACCGTCAAGCCGATCGCGATGTCCCACGCCTTCCACACCCGCGCGATGGAGGGCGCCGTGGCGCCTCTGCGTGTGGCAGCCGCCCGGCTGTCGAGGCGGGAGAGCACGGTTCCGCTCGTCCGCAACCGGGATGGGGCCCGCGTGTCCACGCTCGATGCAGAGCACCTGGCCACCGCCGCTGCGGCTCCCGTCGACTTCGCTGCCACGGCCCGGACCGTGCGGGAGTGGACGCCGGAGCTCCTCGTCGAGATAGGCCCCGGCAACGGCACGCTGCAGTTGCTCGCCCGGGGTGGAGTCCGTGCGGCCGCGCAGCTTGCATCAGTGGTGTCCCAGGAAGCTCCTGAGGACACGCTGTGCCGTGGGCTGGGGACGATGTTCCTCACGGGTCTGCCCGTCTCCTTCGAACGGCTCCATGAGGGGCGCGCTCCCCGGAAGGTCCACATTCCGGCCACGCCGCTGGAGCGGCGTTCCGTGGGTGAGCGCGTAAGCCCCACGCCGGCGACTCCCGGGGGAACGCCTCGGAAGGAGGCTCCTGCCCTACCCCTCGAACAGGCCGCCCACGAAGCCTGGGCCGCGGTCCTCGGCCGTGCGCCCTCACCGCAGAGTGACTTCTTCCTCGATGGTGGAGACTCCCTGGCCGCCATCCAGCTCCTCACGCGGCTGCAGCCGTACCTTGCCGCTCCACTGGGGTTTGACCGGCTGTTCGAGCTGCGGACCTTCGGTGCGCTCTGCGAGGTGCTGCGCCAGAACGCCCGCGGCGGACAGGCGGGCATCGAACGCGTCCAGACGGCTCCCCACTACGCCGTCTCTCCTTTCCAGGAGCGGCTCTATCTCCTGTCACGCCTGCCTGGGCAGGAGTCCGCCTACAACCTCGAGGCGTTGGTACCCGTGGACTTCGAGCGCAGCCCGGAGCGGCTCGCGGACGCGCTACGGAAAGTCGTGCGGCACCACGATGCGCTGCGGCTGACGTTCCACTTCCACGACGACACGGTGCGCGCGGCGCTTCATGAAGAGCTGGCGCCGGTCATCGAGACCGTGGACGCGCCAGGGCCGCAGAGCGATCCCAGCGCCAGGAACCACATCGCGGGGTTGCTGCGGGAACGCTGGAGGGCTCCTTTCGACCTGGAGCATGGGCCGCTCTGCCGGGCGGTCATCGTGCGCTGGCCAGAAGGCGAGTTGCTGCTCTTCCTGGTCGTTCATCACCTGGTCTTCGATGGCCACTCGATGAACACGTTGCTGCGCGACCTCCGGCGCTTCTGCCAGGGTGAGCCCGCGGGTGAGCCCCCGGCTGTCCGGTGGATCGATGTCGCCGCATGGCTGGCCCAGCCGGGCCGCTCCGCACAGAGCCTCGAGTACTTCCGGGGGGCGATCGATCCCCGGCGCTCTCACGTTGAACTCCCAGCGGCCTTCGCTCGCCCGGCGGTGCTGGACCTGCGCGCGGGCCGTGCCCGGCGCCTGGTGGAGACGGAGACGGCCGAGGCGCTCAAGGCGCTGTGCCGTGCGGAGGGGGCCACCCTCTTCATGGGGCTGCTGACGGCCTACTCGCGCCTGCTGGGCGAGCTCGCTTCGAGCACGGATGTGACCATTGGCACGCCGGTGGTGGCCAGAAGCTCGCCCGAGCTCACGGGCGTCATCGGGCCGCTCATCAACACCGTTCCACTGCGGCTGCGCTCCTCTCCAGAGCAGACCTGGAAGCAGCGGCTCTCCAGCACGCGGGAGGCCACGCTTGCCGCGTTCCGTCACCAGGACGTCGACTTCGGTGAACTCGTCTCCGCGCTCCGCGTGGAGCGGCGTGCCGACCGGCCACCGCTGCTCAACACCTGGTTCGCGCTGCAGACCGTCGTGGAGAACGCGCAGCACGGTGCCAGGCTCCGCGAAGAGTTCGGTCTGGATCCAGAACTCTGCCGGTTCGAGCTGATGCTCGTCGCCCTGGAGTCCCCGGGCGGCCTCCGGCTGGAGCTGGAGTATGCGCGCTCGCTGTTCGACTCCGTGCAGGTCGAGCGGTGGCTCCACCGCCTCGCAGAGCTTCTGCGCGAACTCGCCCGTGCGCCGGACCAGCCTCCCCCGCTCGCGGCGGGACCGGGCGCTCCCCCGCGCCGGCTCCAGGGCCCTGTGGTTCCGGCCACCTGGTCACTCACCTCCCAGATAGAAGCGGTCGTCACCGCTCACCCGGAGCAGGTGGCGGTCGAGCACGGGCCTGCCCGCATCACCTATGGCACGCTGTGGGCAGTGGCCACCAGGCTGGCGCACCAGTTCGAGGCCGCTGGCGTACGAGCTGGAGACCGGGTGGCACTCGCCGTGCCACGCTCGGGAGGCTTCCTGGCGGCGGCGCTGGCCACCTGGAGGCTGGGAGCGGCCTACATTCCGATCGACCCCGAGTGGCCAGAGGAGCGCAAGGCGTACGTCCTTGGCGACTCAACCCCTCGGGTGACCGTCATGCCGCGCACGACCGGCAGCGCGTGGAAGGGCGCGGTGCTCGAGCTGCCTCCAGACGAGGAGCTTCACGCGCTGGCCAGCAGCGGCACGGGCCAGAGCTTCCCGGTGTCGCCCGCGGACCCGGCTTACATCATCTATACGTCCGGCTCGACGGGGCGGCCAAAGGGGGTCGTCGTCCATCACGGCGGGCTCGTCAACTACCTGGACCACTGCCGGCGTACGTACCTCTCGACCGGGGGCCGGGGCGCGGTGCTGCACTCGTCCCTGGCGTACGACATGAGTGTGACGAGCCTGTGGCTGCCGCTCCTGGAGGCAGAGCCCGTGGTCGTCGTGGACGGACAGGGTGCGGAGGCGCTGGAAGGGCTGTGCCGGCTGGTCACGACCCGGCGGCTGCGCCTGCTGAAGCTGACCCCCACCCATATCGATGCCATGGCCGAAGCGCTCGGCGCGGGGGCCGCCCCCCTCGCGGACGTGCTGGTCGTCGGCGGCGAGCAGCTCTACACGCAGCAGGTTCGTGGCTGGAAGGCAGCATCGCCCACGCTGCGCATCTTCAATGAGTATGGCCCCACGGAGGCGAGCGTCGGGTGCGTGGTGCACGAGGTCTCCGGGAGCGAAGGTGACGGCCCTGTCCCCATCGGACTGCCCATCCAGAACGTGGAACTCGAGCTGAAAGAAGTGGGCGGAGACGCGGAACTCTGGATTGGAGGCGTGGCCGTCGCCCGGGGGTACCTGAACCGTCCCGAGCTCACGCAGGCGCGCTTTCAGCAGGATCCGATCTCCGGCAGATCCTGGTACGCCACGGGAGATCACGTCCGGGTGCTCCCTGAGGGAGTGCTGGAATTCATTGGCCGGCGTGACGACCAGGTCAAGATCCGGGGGCATCGCATCGAACTCGGCGAGATCGATGCCGCGCTGCAGAGCCTCGAAGGCCTCGCGCAGGCGGCGGCCCAGGTCCGCGACGGGAGCATCATCGCTCATGTGACCGCCCGCGACCCGGCCCTGCGGGCCCGGGACATCGTGGAGGCGCTGCGGGCCCGGCTTCCCGAGTTCGCGCTGCCAAGCGAGGTTCACTTCTGGCCGGAGCTGCCACGCACGGCGAACGGGAAGCTCGATCGCGAGGCGCTCCTACGCCCGCCAGCGGCTTCCGCGACAGGCGAGGGCCCGGCTCCGGCGGACGGCGACGAGGCAGCGGTCCTCGAAGCCTTCCGGGGGGTGCTGAAGAGGCGGGAGATCGGTGTGGAGGACAGCTTCTTCGAGTGGGGTGGTAACTCCCTGAAGCTGTTCGCGGTGCTCCTGCGCCTCCAGCCTCGCTTCCCAAGGCTGGAGCTTCAGACGTTCTTCCAGGCCCCGAGCGCGCGTCAGCTCGTTCAACGCCTGCGGGCCGAGCATCCGCCCGCTGTCACGCCGCCACCCTCCGAGCCTGCGCTGAGCAGACCTGCGCCCGCGTCCACGCTCCCTCAGCAGCGTGAGGCCTCGGCGAGGATCCTCGTCACGGGAGCCACGGGCTTCCTGGGCATACACGTGGTGAAAGAGCTGCTCACCCGGCCCGATACGCGGGTTGCCTGCCTGGTCCGGGGACGGGACGAGGCGGAGGCCCGGGGCCGCTTCGATGCGCTGTGGCGGCATTACTTCGGCGCCACCGAGGCGTCCGGCCGCATCCAGATCCTCCCAGGTGATGTCATCACCCCCAGCCTGGTCCCCACCGCGCAGGCCGGAGCGCTGGAGCAACTCACGGGCATCATCCACACGGCCGCCGACGTGCGTCACTTCGGAGAGGCCTCCGCCGTCGAGGCGGTGAACCTCGGAGGCACGCGCCACATCCTCGCGTTGGCGCAGCGGACCGGAGCCCGGCTCATCCATGTCTCCACACCGAGCGTGCTCAACCGGCGGCCGCAGGAGCGCGGCGAGCTTGTCCTGCATGAGGACGACACCGAGCACCTGTTGGATGGCTCGGAGAACATCTACGTCCGGACGAAGCTCGCCGCCGAGCGCGTGGTGACCGCCTGGGACGGAGCGAGGGTGGTCCGTACCGGCAACCTCGTCCCTGCCTGGCCCCAGGGGCGCTTCCGTCTGGACATCGAGCGCTCGGCGTTCTTCCGGATGCTCCGCTCCTGGCTGCTTACGGCGGTGGCGCCCGACCGCTTCCCGGGGGGAGCGCTGCTCGATCTCACCCCGGTGGACTTCGCCGCGCGGGCCGTCGTCTCCGCGTTCACGGCCGAGGGCCCTCGCCGCATCTTCCACGCACTGCACCCAGATACCTTCGCGCTGGGCGAACTCGGCAGCGTGCTGCGAGGCATGGGCTACCCGCTCGAGGTGCTCCCACGATCCCAGTACCTGCTGCACCTGCGGCAGCGCTTCGAGACGGGAGACCTGAGCGAAGGCCTCGAGCTGGCCGCGCTGCACCTGAACTCGTCGCAGGCCACCGAAACGGAGGACAGCTCGACCCTGCGCTACGATGCCCGCCGGACACTGGAGGCCCTGGGCCTGAAGGCGGAAGTGAGGGCCGAGCCGTTGATCCGCCACGTGGTGGAAGCGGGAATCGCAGCCGGGTACCTCCCGCCTCCCCGGGCCCGAGGAGCCCCCTGATGCCTTTGATTGCAGACGGGACCCGTTGGCTGCTCAAGGCCTCGAACCCCGGCGCCCGCCAGCGCCTTCTGTGCTTTCCCCATGCCGGTGGCAGCCCCCAGCTTTTCGAGTCCTGGTCCAGAGCCTGGCCGGACGTCGAGGTCGCGGTGGTGGTCCTGCCCGGCCGCAGCCACCGTTTTGGCGAACCCTGCTTTCAGAGTGTCCAGGAAGCCGCCTCGGCGGCGCTCGGCGCCTTGCGTGGCTACGTCCTGGAGCGGCCCTGCGTCGTCTTCGGCCACAGCCTCGGAGCGTTCGTGGCCTTCGAGTTCCTCAAGCGCCTGGGCCCTGCGCCCGGGCTGCACTTCGTGCCGAGCGGAGCCCAGGCCCCCCCTCGGGCTCCGAGGCATGAGGCCGGGCTGCACCAGCTCGACGATGAGCGGCTGCTTCAAGCCCTGTCAGGGCTGCGCGGAACTCCTCCGGAAATCCTCGCCCGGCCGGATCTGATGAAGGCCCTGCTCCCCATGCTGCGCTCGGATGTGCGGATGGCGGAGACGTACGTGAACGAGGATCCCGCGTGCCTGACTTGCGACCTCACCGCCTTCGTGGGCCTGTCGGATCCCGTGGCTCCCTTCGAGAAGTGCGCCGGCTGGCAGGAGTTCACCCAGGGGCAGTTCGCGCTCCGGGCCTTCGACGGAGACCACTTCTTCCTCCAGAGCGACGAGGCCGCGCTGCTGGACGCGCTGCGCCAGTGCCTCGACACCCTGCCCGCCACGAGGTCTTGAACCGTGCCACCTCTACGTTGCGCCGCCCTTCTCGCGGGCCTGTGGGCCTGTGCCTGCGTTTCCACTCCGGCCCGGGATGCCAGGCCTGTCGCGGGTGGGCCCGACCCGGCGCGGTTGCGCCAGACACTGGAAGTCCTGGTCTCGACCGGGACCCGCCACACCTTCTCGGCCCCCGGCCCGGAGCGGGGAATCGTCGCTGCGAGGAACCACCTGCTACGTGAGCTGGGAGAGATTGCCAGGCAGAGCGAATCACGCGGCGGGCCCCCCCTGCAGGTCGAGCTGGAGCCGTTCAAGCTCTCCTCGCCGGAGGCTCCCCAGCTCGGGGAGATCGAGACGGCGAACGTGCTGGCGACACTGCCAGGATGCGAGGAGTCCTCGAGGGCCCAGAAGGTGTACTTTGTCGCGCACTACGACTCGCGCGCTGGGGAGGAGATGGATCCGGTGAGCGACGCCCCGGGCGCCAATGACAACGGGGCTGCCGTCGCCATGCTCGTCGAGGTGGCACGGGTGCTCGCCCCCCGGTGCCTGCCCAGCACCGTGGTCTTCCTCTTCACCACGGGCGAGGAGCAGGGGCTCTACGGCGCGCAGCACCATGCCCAGCGCGCCAAACAGGAGGCAGCCCGCATCGTCGCGATCATCAACAGTGACATGGTGGGAGACCCGGTCCTG
This sequence comes from Myxococcaceae bacterium, assembly GCA_036389955.1. Taxonomy (GTDB): domain Bacteria; phylum Myxococcota; class Myxococcia; order Myxococcales; family Myxococcaceae; genus DATHBR01. Next base: position 17,158 of record DASVVJ010000479.1, read on the forward strand.
CCCGGCGGCCAGCGAAACGCGGAGGAGATCCGGGTGTTCTCGGAGGGCTTCACCTCCGATCCGTCCTCCTTGCGAGCCCGGCGGGAGTGGGGAACGGAGCAGGACTCGCCCTCGCGGCGCCTGGCCTGGCTGGTGCGCGACATCGCTCAGCAGGAAAGGCTTGAGCTGCGGCCTCAGCTCATCCCGCGTCCGGACCGCATCATGCGCGGAGGCGATCACCTGGCGTTCAACGAGAGCGGCTATGCCGCGGTGCGGCTCACCCAGCCCTCCGAGCACTACGAGCGGCAACACGCGAACGTCGAGCTGCGTGAAGGCGTGCAGTACGGAGACCTCCTCCAGCACGTGGACTTCGAATACCTCACGCGGGTGACCCGGCTGAACGTCGCGCTCGCCGAGCACCTGGCGTCCATGCCGCTGGAGCCCCAGGCCGTACGGCTGGTCATGCGCCGGCCTGGCCATGAGATGCTGGTGCGCTGGCAGCCCTCGGCGCATGCGGACCGGTACGAGGTCTGGACGCGCGGAGTGAGTGAGGCCGAGTGGCGGAGCGTCACGCCCACGAACGGCACGGAGGCACGCATTCCGCACTCTCCGGATGCCCAGGTGGCCGGTATCCGTGCGTGCAGGGCGCGGTACTGTAGCCCCATCATCACCGCCGCACAGCGAGCAGACGAATGACGAAGACCCCCTCTTCTCCCCCAGCACACCCCACCGCTGGGCTGGCCCAGGTACAGAAGTACTTCCGGGACAGCGCCGCGGCCCGTTATGAGGCGGTGGACCACCTGGGCTTCACCGCCTGTTTCCACCCAGCCAGCGCGGAGCCCAGCTTCAGCTACGCCATCCCGGGCCCTGGGGCAGCGCGCGAGCAGGTGCGCGAGTTCGTAGCCTGGCACCGCGAGGAATGCCGCCGCCGGGGGCGCCAGGTGCGCTTCGAGTTCATCGAGGGGTTCGCGCCCTGGCTCTGCGAGGAGCTGGACGGCCTGGGACTGGCGCGCCTGGAGACCAACATCCTCATGTCTCTTGGGAAGGACAGCTTCAAACCGGCGCCCGCGGTGGCGGGCTGCACACTGGAGACCGGCACGGCACACGCCCCGGCCCCCTTCCTGCGTGAGGTCATGGCCGTCCAGGGCTACGCGTTTGGAGGCGCTCCGGTGACGCCGAGCCTCGAGGACGCCGAGGGATTCCGAAAAGGACTGGGTGAGTCCTTCCTCGCGCTGGCCCGGAGTGAGTCGGGCCCCCTGAGCGCCAGCTGTCTGATGACCCCCGTTGGAGGCCTCGCGGAGGTTGCAGGCGTGGCCACGGTACCCGAGGCACGGCAGCGGGGCCTCGGCTCCTGGGTGAGTTCGGCCTGCGTCCAGGAGGCGTGGCGCAGGGGGGTGGAGTGTGTCGTCCTGACCGCCGGGAGTGCGCGGGCGGGCCGCGTGTACGAGGGACTTGGATTCGGCCTGCTGGGTCAGGCCGTCGCCTACGGCGAGCGAAGCTGAGGCGGGGCGCCGGGCACGTCCGGCGCCAGCCCAGCTCCCAGGTGAATTACGGGATGCGCTTGAGGTTGAAGCGGGACTGGGTGCGCATGCGGCTGGCGCCCATGTCCGTGTCCATGCTGGCCGTGCCGGCAATCGTCATCAGCCGGCCCTTGGCGACATCGAACCCGCTGGTGACGTCCGCATCCATCTTCATCCCCGCCGACGGCATGCCCTCGGCTCCACCCATGCCTTCCGGGGGCCCGCCCATGTTCATGCCGCCCATATTCATGCCGCCCATGTTGGCACCCATGTCCTCGGTGTCAGCCTGCCCCGCATCGACGCCCATCCGCTGGCCGTCCAGCCGGGTCCGGATGCGCGCGGTGCCGCCCTCGACGGCGTTGAGCGCCACGAGCAGGTTGCCGAAGGGCGCCGCCACGCGCGCCTCCGTGCCAGGCTCCATGTTGCCTTCGGGGAGCACCATCATCTCGAAGATCTGCTTGGGCAGCACGTCAACGCCGGGGTCCTCCTCCTTAATCTGCACGGCCTTGAGCGCGGGCGGAGGAGCGGCGCTCGTCTTCATCGCGGCGGTGATCTTGCCGGTCCTGGGATCCACGGAGGCGACGACCTCGACCTTCTCGTCACCCACGGTCCCCGAGACCGAGGAACTGACTCCGCCAGGTCCTGCCTGCACCTTGTGGACGCCCAGCACCATGTGGTCCTCCTGCATGTAGAGGGTGACCATCTTGTAGAACTTCGCCCTGCCCTTGCGATCGACCTCGGCCTTCACCACGCGAGCAGCGGGAGGAACCTGGGAGATGTTGGCGACCTTCTTTCCGCCCTGGAAGAAGTCGAGCTTCTCAACGGTGAGTTCCACATCGGCGGATCCATCGGGCCTGACGGCGAGCACCTTCTGTTTGAAGACGGTCTGTACCTTGATGTTCATGCCACCGCCGGCCGAGCCCATGGCCGCCATGCCAGGCATCCCCGGCATGGAAGGCATTCCCGCCATGCCAGCCATGGCCATCTCGAGGGTGGTGTCATCCTCGTAGCTGAAGCGATGGGTATCACCCTTCTTCCACTTGTAGTTCAGCTCGACAGCGAAGGCCGGAGCCGACAAGAGCAGCGCGAGACACGCGGCGCTGAATCGTGACCACCTGAACATGAAGAGACTCCTTGAGCCACCGGGGGAACCCGTGGGTTAGGAACTGCGTTGGAGAAGGGGACTTTACTTTGCCGCACGGACGAGCGGTTCTAGCTTAACGCCCAGGGGCGCTCCCTCAGAGCGCCTCGGCCGAACTGGAGGCACCCCGTGGTGGATGAGCATTCCCTTCCTCGTTTCATGCCTCGCCGGATGCTCGGGCGGACGGGCTTTCAGGCCACTCAGCTCGGAATCGGGGACCTCGCGGACCGCTCGGTCCCCCTCGAGAAGTGCGTGGCCACGTTGCACCGGGCCATGGACGCGGGCCTCAACGTCATCGACACCGCTCCCAATTACGAGGACGGCTACAGCGAGGAGGTCGTCGGTGCAGCGCTGCGCGGCCGGCGCGAGCGGATGTTCGTCATCGACAAGATCGACCTGCTGGATCAGCCGGTGACACCGCAGGTCGAGCAGAGCCTGGGCCGGCTGAAGCTGGACTCGGTGGACCTGTTCGTCTTCCACAACGTCTCGGAGCTGGCGGTCTGGGAGCGGCTCGCGGCACCCGGTGGGAGCATGGCGGAGCTGGGGCGCTGCGTGCAGGCCGGCAAGGTGCGCTTCCGGGGCATCTCCAGCCATCATCCGGACGTACTGCGCGCGGCGCTGGAGACAGACCTGTGCGACGTGGTGATGTTCCCCGTCGGTCCCTTCTGCCACCCGCGCTATGTGGAGGAGATCCTGCCGCTGGCGCGCTCCAAAGGCGTGGGGACGGTGTGCTTCAAGACCTTCGGGGCGGGAAAGCTGCTGGGGGACACCGAGGGTTACGGGCGTCCGCTCCAGGCCCGCCCGCGCGGGAAAGTGAGCTCCGGAGGACAGGAGTCCACCACAGCCACCTTGCCGCGCCTCACGGTCGAGGAGTGCGTGCAGTACACGCTCACGTTGGACCCGGACGTAGCGCTGCTGGGAATGAGCTTCCCCAATGAGCAGAGCGCCGCGCTCGCTGCCGCGGCGGCCTTCCAGCCCCTGTCCCAGGAGCAGCTTGCGGACATCCACCGCCGGGCTGCGCTCGCCATGGAGGGAAAGGGCAAGACGTGGTGGGACCCCGTGGCGTGAGCCACGCCCAGGGGCTTCCCCTACGTCGCGGCTGACGCCTCCAGGCTCTGGTGGATGTAGCGAGCAATGGAGGCGGTGTTCGGGTGCTCCATGGGCAAGGTGACGGGGAGTGGGAGACCCGTTTCGGCACGCAGCGCATTCACCAGGTCCACCGCGAGCAGCGAGTCCAGCCCGAGTTCCTGCAGACTCCGCGTGGGCGAGACGGGGATGGCCTCATCCAGCAGGAGCACGGTGCGGACGATTCGGCTCACATGGTCGAGCAGGAACTCCTCATGCTGCGCCGAGGCGACCTTGCGGAGGGCACTCACGAGCGGAGGCTCCGCGCTCGCGGACACCGTGGAGTTCTGCTCCTGCTGAGCAGCAGCCGGGGCCGGCTTCGCCGCTCCGCCCCGCGTCAGGTCCTCCAGCAGGAGCGCCCGCACCGCATTCCCGTCCTCGTAGCAGGACCAGTCAGCGGTCATACCGAGCGCCCACGCACGGCCGCTGCGCATCAGCCGCCCGAGGACGTTGACGCCAAGCTCGGAAGGCATGGCCTGGAGCCAGTGCTTGCGCGCCGCGGAGGCGTTCGTGGCCATACCGGCCTGCCACGTGCCCCAGCTCACCGTGAGCGCCGGGAGTCCCCGCGCACGCCGGCTTGCGGCGAATGCGTCGAGGAAGGCATTCGCCGCGGCATACGCACCCTGCCCCGCATTTCCGAGCATCGCCGCGATGGACGAGAAGCTCACGAAGAAGTCCAACGGCCGCTGCCGCGTGAATTCATCGAGATGGACCGCGCCGGCCACCTTGGGAGCCAGCACCCGCGCGAACGCGGAAGGGTCCTGATTCACCAGCAGCGCGTCCTCCAACACGCCCGCGGCGTGCACCACGCCCCGGAGCGGTGGCAGCTGCGTCGCCATCCGCGACAACAGCGCCTGCACCTCTTCGCGGCGAGCCACGTCGACACGCTCCAGCACGACGCGGACGCCACGCGCCGCGAGTTCCTGCTCGAGCGCGAGCACCTCCCGGCTGCCGGCACTCCGCCCCGCGAGGACGAGACAACGTGCGCCCTGGTCCGCCATCCACGTGGCGACGGCCCGCCCCAGCGCGCCAGCGCCTCCCGTCAGCAGGTAGCTCGCGTCGCGCCGGAACGTCACCGGCTCTGCATGCCCCACCGCTGCGCGCGCAAGCCGTGGCGTATGCCAGCTCCCTCCGCGGAGCGCGGCACCTTGCGGCCAACTGCCGCCGAGCACCGCGCGGTACAGCCGCTCGGTGTCCGCCAGGGTGCCCGGAGCCTCCAGGTCCAACATCCCGCCCCACAGGGACGCGAGTTCATCCGCCACGACGCGGCCCAGTCCCCACAGCGCCGCCTGCGCGGGCACGGGCAACTCGCCAGCATGGACAGCCTGCGCCCCTCGCGTCACGAGGTGCACGCGGGCGCTCGCGCTGGCTTTGGCGAGCGCCTGCACCAGCGCCACCACCGGCCAGGAGAGGCGGCTCGCCTCGTCGCCGAGTGCTCCTCCCTCCCCCCGGCTGTCCAGCGCCCACAGATGCACCACGCGCGCCAGCGGCGGCCCTCCGGCCCCACGGAGCGCCTCGAGCAGGCGCGAGTAATCCGCGGCCTCACCGGGGCGGACCCGGAAGCCGCCGGGCCCTTCGCTGAACGCATCGCCCGGGCGGACCATGAAGACAGAGGCGGACGGCGTGCCGCGGATGTGCGCCGCGAGCGCGTCCGCCACGCCACCTTCATCCGCGAACAACAACCAGGCGCCCGCTGTGGCCTCGGCCTGCTGCGAGGTGGAGGCAGGGCTCCAGCTCACTTCGTACACGGCCTCGTCGACGCGCTTCCGCAGCGCGGAAGGCAACTGCTCGCGCGCCATCCACTCGAGGCGGACCCCTCTCGCCTCCAGCCGGGTCTGGCCTTGCCCATCCGTGAGCCACACGTCCGCGGTGGCGTCAGCCGTCCGACGCACGGTGCACGTCAGCAGCTCGCCCGGCGCTGCTGCCTTGCCGAAGACCAGTCTTGCAATCTCAGCCGGGAAGAACGCCTGCTCCCCGGCTGGGGCACTCACGAACGCAGCGGCCAGCAACGACGCCTCGACGAGAAGCGGGTCCCACCCTGTCCCATCCCCGCTGGCACGCAGTTGCGCCACCGCCTCACGCCCATTGGACCACACGGACTCGAGCCGCCGGCCGGGCTCGTGCCCCCACGTCCGGAGCTGCGCGGACACCTGCTCGGTGCCGAGCCGTGCCCCTTCGTTCCCATCCGTCGCGATGGCCGGTGCCGGCCCAGGGGCGCCTCGCGGGACCGACAGCGTCCCCGAAGCATGCCGCGCCCATGCGAGCGGCATGTCACCGTCAGGGGTGCGCGCGCTCGCGAGTTCGAACGCGTAGCCCTCCTTCGCCGGGGTGAGCAGCAGCTGGCTCTGGAGCTCAGCAGGCGGCTCCATCACCGCCAGCGGCGCCTGGAGCTGGACGCGCTGCAGCTCGACGAGCTCGCCGCCCATCACCTGTGCCGCAGCCAGGTGCACGCGCACCAGCTGAGCCGCACAGGGAAGAGCAGGCCCGCCGTCGAACCGGTGCTCCTTCGCGAAGGGGACCTCGGAACCACTCCAGCTCGCCTCGAAGCAGACGGTGTCCCCTGCGAGTTCGCGCCGCGTGCCGAGGAGCCCAGTGCCGCGAGCCCTCTGGCGGTGAGGCCCCTGCGCCGCCGCTGCCTCCTCCAACCAGTAGCGATCCCTGGCGAACGGATAGGTAGGCAGCGGGATGCGCGGGCCGCGCTCACCCCGATGGAGGCCGGAAAGCTCCACCTGCACGCCTCGCGCGATGAGTTCCCCGAGGCCCTCGAGCATCCCTCGTGCCTCGTCTCGCTCTGGTTTCAGTGACGCGACCCACGTCACCGCATCCGCGGTAGGCAGGCACTTGCGTCCCAGGACGATCAGCGTTGATTGCCGCCCCAGTTCCACGAACGTGTCGAACCCGGCCGCGCGCAACGCCTCGAGCGCCTGTTGGAAGCGCACGGGCTCGGCCGCCTGCCGGCGCCAATAGTCGGCGTGCGCCACCACTCCGGGCGCCGCCAGTGTGCCAGTCACGGTCGATGCGAACACGCAGCGCGGAGGGCTGAAACGCACCTGCGCCGCCGCGCCCTGCAGCAGCCGCTCGCGTTCGACCGAGAGCCTCAGTGCGTCCTCGAGGCTCAGCACGCCCGAGACACACGCCGCGGAGAGTTCGCCAGCGCCGTACCCGAGCACCCCCTCCGGACGTACGCCCAAGGACCCCCACAGCTCAGCCAGAGCGTACTGCATGACGAACAGCGCCGGCTGAACGACGGACGCGTGTTCGAGCGAGCCCCGGCCAAGCAGCGCCTGCGTCACGTTGGCCCCGAGCGCCGGCCCGAGCAACTGCGCGCAGCGCTCCACGGCCGCGCGGTACACGGGTTCGGTCTCGTAGAGCGTGCGTCCCGTGGCGGTGAGCGGCGCGAGTTCGCCCGTGAAGAGGAACGCCACCCGCGGCCGCCGCGAGGCGGATGACTCACCGGACACAACCGCGCGCGAGGGTTTTCCCTCTACGAACGCGCTGAGGGCCTCCTGGGCCTCCTCCCGGCCCTCCACCACAACCGCCAGACGGTGCGAGAGCAGCGCGCGTCCCAGGTGCGTGGACCGTGCGATGTCCGCGAGCGCCGCCCCTCCCGGAGCCTTGAGCAGCGCGGCGTACCGGCGCGCGAGTTCCCGGAGGGACGCGGCCGACTTCGCCGAGAGGGTCAGCAGATGCGCCGGCCGGCCCGCGGACACCGGGCGCTGCTCGCGCACGGGCGCCTCCTCCATCACGACGTGCGCATTGGTGCCTGACAGACCGAAGGAGCTCACGCCCGCGATCCGTGGTGCGCTCGCGCGCTTCCATGGCTGCAGCGACGTCGGGATGCTGAACGGCGACCCCGACAGCTGGATGCGCGGGTTCAGCTCGGTGAAGTGCAGGTGCGGCGGGATGGCTTCGTGCTGCAGCGACAGCGCCACCTTGATGATTCCGGCGATTCCCGCCGCTGCCTCCAGGTGCCCCAGGTTGGTCTTCACGGACCCGAGCCCGCACTTCGAGCCGTCCTTCCGGCTCGTGAACAACTCCTTGAGCGCGTCCACTTCAATGGGGTCCCCGAGTGGAGTTCCAGTCCCGTGCGCCTCGATGTAGCCCACCTGCTCAGGCCTCACCCCCGCGTTCCCGAGCGCCTCGGTAATCACCGCCTTCTGCGCCTGCGCGTTCGGCGCCGCGAGCCCGGTGCTGCGCCCGTCGTGGTTGACGGCGGAGCCGCGAATCACAGCGAAGATGCGATCCTCGGCCGCGAGTGCATCCGGCAGCCGCTTGAGGACGACGACGCCGCAGCCCTCGCCACGCGCGAACCCGTTCGCGCGGATGTCGAACGACTTGCAGCGGCCATCCGGCGACAGGGCGCCCAGGCGCGACAACATGACCATGCTCTCAGGCGCCAGGAGCAGATTCACCCCCGCCGCGAGTGCCAGGTCGGACTCACCGCCGCGCAGGCTCTGGCATGCCAGGTGGAGCGCAACGAGTGAGGACGAGCACGCGGTGTCCACCGTGAGGCTGGGGCCGTGCAGCCCGAGGAAGTGTGACAGGCGGCCGGCGAGCACGCTCGACATCCCGCCTGTCACCGAGTGGGCCTCGAAGCGCTCCGGGCCGCGGCGCTGCGCGAGGATCTCGTAGTCATGGAGGCAGCTACCGACGAATACGCCCACCGCGCGCCCCTTGAGGCCGTCTGGTGGCAGGCCCGCGCTCTCCAGTGCCTCCCAGCCCACCTGGAGCAGCAGCCGCTGCTGGGGGTCCATCAACTGCGCCTCTCGCCCGGAGATCTCGAAGAACGGCGCGTCGAACCGATCCACCTCGTCGAGGAACGTGCCGTAGCGGGTGACCATCTTCCCGGGCGCCTGGGGGTCCGGATCGTAATAGTCGTCCACGTTCCAGCGCTCGCGCGGGACTTCGCGGACGGCGTCGGTCCCGGCACGCAGGAGCTCCCAGAAGCGCTCGGGGTCGTCCGCGCCGCCCGGGAAGCGACAACCGATGCCGACGATGGCGATGGGGCTCGGGGCCTTCCCCACCATCGCCGCGAGCGCGGCGCGGTCCTCGGGTGTCAGCTCCGCCAGGATCTCCGAGATGGCCTGAAGTGCTTCGTTCATTGGGACTCACCCTCCGTGGGGGATTTCTTCTTGAGCTTGCGAAGCGCCGACAGGATGCGCGCGGCCCCCTCTTGGGAGACCTGCGCCGCCGGAGCTTCAATCGTGGCGTCGTTCGCGCCCGCGGGCGCGGCGGTGGCCGCGGGCAGCCCCGCCGCCAGCGGTGGTGCGCTCTCGAACGGGACCTCGAGCAGCGCCGCCAGGTGGACCGCGAGAGCGGAGACATTCGGGTATTGCCAGACGACGGATGCGCTGAGGCCCACGCCCAGCCCGCCCTCGAGCCGGTTGCGGAACTCAATGGCCATGAGCGAGTCCACGCCGAGATTCTTGAACGGTGCGGATGGCTCGATGCGCGAAGGCGCGCAACGCAACACGCGCCCGAGCTGCTCCCGGAGGTAGCCCTCCAGCACCCGCGAACGGTCTCCCGCCGGATGCGCGAGCAGCTGCTCCCGCCACGTACCGCCCGGCGCGGAAGCGCTGGCCTGGGTCTCCTCGAGCAGCGCGGACAGGAACGGCGAGCGCGCGGAGGCCAGGTGCGACTCCCGCCACTGGCGCACATTGAGGCGCATGGCGCTCACCTGCGCCGCGGCTTCCTTCAGCAGCCGCGTGAAGACCTCTGCGCCCTGCTGCGGCGTGAAGCTCTCGACTCCGCTCATGGCGAGACGCGCGCCCCGGTTGGCCTGAGCGGCGGCGAGCCCCACCTCGTCCCACGGGCCGTAGTTGATGCTCAGGCCCGGCAGTCCGAGCGAGCGCCGGTGGTGCGCGAGCGCATCGAGAAACGCGTTCGCGGCGCAGTAGTTGCCCTGGCCCGGAGAGCCGAGCACCGACGCCACCGACGAGCACAGCACGAAGCAGCCGAGCTCGTCCCCTCGCGTGAGGACGTGCAGGTTCCAGGCGCCGAGAATCTTCGGCGCTGCGACCCGGCGCATCTGCTCAGGGGTGAGCCGCAGCAGGGTCGCGTCGTCGAGCACGGCCGCCGCATGGACGACGCCCTGGAGCGGAGGCAGGCGCCGCCGGAGGTCCGAGAGGACGGCCGCCAGTGCGCCCGCGTCAGCCACGTCCGCGCGCGCGAACTCTACCCTCGCCCCCGAGGCGCGGAGTTCCTCCGCCGCACGGACTGCTCCGGCGGACGGCTCGCTGCGCCCGAGGAGCACCAGGCTCCTCGCGCCGTGTGCGACCAGGGACCGCGCCAACTGGAGCCCCACGCCGCCCGCGCCACCGGTCAACAGGTACGTGCCGTCGGGCCGAATGGCCGCCCCGGACGCGGCCGCGGGCAGCAGCGTCGAAGGGGCGCTCTCACGGTCGAACGACAGCACCAGCTTCCCGACGTGCTCGCCTTGCGCCATCGCGCGCATCGCTTCGGCCACGCGCGAGACGGGCAGGACCTTGACGGGCGGCAGGCGGAAAGCGCCGGAAGCGAAGCGTTCGAGGACCTCCGCCAGCAACTTCTGGACGAGCGCCGGGCGGGCACGGGTCATCGAGCGGAGGTCCACCAGCGTGAAGCTCAGCTGCCGCAGGAAGGGCTTGAGCCCCAGTGGATGGTCCTGGAGATAATCGCGCTTGCCGATCTCCACGAAGCGGCCGTACTCGCGCAGCACGCCGAGGCTCGCGGGGATGAACTCGCCCGAGAGCGAGTTGAGCACCAGGTCCACACCCTCGCCTCCCGTGCGCGCCCGCACCTCGTCCGCGAATGCCAGCGAGCGGGAGTCCATCACGTGCTGGATGCCCATGGAGCGCAGGAGCGCCCGCTTGTCCTCGGTGCCCGCGGTCGCGAAGATTTCCGCGCCCGCGAGCTGCGCGACCTGGACGGCCGCAAGCCCCACGCCGCCCGCCGCGGCGTGGATGAGGACCCGCTCGCCCGCGCGCAGACGCCCCACGTGCTCGAGCGCGTACCACGCGGTCAGGAAGGCAACCGGGATGGCGGCCGCGTCCTCCACGCGCATCCCGCTCGGCAGTGGCGCGACGAGCTGGCTGGATGTCGTGACGAACGAGTCGAACGCGTGCGGGGCGATGCCGACGACGGTCTGACCTACCTCGAGGCCGCTCACGCCCTTGCCGACGGCGGTGATGCGCCCCGCACACTCGAAGCCCAGCGGGGGCCCTCCCGAGCCTTGTCCGGTGTCCTCGATCACCCCGAGTGCGAACAGGACGTCGAGGAAGTTGAGCCCCGCGGCGCCAACCGCGATCTCCACCTGGCCCTCGCCCGGAGGCTTGCGCCCGGATGCACGGAAGGCCAGCTCGTCGAGCACCCCGGGACGGGCCGTCTCGACACGGAACGGCATCTCCGCGGACCGCGCGACAGGTCTGGGCGGCGCGGCTGGGAGGGACCGCTTCAAGCGCGCCACGTACCTCGCGTGACCGCGGAGGACGAGCTGGTCCTCGCGTCCATCCCCGTCCAGGAGTTCCCGCTCCAGCGCATCCAGCTCCGGTGCGGACGGCCTGGCGGACAGGTCCAGGCAGGAGGTCCTCAGCTCCGGGAGTTCGTGCCCGATGGTGCGAGCCAGCCCCCACAGCGGCGCCTGCGCGACTGCGAGTCCCGGGGAAGTGTCCAGCGGATGCACGCCCGCAGTCAGGAGCCACAACTTCGGTGGGTCCCGGCGCCCCGCGCGTGCGAGCGCCTGCACCAGCCGGAGCGCACTCTGCGTCCCCAACTGCTGTGCCTCCTCGAGCCACGCGGCACCGAGGTCCTCGGAACCCGCTGCGTCCAGCGACCAGGCGTGGACCACCCCGGCCAACGGAGGCGCCGACGCGAGCGCCTCCTTCACCAGGCGCTCCAGTGCCTCCGCGTCGGAGGCGTCGAACTCGCGGCGACCGTGCTCCTGCACGGACGTCCGAGCGCTTCGGAAAGCGAGAAGACACCGCTGGCCTCGCGCCTCGAGCCGCTGCGCGAGTGCCTCCGCCGTCCCGCCCTGGTCGGCAAGGATGAGCCAGGTCTGCGCCCGGGCCTCCGCACGGACCGTGCTGGCCGGCTGCGCGTCCCACTCCACGGCGTAAAGCGTGTCGCCCAGCACGTCGCGCTTCTGTCCCGGCAGATAGCGGATGAGCAGCCCCTCGACCTCCAGGAGGCGCTCGCCCGTCAGCCGGTACGCGAAGATGTCCACGCGCATCCCGTGCGTGTCGCTCGCGCGGCACACCGCGTGGCAAAGGACCTCTCCCTCGAGCGGGGCGCTGCGCTCCAGCCGCGAGATTCCGACCGGCAAGGCACGCATTCCCTCCGCCGGCTTCGCGAGCCCACCGGCGACCTGGAGGAGCGCATCCAGGAGCGCCGGATGCATGTGGTAGGGCGCCTCTGCCGCGGCGAGTGCCTCCGGCAGGCGGACGCGCGCGAGCGCCTCGCGCTCTCCGCGCCACAGCTCGAGCACTCCCTGGAACGCAGGGCCGTACTCGAGTCCCAGCCGCGCCAATGTCTCGTAATGGGTCCCGGCTTCAACGGGCTCACGGCAGCGGCTGCGCAGCGCGTCGAGAGGACTCTCGGCCGCCGGAGACGTTGGCGTGCCCCGGGCCTTCAGCACGCCGCGCGCGTGCCGCGTCCAGGACTGCGTTTGCGAGGTCCTGGCAAAGACTTCGAACTCGAAGCGGCCCTCGCCCGCGGGGTTCACCACCACCTGCGTGGACACCGGAGCATCGGTCAACGTGAGCACCTGCTCGAAGCGCACGTCCGAGAGCGTGCCGGACGCCCCGAGGACCGGCTCCGCCGCAGCGAGCGCCATCTCGACGTAGCCCGCGCCCGGGAACACCACGCTGCCATCGACGCGATGGTCCGAGAGGAACGGCAGACGTGCCAGGCGCAGCTCCGCCGCGAAGTAATGACGGCGGCCGACTGCCTCGAGGTGGCGGCCGAGCAACGGATGGCCCCCTGCCTCTACACCTTCACGAGCGGACGCGTCCTCTTCGGCCTCGAGCCAGAAGCGCTCGCGCTGCCACGGATACGCGGGGAGGTCGGCCAGGGAGGCTCCACCCAGGCCGAGGCGCTCGAACGCCACGGGCTGGCCAGCGGCGTAGAGTCCGCCGAGCGTGGCCAGCATCGCCGCGCGCTCGTCCTCGTCGCGCTTCGCGGTGGGAAGCGCCAAAGCGCGCTGGCCCAGCGAGCCGAGCCCTTCCTCGAGCGCCGGAACGAGCACCGGATGGGGGCTCACCTCGATGAACGCACCGTGCCCCTCCCGAACCAGGCGTTGGACGGCGTCCCAGAAGGCCACGGGCTGGCGCAGGTTGCGCGTCCAGTATTCCGCGTTGAGCTCGTCGCCGCGCACGTACTCGCCCGTCACGGTGGACAGCATCGGCACCTGCGCCGGCATCGGCTGGAGGCCGCGGAGGCTCGCGAGCAGCGCGGGCGTGAGCGGCTCCATCTGAGGGCTGTGCGACGCGTACGTCACCTTTACTCGCCGGCAGAAGATGCCTTCTGCTTCGAGGCGCGCGAGCAGCGCCTCCAGCACCACCACGTCGCCCGAGACGACGCTCGACCTCGGCCCGTTCTGGGCTGCGACCGCGAGGAGTGACTCCTGGCCCTTCAGCCGATGCTCGAGCTGCTCGCGCGACAGCTCGACCAGCGCCATGCCGCCCCGGCCCTCGACGGTGACGACCGCCGCGCTGCGCAGGCAGATGATGCGCGCCGCGTCCTCGAGTGAGAGCACGCCCGCCACGTGCGCGGCGGCGACCTCCCCCATGCTGTGGCCTACCACGGCATCCGGCGTCAGGCCCCAGGCGCGCCACTGCGCCGCCAGGGACACCTGCATCGCGAAGAGCAGCGGCTGCACCACCTCGACCCGCTCCAACATCGCGGGCAGCCCTTCGGACGCGAGCACCTCGAGGAGGTCCCATCCCACGTGCGGCCTGAGCGCTTCGGCGCAGCGCGAGAGCGCTTCGCGGAAGGGGGCCTCCGCCATCAACCGGCGCCCCATCCCGACCCACTGGCTCCCCTGCCCCGGGAACACGAACACGCGCCCACGTCCCGCGAGTGCGCTGTCTCCACGCGAGCATCCCGGACGTGACTCGCCTCGCGCGAGCGCCTCGAGCCGCTCACTCAGCTCCTCCGCGCTCGTGCCGACGATCGCGAAGCGGTGCGTGTGGTGACTGCGCCGCCCTCCCGCCGTCGCGCAGAGGTCCCGAAGCCTCGTGTGGTCCGCGCCCGAGACGTGGCGTGCGAACGCGAGCGCCCGTTCGCGGAGTGCCGCCTCGCTCTTCGCGGAGAGGGGCAGCAGGAACGCACCGTCGTGGACCGCGGCGTTCTCCGCGTGCGTTGGCAGCGGCGGCTCCTCGAGCAGCACGTGTGCGTTCGTGCCGCTCAAGCCGAAGGAGCTCACCCCCGCGACTCTCGGCTGCGTCCCCTTTCGCCAGGTCCGCGGCGTGGAGGCAATCACGAAGGGAGTGCCCTCCAGCGTCATGCGCGGGTTGAGCGCCTCGAAGTGCAGTTGCTTCGGAATCGCCTCGTGCTGCAATGCGAGCACTGCCTTGATGAGACCCGCCATGCCCGCTGCGGCCTCGAGGTGCCCGACGTTCGTCTTCACCGAGCCGATGGCGCAGACCGAGCCATCGCTGCGCGCCCCTCCGAGCACGTTGGCCAGGGCCTCGAACTCGATGGGGTCGCCGAGCGACGTTCCGGTTCCGTGAGCCTCCACGTACCCCACCTGCTCCGGCTTCACGTCCGCGGCGGCCAGGGCCGTGCGCAGGAGGGCCTCCTGTGCGCGCACGTTCGGCGCTGTGAGGCCGCTGGACTGCCCGTCCTGGTTCACCGCCGAGCCCTTCACCACCGCCCAGATGCGGTCGCCGTCGCGCACGGCCTCCGAAAGCCGCTTGAGGACCACCACACCGCAACCCTCGCCGCGCACGAAGCCGTTCGCGCGCGCGTCGAATGCGCGGCAGCGGCCGTCCGGAGACAGCGCCTGCGTGCGGGCAACCACCTCCATCGACAGCGGCGACAGGATGAGGTTCACGCCACCCGCGAGCGCCAAGTCGCTCTCGCCGCTGCGCAGGCTCTGACACGCCAGGTGCAGCGCCACGAGTGACGAGGAGCACGCCGTGTCCACCGAGAGGCAAGGCCCCTGCAGCCCGAGCAGGTAGGAGATGCGCCCTGCCGCGAACGCGTGCCCGTTGCCGGTGCTCGAGTAGATATCGAGCTGGTTCGCCGGTAGCGCGAGCGTCCGCAGGTTGTAGTCCTGGCTCATGATGCCGACGAAGACGCCGGTCTTGCTGCCCACGAGCCGGTCTGGGATCTGGTGCCCGTGCTCGAGCGCTTCCCAGGCGACTTCGAGCAGCAGGCGGTGCTGCGGGTCGAGCCCCGCCGCTTCACGCGGTGAGACGCCGAAGAACCCCGCATCGAAGCCATCCACCGCATCCAGCAGCGCCGCCCACCGCGCCCCCGCGAGCGCGGGCACCCGCCCTCCAGGCCACCTCGAGGTGGGAATCTCCTTCACCGCATCCACGCCGCTCTCGAGCAGCCGCCAGTAGGACTCCGGGTCCTTCGCGCCTCCCGGGAAGCGGCACCCGAGCCCCACGATGGCGATGGGTTCCGGGGCCGTGGGTGTGGCAGGCGCGGGCTTCGCGACGGGGGCGAGTGAGCCTGGCACCGCTCTGGGCTCTTCCGCGAGCGACTCAGCCACGCGGCCGAGCAGATGCTCCACCAGCCCCGCGAGGTGCGGAACCGAGAACGCCACCGTCGCGGGAAGCTTGAGCCCGAGGCCCGCCTCGAGCCGGTTGCGCAGCTCGAGCGCCATCAACGAGTCCAGCCCCAGGCTGCGCAGGGGTGTGCTGCGTTCGATGGCGCGGGGGTCGTCGTGCCGCAGCACCTGGCCCAGCTGCTCGCGCACGAACTGCTCCACGAGCGCGGGGCGCTGGCCCGCCTGAGCGCGGCGCAGTGCCGGCAGGAGCGCCGCAGCCCCCTGCGCGGAGGGGGCCAGTGCGGCCTGCGCAGTGCCCTGGAAGAGGGCACCCAGACGCCGGCTCGCCGCCACCTGCGGATAGAACTCGCGCCACTGCCGCCCATCGATGTCCATCAATGCGAGCTGGCCGTGGACGGACCCGAGGACGCCGTCCAGCAGGGCTGTCCCCTCCTCGGGGCCGAAGCTACGCAGTCCTCGTGCCGCCAGCCGCTGTCCACGCTGCTCCTCGGCTGCAGCCAGCCCGACGCCCGAGAACGGGCCCCAGTTGATGCTCACGGCCGGCAAGCCCTGGGCACGCCGCGCGAGGCACACCGCGTCCACGTAAGCGTTGGCCGCGGCGTAGTTGCTCTGGCCAGGTGAGCCCAGGACCGACGCCACGGACGAATAGGCGACGAAGAAGTCGAGCGCGTGCTGCCGTGTCAACCGGTCCAGGAGACTCACCCCCTGCACCTTCGGACGAGCCACGCGCTCGAAGCGCGCGGCGTCCTGGGCCTCGAGGAGCGCGTCATCGATGACGCCTGCGGCATGCACCACGCCGCGCAGCCGCTCGCCGATCCGCTCCAGGAGCTGCGCGAGCGCCGCCTCGTCCGCGACGTCCACGCACGCCACTTCGACCTGGGCTCCGAGCGCGCTGACTGCCTGTTTCTGCTCGGGCGTCCGCGCGCCCTCGCGGCCGAGGAGCACCAGGTTGCGCGCTCCACGGGCTACGAGCCACCGCGCCGCTTCGAGCCCCAGGCCACCGAGGCCGCCAGTCAGCAGGTAGACGCCCGCGGGGTCGATGTGCAACGTGCGCGTTAGGCCGCCGCGACGGACCCGCCGCAGCCGCCCCACGAAGCGCGCACCCTCCCGTAGCGCTACCTCCTCGTCGGGGCCCGCAGCCAGCACCTCCCTGGCGACGTGCACACCATCACCTGGCCGGCCCTCCACGTCCACCCGCGTGCAGAGCAGCTCGGGATGCTCGTAAGCCACGGTGCGTGCGAGCCCCCACGCCACGGCTCCGTCGGGACGGATCGCATCGTTCGGCCGCACCTGCTGCGTGCCTTGCGTGACCACCCACAGGCGCGGCAAGTCCCTGAGTTCGGCGCCGCAGATCGCCTGCATCCACGAGAGCGCCGTCGCGTACGCAGCAGCGTACGTCCCCTGTGCGCCGCTGAGCACGACAACGGCTCCACTCAACCCCTCTCCTTCGAGGCGCAGACGCCCTGCGCTCGCCGGGGCGTCCAGTCGCTCCACGTGCGCGCCAGCAGCTTCGAGAGCACGCTGGACATCTTCCGTGAGTTCCGCGCCATCACCGTGCAGCCAATACCGGCCGCCAGGTGCCCTCGCTGCCGGCTGAGCAGCCTGCTCCCAGCCCACCTCCCACGCCCACTGCTGCCACGCATGCGCGTCGTTCCGCAGAGCCGCCGGATCCGCACGCTTGAGCTGCAATCCCTCGACTTCCAGCACCAACTCGCCGGCTTCGTCGAAGGCGCGAAGGCTGCCCACACACGCCTCCTCGGAGACGCTGCGCAGCGCCGCATGGCAGAAGCGCGGGCCTCCGCCGCGGCCGAAGAAGCGCAGCCGCTCGAGCGCGAAGGGGATGAACGCATGGCCCGCGGGGAGCGAGGGAGCCGCGGCGACCAGCGTCTGGAGGCACCCGTCCAGCTCGAGCGGGTGCAGCAGGCTCCCCCGCTCGGAGGGCGCCACGAGCTCAAGCCTTCCGAG
>DASVVJ010000480.1:0-5420 GCA_036389955.1 Myxococcaceae bacterium
CATTTCATCCGGGTGCACGCGCCGCGGGGGCAGCGGGTGAAGCTGATGCCAGCGGCGCTGGAGCGGCTGCAGCAGCACCCGTGGCGTGGCAACGTCCGGGAGCTGCGCAACGTGGTGTGCCGGGCGCTGCTGGTGCGCCAGGGGCCGCGAATCGAAGCGGGCGATATCACCTTCGATGAGGAGTTGGTCCGCGCGCCCGAGGACACGGTGGCCCCGGAGCTGGAGCTGCCCGAGGGAGTCAGACTGGAGGAGATGATGCAGAAGCTGGAGCGACAGCTCATCGAGAACACGTTGCGCCGCTGCCGCTACAACAAGGACCGGACGGCCCGGGAGCTGGGGCTGGCTCGCTCTTCCCTCTTCAAGCGGCTGAAGGAGTGGGGCCTCATCCAGGCAGGGGAGTGCTGAGAGCGCAGCTCAGCGGCCCTCTGGGGGACTCGAAGTGGACGGGGCTTTTTGGGCCGTTACCGGCGGGCGCGAGCGTTTCCTGCTAAGCCGGGACGAAACGCTCCAGGGGGTCGAAGAGCATGGCGACGAAGAACCGGGAACCGCAGCCGATCGACGCGTATCTGGCGAACGTGAAGGACCCGGTGGCGAGGAAGACGCTCGGGGCGCTGCGCTTGCAGCTCCGGAAGCTGCTTCCAGGGGCCACCGAGACGATCAGCTACCGGATGCCCGCCTTCAAGGTGGATGGAAATGTCGTGGCGGGCTTCGCCTTCTTCAAGAACCACTGTGGTTACTACCCGTTCAGCGGCAGCGTGGTGCCGGTCCTGGAGCGGGAGCTGGAGGGGTACTCCACGTCGAAGAGCGGCGTCACCTTCCTGCCCGGCAAGCCGCTGCCGGTGAAGCTGGTGAAGCGGCTGGTGCAGGTCAGGCTCGCGGAGCTGGCCCCGGGCGGGAAGAAGCACGTGGCCGCGAAGAAGAAGGCGCTCATCACCGAGCGCGTGACCGACACCGCCGTGGAGGAGGCCACCGGACGGGATTGGAAGGCCTGGATGCGCGCCCTGGATGCGGCGGGGGCGGCCGAGCTGAACCACAAGCAGCTCGTCGCGCTCCTGGCCCAGGAGGTCGAGTCCAGTTGGTGGCAGCAGTCGATCTCGGTGGCGTATGAGCAGGCTCGCGGCAAGCGGGTGGTGGGCGAGACGGCCACGACGGGCTTCCAGGTGGGGGTGGTGCGCACGCTGCCGATGACCGCCCCCGAGCTGTGGGAGCTGATCACGAAGCAGGCGGAGCGTTGGCTCGGCCCGGGCGCGACCCTGAAGCTGGAGCCGGGCAAGGGCTATGAGGTCCCCAAGCGGCGCGGAGCCCCCGGTGTGCGCGGAGAACTCCGGGTGGTGAAGCCCAGGCAGCGCCTGCGCATGACCTGGCAGCCAGACGGCTGGAAGAAGCCGGCCACGTTGCAGCTCACGCTGGTGCCGAAGGCGCGGGGCGCCTCTCTCCACGTGCACATGGAGAAGCTGCCGGACGCGAAGGCCCGCGAGGCCATGCGCGAGCACTGGTCGAAGGTCCTCGAGAAGCTCGCGAAGGACTGAGCTGGCACGTGCGAGCACGCGTGAGCGATGGGGCCGGCAAGGGCACTACCGGCACTCTGGAGCTTTTGCTCGCGGAGCCTCTATCCTGGAGGCATGCCCCTTCTTCGCCTCGTGCCGATGCTGTGCTGCCTGCTGTTTCCGCTCCAAAGCATGGCTCAGGCTCAGCCTTCCTCGGAGCCCCTGGGGCCGGTGTCACCACCGCCACTGCTGCCAGCGCCCGGAGCGCCCGAAGAGGGCCAAGAAGCTCCGCCGGAGCAGTCCGGGGATGAGTACGGCTCGCTCGAGGAGCGTGACACGGCCAGCCCGGGCTCACCCGCGGTCCGGATCCCGGTGGGCATCCTGCTGGGAACGCTCGGTGGAGTGATAGGCGCCCTCCCGGGGACGACCATTCTGTTCGAGGACTTCTGCCTGGACTGCTCGGAGGCGAGTGATCAGGTCGTCTTCGGCTTGCTGGTGGGAATGGCCGGCATGACGTTGGGCTCCGCGGTGGCCGTCAATCTGTCGGGGGACTGGCTGGGCGGGCAGGGAACCTTCGGGTCCACGTTTGTGGGAGCGCTGCTGGGCATGCTGGGAGGCCTCGGCGCGGGGGGCGCGGTGGTGGCGGCCGGATCGGGAGAGGCCGGCCTCATCGTCGCGCTCATGGGCCCCGCGGTGGGGGGAGTGCTCGCCTACGAACTCTCCGACACGCATGAGCGGCGGATGGCCCTGTCCGCCATGGCCTCGAAGCCCCGCGTGGTGCCAATGGTGACGGTGAGCAAGCAGGGCGGCCTCATTGGCGGGCTGGTGGGCATCTTCTGATGAGGTATCCACAAGGTGGATAGTTACCCGTCATGGAACTCGATGGGCCGCGGCACACGGCCTGCCGCTTCGGGTGGCCGTGGAGGTGACCGGCTGGGAGGCCGTTTGCCGGCTGGCCGCACTCGAGGTGGGCGTGGGGCTCGTCAATGCCCTGGTGCCGACCCCGGAATTGACGCGGCTGGCTGTCCGCGGACTGCCCTCCGCCACCTACCGGATTCTGCTGCGTCGCGGGCGGGGCACGCCGAGGTGGGCGCCTCCTCAGGTCTGCTTCTTCACTTCCACGAACGAGCGCTTGATGAGCTCTCTCAGCGTCGGGAGATCCACGTCGTCGAGCTTGTTGATGTAGAGACACACCTTGCTGGTCTTGTGCTTGCCCAGCTTGGCGAGCAGCGCGGCGTCATGGTCCGCGAAGCCCGGCATGAGGTAGACGACGAGGTGCTGTTTGCGAGGCGAGAACCCCGCGAGCGGCGCATCGCCCTCATGGCCACTCTCGTACTTGTAGTGATAGCTGCCGAACCCGATGATGGTCGGACCCCACAGCTTCGGCTCGAGCTTCGTCACCTTCTTCATGAGTTCGCAGAGGGTGATCGCATCCCTGCGCTTCTTCTCGGGGCTGACCGCTGCGAGGAACTGATCAACGCTGGCATCGGTCTCCTTCATCTTGGGCTCGGCCATGGCGCTCTCCTCTTTCCCAGGCGCAGTCCACTGGGCTCCTGAACATACAGACGCATGCGCGGCACCTCGGGCTGAAACGGTACCACGCCGCGTCTCTCGTGTAGTCTGGGCACATGGTCTTCGTGCTCGCGTTGGGTGCCGTGATTGCCGCAACTCCCCCGGAAGGTTGGAGGCAGGTCTCCGAGCCGTCGCAGGCGCTCCTGGACTGCGCCAATCACTCGCAGCACGAGTGGTGGGTCTCCGTGCACGAGGGCAAGGTCCGGATCGAGCCGAATGACCTGTCACGACGAAGTGACAAGCGGCAGCTTCCTTTCAAGCTGCCCCCCAAGATCTTCCCTATGGGCGGGTGGTCCCACTCGCTGGCCGTCAAGGACGGCTTCTTCCTGGGCTCTAATGGAGGAGAGTGGGGAGGAGCCCTGTTCTGGTTCTCCGCCGACGGGAAGAAGCATCGGCAGCTCGCGAAGGAGAACGTGCGCGGGCTGGTCGCTTCAGGCCCGGACGAGGTGCTCTCGTTGCATGGGCTGAATCATCTGGGCTCGCGGCGAGGAAGCGTCCGGTGGTTCAAGCAGGGCACCGATGGGCAGTGGGCCCTCAGCGAGGAGCAGTCCTTGGATGCGGGGCCTTATTCGTTCAACGCCACCGGGGAGGGGGTGTACGTGGTGACGGCCACGTCCCTGACGAAGATTGGACCCGGCCGTCAGGTGAAGATCCTCGAGCCGCTGCCGACCTGGATGCTCTACCCGAACAGCATCGTGGAGGATGCCGGCGGCGCGCTGTGGATAGGCATGCGCCACTTCGTCCTGCGCCTGGTTCCCGGGGGAGAGAAGCGCACCCGGGAGTGGTTCGTCCCCAGCAAGTGTCTCCAGTCCCCCCAGGTGGGAAGCGATTGCGTGTGCCAGGAGGAAGGGCGCACACCGAAATGAGGTGCTCCCTCATTCCGGGCATTGAACCCGGGTACAGGGCCACCTGCGCCCTGCACGCTCAGGCACAGTGCTTACCTTCCCTTTCATGAGCCTCGTCAAGATCTACACGAAGTCTACCTGCCCGTACTCCAAGCGAGCGAAGCAGCTCCTCGACACGAAGGGCGTGCCGTATGAGGAGATCGTCATCGACGTCGATACCTCGAAGCGGGAGGAGATGATCGCCGCCGCGAGTGGAAGGGCTACCGTGCCGCAGGTCTTCATCGCAGGCCGTCACATCGGCGGCAGTGATGACCTGCAGGAGCTGGAGAGTTCCGGCGAGCTCGACGGTCTGCTGGGACGCTCGGGCTCCCAGCCGGGCGCCTGAGCCAGCTACTGCCATCCTTCGCGATATGGCCCTATCTCAGTCTTGGAACTCCAGCGTGTGTGGCATGTCTAGCTGGCCATTCGCCAGCTAGAAGAACTGGCCGTTCGAATTCCGCTGGAAGCTCACCTGAATGCCCTCGAGCTGTCCGAGGTCATGCCGGAAGACGAAGTCATTGTCGCCGTAGGCTTCGAGTTCCACCACGAGGGTGGGGCAGACAGAGAACACGGCGCCCTTCAGCCGGCCTGACTCCTCGTAGAGCTTTACCCGTCCATACACCGGCGAGAAGTAGTCGCCCACGTACTGTTGCCACACCGAAGTGTCCGGAACGAAGGTGCTGGGGGCCCGGTAGGGCAGGGGAGTCGCCGCGGGAGGCTCGGTTCCCCACAGCAGCGCGGCCACACCCCGGGCCACCTCGTCCTGGGTGGGGCTGTTCAGGTTGGCGAGCGTCGCCACCGCCACCCGGTCGTCAGGGAACAGCACGAACATGGAGCCGCTGCCCACCACGCTTCCGTTGTGGAAGACGGCCTGCCGTCCGTACAGCGGGCCCACGTGCCAAACGAGCCCATAGGAGGAATCCGGGGAGCTGGCCGCGACGGGCTGCCACAGCCGGCCGATGGACTCCGGGGTGAGGACGCGCTCAGCTCCGCGCTGCCCTCGGGCGAGCATCACGCTCAGGTAGGCACTCACGTCCTGAGCGGAGGTGTAGGTTGCGGCCCCGGACGCCGCCCTGTCCATCCGCGGTCTGGAACCAGGGCAGGTAGCGCGTCAGCGGCGCCTCCAGGTCCATCTTGCCTTGCTCCACCAGCTTCATGAGCGCCAACGTCGTCATGGACTTGGTGGTCGACCCGATCGACACGCGGGAGCACGCGGTCATCAGCTCACCGGACTCCCGGTGGCTCAGGGCGCTCCACACGAGCGCGGCAGCGGCGACGAAGCTCTTCTTCATGTGCGCACTTGGTCTCCGGAGCCCTCGAAAACGATCAAAGTTTTCGAGGTGGCGCTCCAGGCTTCGGGCCTTCGGTGAGGAGCAGAGGTTCAGCAAGAGAGCCTCTGCTCCAGAGAAGAGCGGCTCGTCCTTCGGCACCGGAGTCCACTATGAGACGCCCCGCCCTACCCAGCCCCTGAGCCATG
>DASVVJ010000481.1:0-3757 GCA_036389955.1 Myxococcaceae bacterium
CTCCATGGGAAGCAGCAGCTCCGCCGGGGGCGCCAGGCCCTCGCGGCGGAAGAACGTGTGAGCGCAGTGGGCCTCGGCGTCGTGAGACGCCACGGCCGCCGCGCTCGCCCGGGTGACCCGCACACCGCTCTGGGCGGAGGAGTCCTCCACCGCCGCCTGCGGCTGGGCATGGGCCTGGCCCTCGCCAACGTGGATGACCTCACCGTGCTCCAGACACGTGGCGTGCTGGACCAGGGCGAAGTGCGCCACGCTGCCCGCGTACGCCAGCACGCAGAGCACCACGAACGGCAGCGCCAACAAGCGCGGCCGGTGGAGCTTCTCAGGCGTATGGCGTTTCGAGCGGGTCACGTCAACCAGGTTCCAAATGAACAGCAGTTGCGTTTGTAAGGCAGTCCTTGTTCCGGCGCAAGCGGTGTAAACCGCAAATCAGACGGCGTACCCCATCGCACCCGCCTTCGTCGGCGCATCCGGATCGAGCATCACGTTCACGCAGGCCACCTTGCCGCTGGCCGCCGCGCGCTCGAGCGCCGGGCGGATCTGTGACGGTTCCGTGACGTGCTCACCGTAGCCACCCAGCGCCTCGACCACCTTGTCGTAGCGAGTGGGGGCCAGCAGCGTCCCCGGGGACTTGTCCTCGCCGAACATGCTCACCTGCGGCAGGCGGATCTGTCCCCAGGCGGCGTCATTGCCCACCACGCACACCATGGGCAGCTTGAAGCGCACCGCCGTCTCGAAGTCCATGCCGTTGAGGCCGAACGAGCCGTCACCCTGAATCACCCAGTGCGTACGGTCCGGGTGCAGCACCTTGGAGGCGATGGCGAACGGAGCGCCCACGCCCAGGCACCCCAGGGGCCCCGGATCCAGCCAGCGTCCCGGCTTGCGCAGCTCGATGACCTTGGCGGCCATGGCCACCCAGTTGCCTCCGTCGGCGATGAACACCGGGTCCTGCCCGGCGGAGTTCGCCACGTCCGACATCTCCTTGGCCAGCCGGTAGTGGTGAATGGGGACACTGTCGTCCTTCGTCCAGGCCTCCAGGTCCTTCAGCTTCTTCTCCTCACGGGCGCGCAGGCCGGAGAGGAACGTGTCGCGCTTGCCGCGCTCCGCCGCGTCCGCGAACGCGGTGAGTGCGCTGAAGCTGTCGGCGATGATGCCCACCTCCACCCGGCGGTTGCGGCCAATCTCCGTGGGATCGATGTCCACCTGGATGATCTTCGACTCGGCGCTGAAGGTGGGCTCGGCGCCGTAGTTGAGCCGGAAGTCGAACGGCGTGCCGATGACGAACACCACGTCCGCGCCGCTCAAGGCCTCCTTGCGCGTGTGCTGGAAGAACAGCGGGTGGCCCGACGGCAGGCAGCCGCGCCCGGCGCCGTTGAGGTACACGGGCACCTGCGCCGTCTCACAGAAGCGGCGCAGCGGCTCCCACGCTCCGTCCCAGTACACCGAGGAGCCGGCGATGATCGCGGGGCGCTCGGCGGCCTTGAGCAGCGCCATGGCCTCGTCCACCTTGCGCGGATCCGGCGGCTGGCGCGCATCCGTGCGGTAGCGCTCGGGCATCTGGAAGTTCGCCTCGTCCGCGCCGTTGCACAGCACGTCCCACGCCAGCTCCAGGAACACGGGCCCCGGCCGACCCGAGAGCGCCACGCGGAACGCCTTGGCCAGGTACGCGGGCACCAGCTCCGGGGTGGGAATGCGGTCCGACCACTTGGCGATGCGGTGGAACAGATCCACCTGCTCCATCTCCTGCAGCGAGCCGCGGCTCTGGTTGAAGATGGGGGCTGCGCCGCCCAGCAGAATCATCGGCGAGCTGGCCGCATTCGCGTTGGCCACACCGGTGAGCGCGTCCGTGACTCCAGGGCCGGCCGTCACCACCGCCACGCCCACTCCGCGCGTCACCCGGGCGTAGGCGTCCGCGGCATGCGCGGCGGCCTGCTCGTGCCGGGTGTCGATGACCTGAATGCCCTCCTCCACACAGCCCGCGTAGATGGGAGCCACGTGCAACCCCGAGAGCGTGAAGATGTGCCGCACACCCTCCTTCTTCAGCATCCGCCCGACGAGCTGCCCACCAGTCACCATAGCCATGCCGTGCCTCCTCTCCGTGAGTCGTTGAACCGCCGCGCGCCGCTCAGGCCTTCTGCAGTGCCCGCTCCACGAACATCAACCGATCATTGCCGAAGAACATGTTGTTCCCCACGAAGAACGTGGGGGCGCCGAACACCCCGCGAGCCACCGCCTCGTCCGTGTTGCGGCGCAGGGCGTCCTTGATCTCCTGGTTCTCGAGGTGCGCCAGGGCCTTCTCGGGCTCCAGGCCCACCGTGCTCGCCACCTCCGCGAGCACCTTCGGGTCGCTCAGGTCCCGGCCCTCGGCGAAGGCGGCCCGGTAGGCGGCATGAGAGAAGGCGGCCACCTTCCCGTGCTCGGCGGCCACCAGGGCCAGGCGGTTGGCCTTCAGCGAGTTGATCGGAAAGCTCTCGGGCAGCACGAGCGGGGGCAGCCCCAGGTAGCTCACCCAGTCCTGCAGGTCCTTGGCGATGTAGACGCCCTTCTGCGGAATCTGGGTGGGAGTGTGGTTCCCCGTTGCTTTGAAGACGGCGCCCAGTAGAAAGGGACGCCAGCGAAGCTCCGCACCGGTACGCTGCGCGACAGCTTCCACCTGGTTACAGGCCAGGTAGGAATAGGGGCTGGCGTAATCGAAGAAGAACTCGAGCGTCTTGGCCATGAGGAAGAGGGTTTAACCCCGTGAACGAACTTTTAGAAGTGCTGCGGTTTCAGGCTCCCAAGTTCGGGGCGGAGCTGGCTCAGACGGCGTACCAGCGAGGCCTGGCGGTGACGGCGCCGGATGGCACCACACGCCCCATCCCCATCACCGCCACGCCCGTCATCCTGGACGCCGCGGAGATCCGCCGCCGCTCCGATTTGGCCGCGCGCCTGTCCTCGGCCACGCAGAAGATGGCCGACGCGGTGCTCAACGGCAGCACCCGCGACGTGTTGCTCGGAGCGCTCTCTCCGCTCGAGCGCGCGATCGCCGAGCGCACCTATGCCCAGGTCCACCGGCTGGCCACCACGCGGGTGGACTTCTTCGTGGGCTCGGGCGGGCCGCGCGCACTGGAGATCAACACCACCATTCCCGCGATGCAGGGCTACTCGGACATCGCGGCCCGCTCGTTCCTCGAGGTGGTGGCCCGGCACTTCAACTACCCGGAGCGGGCGATTCACGCGCTGCTGACGCTCAACGGCAGCAACGCCATGGCGCTCTACCGCGCCCTGCTGGACGGCTACGCCGCCGAGCGCAAGGGCAAGCAGCCGGAGACCATCGCCCTGCTGTGCCGCCGCAATGACGCGCAGCTCACGGAGCAGCGCTACCTGGCCGAGCGCTTCCGCGAGTTCGGCGCCGACGCGGACGTGGTGCACCCGGACGAGGTGTCCGGAGACGACGCCTTCATCGTCAACGGCAAGCGGTACGATCTCGTCTACCGCCACCTCTTCGTGCGGCGGCTGGAGCAGACGCCCTCGCCCTGGCTGGAGGACTTCTTCGGCACGGTGCCGGGCAAGAAGGCCGTGTTCCTCAACCCGCCCACCACGCAGATGGAGGTGAAGACCACCTTCGCCCTGCTCTCCCAGGCCGCGTCGGATGCGGCGCTCGCGGAGGGCGTGGGCCTGAACGACGCCGAGTTGGAGGCCATCCGCGTCTCGGTGCCCTGGACGCGGCGCTTCCGGCGCGCGCCTGCCACGGGCCCGGGTGGCGAGCAGCTGGACGATC
>DASVVJ010000482.1:0-9934 GCA_036389955.1 Myxococcaceae bacterium
AGGTCCACGTGCGTGGCGGCCACCACCCGCACGTCTACCGCCCGGTAGTCATTGGCGCCCACGCGCTTGACCTGGCGCCGCTCCAGCACGCGCAGCAGGCGGGGCTGCACCTCCGAGGGCAGCTCGCCCACCTCGTCGAGGAAGACGGTGCCCCCGTTGGCCCGCTCGAAGGCCCCCGCGCGGTCCGCCTGGGCGCCGGTGAAGGCCCCCTTCACGTGGCCGAACAGCTCGCTCTCAATGAGGGACGGCGCAATGCCGGCCATGTCCACGATGACGAAGGGTCCCGAGGCCCGCGGGCCCTCGGTATGGAGAACCTCCGCGCACAGCTCCTTGCCCGTGCCCGTCTCGCCCTGGATGAGCACGTCCGCGCCGCCCGGAGCCATCCGCTCCAGCAAGGTGAACACCTCGCGCATCCGCCGGCTGCTGCCCACCAGCCCTCCGAACCGGGTGCGCTCGGACGGGGGAATGACGCGCTCGCGCGAGGTCTCCGGCACCAGCTTCAGCTCGGTGGAGCCCAGCTTCAGCACCGCGCCCGGGCGCACCTCCAGCTCCGTGAAGCGCATGCCCTCGCAGAACGAGCCGTTGTGCGAACCCAGGTCCACGGCCTTCACCCCGCCCTCCCCCACCTCCAGTCGCAGGTGCTGGCGGGAGACGGTCTTGTCATTGAGGACGATCTCGCACTCGGGGGACTTGCCCAGCCGGTAGGAGCCGGGCGCCAGCGGGTAGCCCTGCCCCACCTGGGAGCCCGACAGCACGAGCAGCTTCAGCCGCAACGGTCCGGAGCGGCCCCGCATCACGGAAACCGTGGGGTCTATTCCTCCCTGCTCATCGTCACCGGGTGTCTGCGCCACAGCGCGGCAGGCTACCACTCCCGAGCCGAGCGCCACCCAACACATCCTCCGCCTGGACCCGCCCAGGGGGGTGTTATCTCCAGTGACCAGCTGATCTCCGCAGGTAACAGGGTGCGGCACCCACGGTGTCGTCTAAGTACGCAGAAAGAGGGCAGCACGTAGGCAAAAGAAGGCGTTTTCGGCATGGCACGCGGGACGCAATGGGACCGGGCATCCCCAGCCGTTCTCCACCGGAGCTGTCCATGTCCCTCGCGCCCGTCTCCCAGAAGCCCGTCTCCCTTCCGCCTCCTCCCGCCGTCGAGCAGAAGCCCGCCGCGGCTGAGCAGAAGCCCGCGGAGAACAAGCCTGGGCAGGTGGCGAAGCAGGAGCAGAAGCCGGCTCAGGAGCTGCACAAGAAGGACTCCTTCGAGGCCGCGGGAGAGACCAAGCGGACGATGCCGAAGCTGATGGCGGTCGCGGACGTCAAGGAGAAGCAGCCAGCCCCGCTGAGCGGGAGTGAGAAGCCGCAGCGGCAGACGGTCTCCGGCGAGGACCGCGCCAAGCAGGAAGTGGACGTGAAGACGGTGGGCGATCGCCGCACGGAGATCGAGGACGCGCAGAAGAAGCTGCGCGACGAGAGCACCCAGAAGGTGGATGACCTGTTCGCCGCGGCGGACGGCAAGAAGCCGGCTCCGCAGGGCGCCGAGGTGAAGAAGGTCTCGGACGACCAGGTGGAGCTGGTGCGCCGCAACGAGAAGAAGGAGGTGCTCGAGCGCACGGTGGCCACCCGGGGCAAGGACGGCAACGTCACGGTGGACACGGCCAGCTACGCCGAGGGCACCAACAAGCGCGAGCGCGTGGAGACGGGTTCGGACGGCCGCAGCCTGGTGCAGCAGGCCCAGTGGAAGGGCGACAAGAACGAGGCCGAGGCGCTCAAGTCCTTCGGCGACATCGAGAAGTCGCGCGACCCGGGCGTCACGTACACCCGCAACGAGGTGTCCAAGAAGGACGGCGAGCTCAACGTGGAGGAGTTTGCCCAGGCCGAGGGCGCGGTGACGGGCAGCAAGACGAACTTCCGGCAGCAGAAGGGCGACAAGGGCATCGACAACAAGCTCGAGGGCCCGTTCGACTTCAAGAAGCCGGTGGACCGCGCCGACACGTACACCTACTCCATCCCCGCGCCGGGCAAGGACGGCAAGCAGGAGCACCCGCACTACAACCGCACGCAGTACTTCTCGCAGGACAAGGTGCAGGCCACCTCCTCGGTGGACCGCACGCTGGACGGACACACCAAATACGCCGGCAACGGCCCGCACACCTTCGAGGACTACCAGAAGGTGAAGGACCAGTACTCGAAGCACGGCGGTGAGAAGTACGACGCGGACGACGGCACCAAGAAGGGCAAGTTCCCCAAGCGCTGGCTGGTGGAGATCCAGAAGGACGAGAACAGCGTCGACATGCAGACCTTCATGGAGGGCGCGCCCAAGGCCACCACCGTCACCCACCGCACCCGCCAGGGCAACGAGGTGAAGGAGACCTACGAGGGCAAGGCCTTCATCCCCGGGGACAAGAAGGGCGGGATGGGGGACGTGAAGGGCGAGGTGTCGCGCAAGTACGCCAACGACGGCTCGCTCGAGAAGATGGATGCCAAGGGCCTGGAGGCGGACGGCTCCACGGTGGAGAACCACTACAACAGCAGCCGCAAGCCCACGGACAAGGGCCTGGAGCTGCAGGAGTCGCTGGAGACCAAGCGCACCAGCAAGGACGGCAAGTCGGACAGCTCGCTGCAGGAGAACACCTCGCTGCTGTCCAGCCAGGGCGCGCAGTTGGTGAACTCGCGCAACACGGTGACCAACGCCGAGGGGCGCAAGGCCGTGCACGAGACGGGCAAGGACGGCGAGAAGATGACGCTCACCGGGCCCGGCGGAAAGGACCCGCGCAACATCTCCAACCCGGACGACCTGAAGGAGGACATGTCCGGCAAGGACCTGATGCTGCAGGCCGGACTGCTGGCCACCAAGACGACCTCGGAGTACCTGAAGAACGGTGGCGCCAGCGCGCTGGGCCTGCTGCAGGCGGTGAGCACCGACGCGAACAAGCTGCCGCTGGGCAAGGCGGCCAACGTGCTCGGCAACGAGACGCTGCGCAACGGCCTGCAGGGTGCCAAGGGTGGCTTGAGCAGCCTGGGCGGTGTGGCGGGCGTGGTGGCCGGCGGCATGCAGATGGCCGACGGCATCCGCAACAACAACCTGCCCAACATCTTCGCCGGGCTGACGGACGTGGGCCTGGGCGCCTACGACGCGTACGCGGGCGGCCGGGCCTTCTATGACGCCATCAAGGGCGTGTCGGACATGGCCACGTCCCCCGCGGGTACCGCGGGCGCGGGCAGCGCGGGGAAGGCAGCCCAGCAGTTGGGCAACTGGGCCAAGGCCAGCGGCGTGAGCCTGAACAAGCTGGGCACGGCGGTGAGCACCTCGGTGCTCAACTCCGTCAAGGGCATGGGCGGCATGGCCAAGGTGGCCGGCGTGGGTGCGCAGGCGCTCAATGCCTTCAAGGCGGTGGGCGGCATCGCCAACGTGGCGGGCGCGGTGGCGGGCACCGGCCTGGGCATCAAGGACATCGTCGACGGCGCCAAGGGCGGAGACAGCCATCAGATCGCCAAGGGCGCGGTGGGCATCGCCGGCAGCATCGGCGGCGCGGTGGCGGTCGGTGCCATCGGTGGACCGATTGGCGCGGGCATCGGCCTGGGCATCGGCCTGCTGACCTTCGGCATCGGGAAGATCATCGACCTGGCGGCCGACCGCGAGCACCAGATCGCCAAGCTGAAGGTCGGCTGAGCCGCACTGAGACAAGCTCCCTCTCCCTTCGGGAGAGGGATGGGGTGAGGGTTGCGCTGCCTCGACTGTGCTCCCGCGTGGGCTGCGCACAGCCTGTCGCGTCGGACGGGGTTCCGGGCATGCGGGTGGCGCGGGAACCCTCACCCTGGCCCTCTCCCGAAGGGAGAGGGGAAAATGAGCGCTTAGCGTGCGCCTCCCAGGCGCGTGGCCCACTGGCGCAGGTACTGCTCGGCCTGCTCGGCCAGCTCCTTCACGATCTCCGCGGCGGGCTGGACCGACCTGACCTGGCTCACCGACTCGCCCGCGTAGTGCGGCATGGCCTCGATGGCTCCGGTGGTCTGCCGCGTCGGGCTCGGAATGGACCAGCGCGGCACGGGCATGCGCATGCTCCCGAAGACCAGCTCGCCCGCGACGTCACCCTGGAAGGCCTGCGCCGCCTCGATGGACGAGCGGAGCACCCGGTGCGGGATGCCCGGCATCATCACCTGGAACGCCTCGGTGCAGACGGTGTCCTTCGCGCGCGCCTGGATGAGCTGCTCGATGTAGCGCGGGTGGGCGTTGGACTCCGGCGTGGCCATGAAGCGCGTGCCGAGCCTCACCCCCGCGGCGCCCGCTGCCAACATCGCGGCCATCGTCCGCCCGGTGCCGATACCGCCCGCGGCCAGCACGGGGACCTTCACCGCGTCGAGCACCTCGTCCAGCAGGGCCAACAGTCCCTGGCGGCCCGTCAGGTGTCCTCCGGATTCGACGCCCTGGGCGATGATCAGATCACACCCCGCCTCGACCGCGGCCACCGCATCCTCCCGCGAGCCCACCTGCCAGCTCGCCAGCGCTCCTCCCTGGTGAACCAGATCCACCAGGCTGCGGTCCGGCGGTCCAAAGGAGAACTCGACCACCTTCGCGCCAGCCGCCGCCGCCACGACACACTGACGGTCCGACAGGAACTGCATGACGAAGGTGATTCCCACGGGACCCACCTTCCGGGCGCGCAGGTCCTCCAGTGCCTGGGTGATTTCGGCGGGACTGAGCAGCGCTCCCCCGAACATGCCCAGCCCGCCGGCGCTCGAGACGGCCCCCGCCAGCTCGGGCGTAGCGATAGAGCCCATCCCCGCGAGCTGAAGCGGTACACGGCATCCCACGAGTTCAGTGAAGCGGGTCGAGAGCACGGTCCCCCCTTGGAAGTGCGGAAGCGGTTGGACCTTACACCTTCTCCAGACAGTGGTGTTCAATGGCACTTCCATGGCCTTCCCGCGTCACGTCACCTGCTTCCTGCTCGCTCTCCTCGCGCTCCCCGGCCTTGCTCCCGCGCAAGGTGTGCCGTCCGAGGCCAGTGAGCCTCGCCGTGTGGAGGTGGAGGTCCAGAACTCAGAGCAAGGCGCTGCGCTCTCCGCCGAGGATGCCGCGCGCCTGGGCCTGACCACGGATGGCGGTGTGGCTCCGCTGGTGCCCCCCACCCTTCTGGCGGACGCTCCCGCGGCCTGGCCCGAGGGCCTCGAGGCCCAGGCTGGTGAAGTCGTCCTGGAGCTGCTCCTGGATGAGCAGGGCCAGGTCTCCGAGGTGAAGGTGATCCAGCCCTCCACCGAGCCGCGCTTGACCGAGGCGGCTGTCGCGGCGGCCCCCCGCCTGCGCTTCACCCCCGCCACCCTGGGCGGTGTGCCCGTCTCGGTGCGCCTGCCCTTCACCTACCGCTTCGAGCCTCCCGCCGTGGCTGCCCCCATCGCTGCTCAGGCCCGCCTCACTGGTGAGGTGCGCGCACGCGGCACGCGCCGGCCCCTGGGAGATGCCACGCTCTTCGTCGATGGCAGCCCCACACCCGCCGCCACGACCGATGCCCAGGGACTCTTCGCCCTGGAGCTCCCCGCGGGGACCCACCGCATCGAGGTGCGCGCCCCGGGCCACAAGCCCTCCTCCTTCGAGGAGACGCTCGACACCAAGCAGGCCCTGCAGGTCATCTACCGCCTGCAACCCGGCGCGGTGAACCCCTACGAGACCGTGGTGCGGGATGACCGCCCGCGCACTGAAGTGACCCGCATCTCGCTGCATGAGCAGGAGCTGCGCGAAGTGCCCGGCACCCAGGGCGACCCCTTTCGCGTCGTCATGCTCATGCCGGGCGTGGGCAGCCTCGCCTCCGGGATCAGCTACCCCGTGGTGCGCGGCAGCCAGCCCGCCGCCACCGGCTTCTTTCTGGATGGGGTGCGCATCCCCATGCTCTACCACCTGCTGCTCGGCCCGGCGGTGGTCCACCCGGACTTCATCGACACGGTGGACTTCTACCCGGGCATGCCGCCAGTGCAGTACGGCCGCGTGCTCGGTGGCGCGGTGGATGGGCGCCTCTCGCGCCCGCGCGAGGACCGGCTCCACTTCACCGCCTACGCGGACCTGATCAACAGCGGCGGCTTCGTCGAGTACCCCTTCGAGTCCACCGGCACCAGCGTCAGCGTGGCGGGGCGCTTCAGCTACACCGCGCTGCTCATCACGCTGATCTCCAACACCGTCAACAGCGAGTCCACGGAGCGGCCCCGCGCCGGGTTCTGGGACTACCAGGTCCGCGTCGAGCAGAAGTTGGGACAGGGGCGCCTCCGGCTGTTCGCGCTGGGCAGCTCGGACGACGTGGGCGTCAGCCCCGAGCTCCGCGAGGGCCGGGAGGGTGGAGGCATTGCCTCGCAGTTCCACCGGGTGGACCTGCGGGGCACGCACCCGCTCGCCGGCGGTGAGGGCGAGCTGGGGCTCACCGTGGGCTGGGACAGCCTGGGGCTGATCGGCGAACAGACGCTGCGGCAGCAGCCAAGCGGCACTCTGGCGCGCCAGCAAGTGGGCGAGTACGGCCTGGAGCAGGTGAGCTTCGCGGCGCGCACGAGCTGGAAGCGGCGGCTGTCGGACACGATGGAGTTCATCGTGGGCGGGGACGTGGAGAACCGGCGCGCGGCAACTCGCATCTCCGGGACGGGCCGGCCGCCAGGCTGGCGGCCCGAGGACGATTCCGAGCCGCTCAAGAACCCGTCCTCGCTGGCAACCTTCGCCGGCGCCTACGCCTCGCTGACCTGGCAGCCCGCGGAGCGCTGGATGGTGCAGCCCGGCGTGCGCCTGGACTCGTACCACCTGGTGCCCGGCATCGCTCACGCCTCCTTCGAGCCCCGGCTGACGGTGCGCCACACGGTCTCGGAGACGCTCACCCTCAAGGGAGGGGCGGGACTCTTCCACCAGCCGCCCACCGTGCTGCTGCACATCCCCGCGGTGGACACGGCGGGGCTGCGCTACGGCCTTCAGTCGGGAGCCCAGTTCACCGTGGGCGCCGAGTGGAAGGCCTTCGAGGGCCTGGAGCTCAACGCCGACGCCTTCTACAACCCGCTGTCGCGCACCGTGGAGTTCGACCTGCTGGAGGTGGCGGAGAACCGGCGGCGGCGGGACCTGACGCTGGTGGACCCCGCGGCCAGCGGCTACGCATACGGCTTCGAGGTGATGGCCCGCCACCCGCTGGGCCGCGATTGGTTTGGCTGGGTCTCCTACAGCTTCCTGCAGAGCAAGCGCCGCGTGCGCTTCCAGCGCATTGGCGACGACAACCGCGTGACGGGGGAGAGCATCGAGGCCACGCTGCCGTTCGCCTTCGAGCAGGCCCACGTCGTCAACGCCGCGGTCAGCTACAAGTTCGGCAACAACTGGACGGCGGGCACCGTGCTGCACTTCAACACCGGGCGGCCCGAGTCAGGGGAAATCACTTCACTCACCCAGCGCGCGGTGACGGGCACGAATGGCGAGCCCCAATGGGTGCGGCAGGACCTGGACCGCGCCGGGCGGCTGGCCCCCTTCTTCCGCGTGGACCTGCGCGTCGCCAAGTCGTGGGCCATGGAGGACTTCACGCTCGATGCCTACCTGGACCTGCTCAACGTCTCCCTCCAGCAGGAGGTGTTGGCCTACGAGTACACGAACGACGAGTTCGGCTTCGAGCGCAAGCCCCTGCGCCTTCCCGTCATCCTCCCGCTGCTCGGTGTGAAGGGGACCTACTGACATGCGCCACGTCCGTCATCTCTGCCTCGTGCTCTCCCTGCTCGCCGCGGGCTGCCGCTACCCGGAGGATCCCATCTTCGCTTACGGCCGCGTGCTCCAGGCGAACGGCGAGCCGCTCGCGGGGGCCACGCTCACCGTCGAGCGGGCGCCCCAGCCCATCCGGGACTTCTTCGAGGAGGAGGAGGAGGAACCCGAGGGGCCCCCTCCCTACGCTCCCTACGGCACGGCCACCACCCAGGCCAATGGCGAGTTCACGCACGAGTTCCTCGCGGGAGACGTGGAGGAGTCCGCCGACGATGGCAGCTTCTACGTGCAGCATCGCTTCCGGCTGGCGCTCCCGCTGGAGGACGGCCGTGGCACCTTCGTCTCCTTCATCTTCAACGACGGCGACGTGGAGCTGCCCACCCTTCAACCCTG
Source organism: Myxococcaceae bacterium (assembly GCA_036389955.1). Taxonomy (GTDB): domain Bacteria; phylum Myxococcota; class Myxococcia; order Myxococcales; family Myxococcaceae; genus DATHBR01. The sequence goes on from DASVVJ010000482.1 coordinate 8,090, forward strand.
GGAGGACCGGTTCACCGTGAGCCAGGAGGCGGCTGGACCCACGCTGTCCTTCGCGCCCGCCCCGCCCCCTGCAGAAGTACCCCCGAGCGGCAAGAATCGGCTCCTCATCCTCGGCCCCGAGGGAGACGTGGAGATCGATGTGCTTCCGACGGTCCCCGAGCCCATCGTCCAGCTCTTCTCCGGGGGAGAACGGCTGTGGCTGCAGCAGGGAGTGAACTCGCCCTGGAGCCCCAGCCCCTACGTGCTGGAGGACTTCGCCAGTCCCGAGGCGCAGCTCCGCGCGGTCTCCATGGGAACGTGGCTCTTCAGCCCGCTGGGGAGTGCCAGCAGCGCCGTCGACTTCCGGCAGGAGTGGCGCACCCCTCGGCTGCCAGTGTCCGCGGGTGCTCTGCGGCCCGTCAGCCGGGGTGCCTCGTGCGAGCCCTCGCCGCCCGGTGCGTGTCCCTGGACGGATGGCCAGCTCGCTCCCGTGAAGTTCTTCTCCGGGGACCTGGATGATGCGCCGTACTCGCTCGTCATCACCCTGGCGGAGCCGACGCGCCTGTCGCGCGCCGTCATTCGCGGGCTGGAGCACGGCCACGTGTTCACCGGCACCGAGCGCCTCCAGTTGGAAGGCAGCGCGGACGGTGCGAGCTGGTTCCCCCTGGCGGACCTCGTCCTGCGCACGCGCGACCTCCAGCAGTCGGCCATCGACAGCATGAACGCGGCCTTCGCCCACAGCACCTCGTGGGACTCGCCGTTCGATGGGGAGCTCGAGCAGTACGAACAGCTCCCCGTGTTCCTAGACGTGCCCCTGCAGAGCGCGGACCCGGTGCGGCACCTGCGGCTTCAGGTGCACGCGCAGAGCGAGGATGTCTCCGGCCGCCGAATCCTGTTCTCTCTGGCCGAGGTGTCCCTCTTCGAATAACTCCCGTGCGTGTGCCGGCCTCTCAAAAAATGCAAAAGCTCAAGCGACGCCAAAGCGCCCCAGCACGAACATGTAGAAGAATTTCGTACGGAAGAGCTAATGGCTGCTTTCGGCATCAGATCGCAGTTCTCGAAACCTCCATCCTTGCTGCAACCGAAGTCGCCCTGGATTTTTTCGCAGGACCAACTCACGGCGCTCTCTGGCTGGGCACTCAAGGTGCTTAGCCTCGAAAGCAATGCCCCGCACCTTAAGGCGACTGCCGTAATCGAAAAGCCAACAGCCAACACATAATGGCCTGTAGTTCCTATGCTGAATAGGTCACGTTCAAGTTCTAGAACTTTGCGAGTCCATTCGCAAGGTCATCCCAAGAGAAAATCTTCATCACCCCATATCCAGACAAATCGTCGAAAACCGGGACACGATTTTCATAATCAACCGCCATCGCAGTGAACATTGCCACAAATTCCGGATACACACGAATCGTAACACTGCCGTCTGGCGTGATCGTGATTGCCAAACCCTTTTCCCCCTCCGCAACCATTTTCAACATTTGCTCCCGAATCCAGCCCCAGTCAGCAAGAGGGGCACCTATTGATTTGAGTTGATGAGAGACTGGGCCCAAGGCATCGTCAATCAGGCGTGGAATGACCCTCCTGCCGAACTCCGATAAAGCAGCATCATCAAGAGCAGACATGTTTTTCAAAATCGCATCGCGGGTGGAAGGACGCCTTACGCCTAGCGATTCGCATATCAACTTGTGGCAACGCGAAGCGCGACCCTCGTCGCTCTCGTCTTTCAACACCTCAAAAACCACATCCAGCATTTCCTCGGCAAATTCATTAGCTTTACTGCGTGCACTCTGCGCCTGACTAGGAGAGAGCGATGGACGCAGGTCTGGGTTCCAGAACACGTGAAGAAGGAATGCTGCTTCAAAAACA
>DASVVJ010000483.1:0-6148 GCA_036389955.1 Myxococcaceae bacterium
GGCATCGAGGGCGGGCCCACTTTCGAGTTCAAGCAGCTCTTCCTGCCCTGAGAAGGTGACGCATGGATGCCATCATTCGCCCCCTGTTCATGTACTTCTTCCTGCTCTTCGCGTTCTCCATCGCGGGGAAGCGTTCCATGGCCGAGATGGACACCTTCGACATGATCACCATGCTCATCATCAGCGAGGCCACCCAGAACGCCCTCGTGGGCCACAACCTGTCCATGACGTACTCGCTGCTGGTGATCTCCACGCTGGTGGCCTGCACGGTGTTCATGGCCTGGTTGAAGGCCCGAAAGCCTCGCATGGAGCAGGTGCTGCAGGGCGGCCCCGTCATCCTGGTGGAGAATGGCCGCCTGTTCCGCGAGAACATGAAGAAGTCCTACGTCGATGAGCAGGACATTCTCACCGCCGCGCGCCAGGGGCCGGCCCTCGAGCGGCTGGACCAGATCAAGTTCGCGATCCTGGAGACGGGAGGGCAGATCTCCATCATCCCGAAGTCATCGCAGTCATGACGGGGCGGGGACGGCCATGAAGAGTGACGTCGCGTTCCTGTTCGCCGGCTGGCAACCGATCCTTCGCATCCTCTTCGTGGGCACCTTTGCCTATCTCTCGCTGCTGGTCACACTCCGGGTCTCCGGCTCGCGGACCCTGGCGAGAACCAACGTCTTCGACTTCATCATCTCGGTGACGATCGGCTCGGTATTTGGCCGCATCCTGACGGCCAAGGAGGTAGCGCTGGCCGAAGCGTGTGTGGCCTTCGCGCTGCTGGCGCTGCTGCAATACCTCGTCTCGTGGCTTCGCATCCGCTCGAGCGCTGTCGCGGCCCTGGTCGACGGCAGCCCCGTCCTCCTCTACTTCGACGGAGCCTACGCCCACAGGGCGATGCGGGCCGCCCGCATCGCCGAGTCCGATCTTCAAGAGGCGGTCAGGGCCAAGGGCATCAGCTCCCTCACCGAGGTCGAAGCCGTCATCCTGGAGGCCGGCGGGGCGATCTCCATCCTCCGCAAGAGCGAGCACCCGCCGGAGCTGATCTCACGGCTCAGATCGTCGCCGGCGCGGACGGAACGATCGGCCGACGCTCCTTCAGGTTGAAGCGATCTCCCCGGCCCAGCATATGGACCCGGGCATCGTGGATGGTGAGGATGCCCTCGGACTGCCGGTCCGACAGCGTGGTGTAGCGCACGCCCGTGCCGTCGATGACGTACACCGCGCCCGAGCCCAGCACGGTGAACTCCTCGTCGTTCGTCACGTGGATCGCGGTGTCCTCGTCGATGCCGAGCCCCAGGTTGTGGGGGTTCTGCGCCACCGCGCCCATCAGCCGCCCGAACCGGCCGCGCTCGGCGAAGTGCGAGTCCACGATGACGCCCTCCAGCAACCCCAGCCCGGGGGCCATGGACAGGCCCACGAGCCGTGACTGATTGGTGGGCCCGGAGATCAGCATCGTCTCGGACATGGCCGCCGCGCCCGCCGAGGTGCCGACGATGGCGACGCCCTGGTCGTGCAATTCGAAGATGCGCTCGAGCAGCGGCGAGCCGCCCATCTGGCTGGTGATGCGGAGCTGATCGCCGCCGGTGAAGAACACCACCCCAGCGTTCGAGATCTTCTCGACGTTGCCCGGATCGTAGGCCTCCTCGCGGCTGCGGATGTCGAGCACGTCCACGTGCTTCACCCCCAGCCGGCCAAAGGCCTTGCGATAGGTGTCCGCCAGCGGCTCGGGCTCCATGGAGGCCACGGTGAGCACCACCAGACGTCCGTCCGCCTCCTTCACCTTGTTGGCCGCCTGATTGAGGATGGCCTTCTCCTCATCCGACTCCTTGTTCTCATGTCCGCCAATGACCAGCAGGTCACCTCGGCGCTTCTTCTTCATACCGGCTCCCTCTGCTCCTCGATCAGGCGTCCCTGGCGCACTCGCGGCTGCCCTCGCGTGAAGACGTGAACGGGCTCCAGGGTTTTCGCATCCAGCACCAGCACATCGCCATCCATTCCCGGCGCCAGCCGCCCCTTGCGGTGAAGCTTCAGCACTGTCGCGGGGTTGCTCGTAAAGAAAGGCAACACCTGCTGCAGCGTCAGCCCGTGCTCATGCACCGCGGCAACCAGCTCCGCGTGGAGCTGGGCGGGGGTGGCCCCCGCGGTGTGCGCATCCGAGGACACGGTGAGCCGCTCGGGCGCACCGCCGTGCTCCAGGTAGTAACGGATCCACCGGCCCAGCCCGCCGTCCACGGTGTCCATGTCCACGTAGCTCCCCTTCCGGGCCAGGGCGATGGCGTCATCCAGCAGCGCCTCGGTCCGGTTGGCGTGGGTGACGTACAGGGACTCGGGCACCAGCTCGTGCTGGTCCAACAGCGCGTGGAGCTGCGAAAGCTGGGCCCGCCCCGGCCCCGCGTGGAAGTGCGTCACCCCGGCCTTGCCCGCCCCCCGGCCTCCCACCAGCGTCGAGGACACCACCCGCGCCAGCTCGTCCACCGTAGGCTGGCTGGAGCGGACATCGGCGATGGCCAGCTCGCCCACGCCGATGATGCAGTCAATGAGCATCAGGTCATCCGAGATGGAGCCGGTGAGCGTGCGCGGCGGGAGGTGAAAGCCCCCGGTGTACATCAGGGCTGTCACCCCCTGTTCGGTGAGCTGCCGGACCTTGCCCACCAGCGCGGCCAGGTTGCGCGTGGTGCCGTCCGTGCCCAGGCACCCCACCACCGTGGTGATGCCCGCGCGCAGCAACTGTTCCACCCTCACCTCGGGCATGCGGCTGGAGAAGCCCTTCTCTCCTCCCGCCCCGATGAGGTGCTCGTGGGGATCCACCAGGCCCGGCACGACGATGCACCCGGTGGCGTCCACCACCTCGAACGGCACCCCCAGGCTGGCGAGTGCCTGCTCCTCTACGTCTCCCAGCCGGGCGATCCGTTCCCCCACCATCAGCAGCGACTGGCTCTCCAGCGGTGCTGGCGACAGGAGGGTTCCGCTCCGGATCAGGGTGAGCATCGAGATGGCAGCTCCTCAGTAGGGTGGGCCGTGGGCTCAGTCATACGCCTGTGCTACCGGCGTCTCGCAGCCGGCCTCGTCCGCCTCGGCCAGGGTCTGGATGGCCTCCAGCGCCTCGTCCACCAGGTCCGCGATGACGATGATCCGATCGCCGGGCCGCGACTGCTCGAAGGCGCGCTGCACGCCCTCGCGCTGGTCCCGGGTGAATTGATGCGGCCGGTCCGGCGGCAGGCAGCTCTTCATGAGCTGGGGCACCTCGAGTTCCGCCCGGCCTCGCCGGTCCTTCAGATCATGCAGCACGTACTCGTCCGTCATGGGCAGCGTCGCCTGAGCGGTGGCCAGCAGATCCTCGTCCCGGCGATCTCCCGGCAGGCCAATCACCATGAACGTCTTGCGGTCCGCGCTCCGGGGCAGCGCCTCCGACAGGGCCTTCATGGCCGCCAGGTTGTGCGCGTAGTCCAGGATGACCTGCCGCCCCCCCACCCCCAGCACGTTGAAGCGCCCTGGCACCATCCGCGTATCCGTGCGGAAGGTGGTCAGCGCCCGGACGATGAGCGCCGGGTTGAGCCCCGAGGCCCACGCCGCCGCCGTGGCCGCTAGCGCGTTCTCCAACTGGAAACGGATGGCGCCTCCCGCCGTGAAGGTGATGCGGTTGAGCTCCACCAGCGCCTGGCGGATGCTGCCCTTGGCGGTGACGAGCGCGTCATTCTCCACGAAGACGCAGCGGCCGCCTCCGGCCAGGTGCGCCTGGATGATGGGGTTCTCCGCGCTGCGCGCGAAGTAGACCACCTGGCCCTTGGTCGCCGCGGCCATCTCCGCCACCAGCGGATCATCCGCGTTGAGCACCGCGAAACCCTCGGGGTCCACCGACTCGATGACCACCTGCTTCACCCGCGCCAGTTGCTCCATCGTGTTGACGCCCGCGGTGCCCAGGTGATCGCGGCTGAGGTTCGTCACCACGCCCACGCTGCACCAGTCGAATCCCAGGCCCTCGCGCAGAATGCCGCCGCGCGCCACCTCCAGCACCGCCACGTCCACCCGCGGGTGCAGCAGCACCGTCTGGGCGCTGCGCGGCCCGGAGCAGTCGCCCTCGAGCACGCGCTCGTTGCGGATGTAGGTGCCCTCCGTGCTGGTGAAGCCCACCACCCGGTGCGCCGTCTCGAACATGTGGGCCACCAGCCGGGTGACGGTCGTCTTCCCGTTGGTTCCCGTCACCGCGATGATGGGAATGCGCGAGGGCGTGCCCGGCGGGTAGAGCATGTCGATGATGGGCCCGCCCACGTCCCGCGGCAGGCCGCTGGACGGCTCGATGTGCATGCGCAGCCCTGGCGCCGCGTTCACCTCGACGATGGCACCGGCCTGCTCGTTCAGCGGCCGCCGGATGTCCTTGCAGAGCATGTCGATGCCCGCGATGTCCAGGTTCAGCATCTGCGCGGCCAGCTCCGCCAGGCGCGCGTTGGCCGGGTGGACAATGTCCGTCACGTCCGTGGAGGTGCCGCCCGTGGACAGGTTGCAGTTCTGGCGCAGCTTGACGACCTCGCCCTGCGCCGGCACCGAGTCCACCGTCATTCCCTGCTGCCCCAGCACCACCCGGGCCGCGTCATCCAGCCGGATGCGCGTGAGGCTGCTGCTGTGGCCCGGACGGCGCCGCGGGTCGCGGTTGGCCACTTCGACGAGCTGGGCCACGGTGGACTTGCCGTCCCCCTTCACCTGCGCCGGATCTCTGCGCGCGGCGGCCACCAGCTTGCCGTTGACGATGAGCAGGCGGTAGTCGTCGCCTTCGATGTGCTTCTCGACGAGCACGTCCCCGCGGAACTGCGAGGCAACCTCATAGGCCGCGCGCACCTCCGCCTCGGAGCGCAGGTTGACCATCACTCCCTTGCCCTGGTTGCCCGCCTCGGGCTTGAGGATGACAGGCAGGCCCAGGTCCTGAGCCACCTCCCACGCCTCGTCCGCGGACTTCACCGTGCGCCCCTCGGGCACCGAGATGCCCACGGTGCGCAGAATGCGGTTGGTCAGCGGCTTCTCCTGGCAGATGTCCACCGCCAGCGCGGAGGTGTCGGACGTCTGCGAGGCCATGATGCGCTTCTGATAGACGCCGTAGCCCAGCTGCACCAGGCTGCCGGTGGGCGTCAGCCGCCGCACGGGGATGCGCCGCTTGCGCGCCGCGTCCACGATGGCGCGGGTGCTGGGCCCCAGCCGGTACTCGTCGGCGATGTCCTTCAGGCGCTCGATGGCCGCGGCCCCGTCGTAGGGCTCGTCGAACATGGCCGCCAGTGTCATCTCCAGGGCGGTCTTGAAGGCCTCGCGCGCGGGCTCCTCTTCCTCATAGGCGACGACGACGTTGTACACCCCGGGCTCGCCGGTGCCGCGCGCGCGGCCGAAGCCCACGTTGAAGCCCATCTCGTTCTGCAGGGCGATGGTGACGTGCTCGCAGATGTGAGCCAGATACGTGCCGCGCCGCAGGCGCTCGACGAAGCCCCCGGGCCGGCCAATGCTGCACTCGTGCTCGTGCAGCCCGGGGAGCCAACCCGTCAACCGCTCGACAAAGCCGGGGAAGGAGTTGCTCGGGCGCTCGTCCAGCGGGCCGATGTCCAACTCGACCTTCAGCACTGTCTTGTAGGCGTAAAGATTGGGGCCGCGCAGCGCTTGAATCCTGCGGACCGTGACACCGTGGGAGGTCATGAGCTGTACGCTCCAGTAAGAGACCCTGTAGGGATAGGGATGCGTGGAAAAGCCAGCAAGGCTTCCTCCCTGGGGAAGGGACCTTTGTGTCCATGGCTCTCATGGCTTCGTCAGAAGATGGCCACGGGGGCTGGCACCAAAGTCCAATGCCAGGGTGGGAATAGTCCGGCCTGCGTCACTACGGCGCTCGTCCCGGCCGAGCACCAGGCGGCGGTGGCGCTCGAGCGTGACCCGGAGCGCACCTCCTCGCTGCGGCGATAGAAGACCCACCCTGGCATATGTCCCCCTGTTGAAACGGGAGGCACTGGACCCCGGGGCCTGGCGTTCACTGTGAACCGGTTCACAGTGACAGCCGCTGGCGGTTGGTGTGAACCGGTTCACAGTGAGGAGGGAGCAGGGGTGTCGCAAGCGCCCAGGTGTCGGCGTGGCGCGGGAGCCGCCCCCGCCGGGTAGCCGAAGGCCAAGAGCGGACACCCCCTGGCGC
>DASVVJ010000484.1:0-2451 GCA_036389955.1 Myxococcaceae bacterium
GCCCAGGTGGCCTCCTCCGCCGCCGCCCGAGTTGTGGCAGTTGCCGCCGCCGCCGCCGTTGGCCAGGTTGCCCCGGCCCGACGCCGTGCCGAAGCGTCCGCTCACCAGGCTCTCTCCTTTATAGGAGCCACCGCTCGCCACGGGCTCATCCAGCCCCGAGCAGCCGTTGAGGTTCGGGTGGTTGAGGAAGGCGCCTCCCCGGAAGCCCATGCCCTCCACGGTGATGAGGCCATCGTTGCGCAGCCGCCCGGAGACCAGCGCCGCGAGAATGCCGCCCCGGCTGCCATCCCAGGGCATCGCCCGGAGCGTGGAGCCCTGGCGCACCTCCAGGTCCGTGTACTCCGGCACGCTCACCACCTGGGCCCCCGGCGCGCTGAAGCCGTACTGGAGCGGCGCCGTGAGCCGCAGCCCGGTGGCCGAGACCGTCTCCACACGCGCGTACTCGAAACGGCCCACCGCGCTGCTGTTCAGGCTGACGGCGCGTCCATCTCCCGAGGCGGGCACCGGAGACAGGCCCGTGCTCTGGTGCAGCAGCACCAGCTCCCCGGCGAAGAACAGATTCGCGTGGGAGATCGCCACGTCCCGCGAGCCCGCGGCCACGCTGGCGGTCAGCGCCCCGTAGTGGTTGATCACCCGGTCCTGGCTGTTCTCGATCTTCAGCAGCCCGTTTCTTCCCGTGCCCAGACTGAAGGTGTCGGGCTCGGCGAGCGCGCCACGGGCGACGAGGCAGGCAACGAGAAGCAGGGCAATCCGCATGAGGTCATGCTGCCTCAAGCCGACCCACCGGGTCGAGAGTCTGCCCGGAGCCCGTGACTCAGAACTTGCGCTTCACGATGAATTCACAGTGCGGTGCGCCATTGTAGACACACTGCTTCTCGTACACGTCCGTCTTCTGGTTCAGCGCGGAGGACAGGCCTCGCACGAAGCCGATGCCCACCCCACACAGCCTGCGCGGCGAGGCATAGACGACGCGCACCGTGTTGGCATCCACCCGGAAGCACTCCAGCACGGGCGGCCGGGCGTGGGGATCCCGCCGGACCCGCTCGTGAATGCGCTCGGCGTTCTCGATGACATCGAGAATGGACCAGGAAGGCTGGAGGAAGCCTTTGTAGATGTGCATCAGGCTGGGGACGATGAACTCGCCGAAGTCCTCGAGCAGAAAGCGCGCGGACTTGCCGGAGATTTTCGAGGCGGCCCCGACGATGGCTCCCGCCTCCTCGTCCGGGTAGCTCTGGAAGGCCAGGTACACGCGAGCGGGCAGCTTCGCCTCTCGGAGCACATTCTCCCAGCCGTGCTCACCCAAGCGTGCCTGTGCGTAGTTGCGGAGCTGATTGAAGATGATGCCATGCATGAGCGAACTGTCCCCTGACCTGTGCTCCATGCCCATCGTAGCACCAAGGCCGTGAGGAGGTTTCACCCCTCCCCGGAGAGCCCCGCCAGCTGCGGCGCGTTCACGGGAGCGAAGAAGGGCTGGCGCAGCAGGCGAGGCAGCGCGCGCTTCTCCACGCACAGGAGCTGGAGCGCATCGGCCCACTCTCCCAGTACCGCCACGGCCCGCACCTGCTGAGACTCGCGGTAGAGATCATTCAGGTTGTGCACGAGTGCGGCGAGGTCCTCCACCTCCCAGCGCTCGGTGCGCTCACCCGCGAGGACATGCAACTCCAGCGTCGGACGCTCACGCACATCCACAATTTTGAAGCTTCGAGCGGCGCCGCCCATGGCGAGGGTGAGCGGGCCCACGAGCTCATCGGGCCGGACGCCGAGGGCGACGGAGAGGCCTCCCTGGAGCAGGCCGGCCTCACACAGGCGCAGCAGCGCCACATGCGGAGGCTCGCCCGGAACGAGCACCTCGGCGGCGGCCGCCTTGTCCTTCAGTAGTCGCTCGCGAACGAGCGAGTCAGCGAGGGAAGCCATTCTCGCAACCCTACCCTGCTCCCGCCACTCAAGGGCGCGTCGCGAGCAGGGCGAATACGCGGTGGGGAATAGAGAGCGGCTCCTGCGGAAAGCGCTGGGAGAGCAGCGTGGCGAAGGCCTCGTCGAAGCGGGCGACCTGGTCCTTCGGCAGGGAGCCGCCCACCTTGGCGCTCGCGCGCACGCGGCCCCGCCAGCGCTCGTGGGTGTAGACGACGTCCACGTCGAAGGAGAAGGACTCCAGGCGGACGAAGCCCGCGGCCTTCGCGTCGCGGAACCACTCGGGGTACAGGCCCACGTTGTGGCCGTAGATGTACTGCGGCAGCGGGGGGCCCGGGTTGTGCTCCTCCATGAGGGCCTCGGTAGCCTCCACCACGTTGCCGGGGGCGCACACCCAGTCAAAGTGGGCGATGACGAGCCTGCCCCCAGGCACGAGCAGCCGCAGGGCCTCGCGGGCCGCGGTGGGGCGATCGAACCAGTGCCAGCACTGGCCGGCGGTGACGAGCTCCCAGGCGCTGGAATCCAGCCCGGTGCTCTCGG
>DASVVJ010000485.1:0-5023 GCA_036389955.1 Myxococcaceae bacterium
CACCCCCCGCCACCACCCCAACCCGCCCGTACCGCCCCTGCCCTTCAATCGCGAGTACCCCTTCTGCAATCGCGTTGCCAACCCCGTGAGTGGAAGCATTTCCCCGGGGTTACGAGCACTCAGACGCGGCGCGGGCCGAAAATCCGGCCCCGGAGCGGAAAAAACTCCCGCCTTCCAAGCCTCCCGGGGCAAGTCAAGAGCGAAAAAAGAACGCGCCCGCCTGGGGAGCATCCCCCAGCACGGGCGCGAGCAGGCAGCCGTCCATCAACGCGGACGGCGACAGGCGAGGTGTGGACTAGTTCACCTTGACCTGGATCTCCTTGAGCGTCTGGTCACCGCGCATGACGCTGATGGTCCAGTTGCCCGGCTTGTTCAGGTTCACGCCGGTCCACTGACGGGAGCGCCAGCCCTCGCCCTTGATCTTCACGTCCTTGGTCTCGCGCACGGTGGTGCCCTGCTTGATCTGCACCGTGATGTCCTCGTAGGTGTCGTTCTGCGGCGTCAGATAGGCCTGCCACAGCACTACGCCCTTGGTGCCCGCCTTGAGGCCGGCGGCAGTGTCCACCTCGGCGGTGCACTCGAACTTGTTGGCGCCGTCCTTGGCCACGTCGGTGCAGAGCTTGGCCTCGACGAGGATCGGCCCCTGGGTCTGCCCGCGGTAGAAGTAGTCCCACGTGGCCTTCACGGCGGCGGCGTCAGGCTTGGTGACAGGCGTGGTCGGCGCGGCGGGGGCCTCATCCTGTGCCAGCGCGACGGACGACAGAGAAAGGGCCGCGAACACCACGCTCCGGGTCAGCATCTTCTTCATGTGAAAGAGTCCCCTCCGTTGGAGAGCCGGGCTCATGCCGGCTTGGCAGCAGCGTCTAGCACGAAAAGGTGCCGTGTCTAGCGACCTGGGAGGGCGGTGGCCTGTGGCAGAGCCTGCTGCGTGAGGAGCACTTCGCGCAGCTCCTCTTCGCTACAGCGGGCGAAGGGCCTCACGCGCACCCGGCCCTCCGCGTCCGGCACCGGGATGGGCGTCATGCCTGGATCATCCGGGTTCACCGCCACGCCCGCCGTCCTCGCATAGGTGAGCAGCATGCTCAGGCTGGTGATGCCGTAGCGCGCGCACGTCTCCGCGGAGAACGTGCTGGCCACGGCGGCGTACCGCATCAGGAGCGCCCGCGGCAGCTCCCGCACGTGCTGGGAGAAGTACTCCAGTGCGTCACGATAGCCCGCCGCCTCGGCCAGGCGGTTCGCGGCCACGTGGTTGTACAGCTCGCCAATGCGCTGCTGGTTGTAGCTCTCCTCCGCCAGCAGGTGACGGATGGCGACGCGTGCATCCTCCAGTGTCTCTTCCATGAGCAACCCTTGGTGTCCGCGCGCCACGGCAGGTGGCGTGCGCGCCGGGACAGAGCAGGAGCCGGGCCAACGCGCCCTGGCAGGAAAGGACGCGTTCGACAGAGCAGCGAGGCCGCGCGGTCATCCCGCCGGGTGGACGATGAATCCACAGCGGTGGACAGGAGGGCCGGTCCGGCGGCGGTCTGACCGAGCCGGTCCGGTTGTTGGACAGGTGTGCGGAAGGAAGGTGAACGAGCAGGCTTCCAGAGGGTTCTCCACGTGGTTGTCCGCAACGCTGCTGCAGCTTTTCGATGAGCCCCGTGCTTGTGGGCTGCTGCACGCACCAGGTGAGGGGATGGGGCCGGGGTAGGCCATACGGGCCGGTGAATAAGGCCCGGGTCTGAGCGTTCGGCCTCTGCATGATCCGACCGCTCGCCGTGCTCGTCGCGCTGGGGCTTCTTGCCTGTAGCACCACGTCCGCACATGCCGCCGGGAAGCAGCCGGGGCCGCGGGCCCAACAGCCAGCCGTCACCAAGGCTCAGCCCAAGGTACGCAAGGCCCCCGTGGCGCGGCCGGCTCGCGGCACGGGAGAGCGCATCGCCGCCCGGGCCTCGAAGCTGGTGGGCGTCTCTTCATTGAAGCAGGTGGATCGCTCGATGCCCGATGACTGCACGGGCGTGGCCCGCATCGCCTACGAGAGCGTGGGCATCAACGTCATGCCCCGCGACGGACGCAAGGGCGACAACGGCGTCACCCATATCTACCGGCACGCCACCCGGCTGGGCGCGGTGCACAAGGGCAAACCCAAGCCGGGCGACCTCGTCTTCTTCCGTGAGACGTACGACCGCAACCGCGACGGGCGGCGCAATGACGGCCTCACGCACATTGGCGTCGTCGAGCGCGTGGAATCCGATGGCACCGTCCACTTCGTCCACCGGGGCAGCAAGGGCGTGGCGCGGGTGCGGATGAACCTGAAGCGGCCCACCACGTACCGCGACCGCAAGGGCGGCGAGGTGGTGAACGACTACCTCCGTGCCGCCTCGCGCAAGCAGCGCGCGTACCTCACCGGCGAGCTCTTCGCGGGCTTCGCCTCGCCCGGGCCGCTGGCGCGCGCGGGCGCCATCGCCTCCTCTCATTAATCGAGAAGCGCGCGTCCTTCGGGTTTCCCTCAAGTGCGCGGGCGCGGGTTTGCCGCTCAAGTGCGGCGCATGCGCTGTTCGATGCAGAGTGTGAACCGGTCGCTGAGCGTGCTCGCCATTGTGTGGGCCGTGGCGGCTCTGCTGTTCATGCAGGGCTACCGTTGAGATAAGAGCCTCGCTGGAGGCTCCATGTTCCACCTGCTCAAGCTCGGTCCCGTGCAACTGTCCCAGCACACCACCAACGTGTACCTGCGGGTGACGGCCACGGGAGAGTTCGCTCCGCCCATCTTCGAACAGGAGGACGAGGCCGGTGTGCGCGCCCTGCTCGAGGGGCTCGAGCCCGAGCAGGTGCGCTGCGAGCCCGCCCTGGCCGAGGCCGCCGACAGCCTGGGGCTCGAGGTGGAGAGCCCCCCGCAGGAGGTGCTCTCCGCGCGCGCCGCCATCGCCATCTTCATGGCCTGGGAACAGCGCGGCGTGGCCGGGCTGGGCGCGGACAAGGCGCTGCTCTTCCTCCAGGCCGCCACCGAGTTCTGGGAGGCCCGCCCGTGGTCGCACTGGGATGACAGCCAGCCGTTCCACGTGACCATCTCCGGCCCCCTCAACCGCACCTACGAGGGCAGCATTTTCGGCGGCGGCGAGGAGGGTGGCGAGGGGCTCGCCCTCTACGAGCAGACCGGCGCGCTCAAGCTGCTGATGGACCTGCAGGGCCGGGGGCAGGGCAACGCCGCAAGCTCACTGCCCGCCATTGGCGTCACCCTGGATAACCGGCCCGACTATGCCGTGGCCGCACTGGCCGCCGCGGGCCGTGTGCCCCGGCTGCCGCTGCCGCTCAAGACGGGGCCCTCGGGCATCCTGGTGCCCTCCACCGTGGAGGCGCTGGTGCTGGTGGCCACCCTGCGAGCCGTGGCCCGCCTGGCCCCGACTCGCCGTGAAGCGCTCAGTACTGTCGTTGCCGGGGACGCTCAGATGGCCGTGCGCGTGCTTGCCCCTCCGCCGCGCCTGCGAAACTGACGCCTGGCTGCCCAGCGGGCGCTCCGGCGCTGAGGTGCAGCGCGTGTTCACGCACCGTGCCAGCTCACATGGGAAAACGTTGGATGCCTAACGTTCGGGGGGCGGCACTGTCTCCTACCCAGCAGCCGATCGTGACTTGGGGGCTGGCATGTTCGCTCGTAATCACAGAGAACTCGCTACCGCACAGTATTCCCGTTCCCACGGCGAGGGACCGTCTTCACCGCCGTGGGCCAGCCAGGGGTTCGAATGCCTACGCAGACGAAGCCAGCGCGGAAAGTTTCCGCGAAGGTCAGTGAAACGACTTCCGACATGCTCGATGCGCGCCAGCTGCTGCGCATCCTCGCCGCCGTACAACGCGGTGACTTCACCGTCCGCATGCCGGTGGACACGGTGGGCGTGGCGGGCAAGGTGGCCGACACGCTCAACGACATCATCGACCTGAACGAGCGCATGGCGAAGGAGTTCGAGCGCATCGGCAACATGGTCGGTAAGGAAGGCCGCATCACCCAGCGCGCGACGCTGGCCGGCGCGGTGGGCTCGTGGGCTGACTGCGTCGAGTCGGTGAACACGCTGGTGGCGGACCTGATCCAGCCGACCACGGAAATGGGCCGAGTGATCGGCGCCGTGGCCAAGGGCGACCTGTCCCAGACGGTGGCGCTCGAGGTGGACGGCCGTCCGCTCAAGGGTGAGTTCCTCCGCACCGCCCGGCTGGTGAACGGCATGGTGGAGCAGCTCGGCTCGTTCGCCTCGGAAGTGACCCGCGTGGCGCGCGAAGTGGGTACGGAAGGAAAGCTGGGTGGCCAGGCCAAGGTGAAGGGCGTGGCCGGTACCTGGAAGGACCTCACGGACAACGTGAACTCGATGGCGTCGAACCTGACGTCTCAGGTGCGTAACATCGCGGAAGTGACCACGGCCGTGGCCCGTGGCGACCTGTCCAAGAAGATCACCGTGGACGTGCGCGGTGAGATTCTGGAGCTGAAGAACACCATCAACACGATGGTGGATCAGCTCTCCTCGTTCGCCTCGGAAGTGACCCGTGTGGCCCGCGAAGTGGGTACCGAAGGAAAGCTGGGCGGCCAGGCCGTGGTGCGCGGCGTCGGTGGTACGTGGAAGGACCTCACCGACAACGTGAACTCGATGGCGTCGAACCTGACCGCCCAGGTGCGCAACATCGCCGAGGTGACCACGGCGGTGGCCAACGGTGACCTCTCCAAGAAGATCACCGTGGATGTGCGCGGTGAGATTCTGGAGCTGAAGAACACCATCAACACGATGGTGGACCAGCTCTCTTCCTTCGCCTCGGAGGTGACGCGCGTCGCCCGTGAGGTGGGTACCGAAGGTAAGCTGGGGGGCCAGGCAAACGTGTCCGGTGTCGCAGGTACTTGGAAAGACTTGACCGAGAACGTCAACCAGCTGGCGGCGAACCTGACCAACCAGATGCGCGCGATTGGTGAGGTGGCTACCGCGGTGACCCGTGGTGACTTGTCGCGTTCGATTCAGGTCGAGGCGCGCGGCGAGGTGTCCTACCTGAAGGACAACATCAACGAGATGAT
>DASVVJ010000486.1:0-11858 GCA_036389955.1 Myxococcaceae bacterium
GGGTGGCGGCGGTGCCCTACCTGCGGCCCTCGGACCTGCCGCTGGTGCGCACCGAGGGAGACCGGCTGGTGGATGGGGTGCGCGAGGTGTACGGGCTGACGCTGGAGGCCGCGCGCCGGCGCCGGCAACCCGGGCAGGCGCTGGTGGCCATGGGGCACTGCTACATGGTGGGCACCGAGCTGTCCGAGCTGAGTGAGCGGAGGATTCTGGGTGGCAACCAGCACGCGCTCCCGGCGGACCTGTTCCCCGAGGACGTGGCGTATGCGGCGCTGGGCCACCTGCACAAGGCGCAGCGCGTGGGCGGGCGCGAGGGCGTTCGTTACAGCGGCTCACCGCTGCCCTTGTCCCTGAGCGAGGCGCACTACCGTCACCAGGTGCTGCTGGTGGAGCTGGACGACGAGGGCTTGAGCTCGGTGCGTCCGCTGTCCGTGCCCCGCACCGTGGACATGGTGCGCGTGCCCGAGCGGGAGGTGCTGGCGCTGGACGAGGTGCTGGCGAAGCTGTCGGCGCTGCCCGAGGTGGACCCCGAGGTTCCCGAGTGGTCGCGGCCCTACCTGGAGGTGTGTGTGTCGCTGACGAAGCCCGAGCCTTCGCTGCGGCGCAAGGTGGAGGCCGTCCTGGAGGGCAAGGCCGCGCGGCTGGTGAAGCTGACGCCTTCGTACACCGGCACCGGCCATGCGCTGGCGGAGGCCCAGCGGGGGCTCTCGCTGCGCGAGCGCACTCCCGAGGAGGTCTTCAAGGCCCGCTACGCCCGTGACTACCAGGAGCCCCTGGCTCCCGCGCTGCTGGAGTCCTTTCACACGCTGCTCACCCAGGTGCAGGAGGACGCGTCATGAGGATCCTCTCCATCCGGGGGCGCAACCTGACGAGCCTCTCGGGCGACTTCGCGCTGGAGCTGGACCAGGCGCCGCTGGACAAGCTGGGCCTGTTCGCCATCACCGGCGCCACCGGGGCGGGTAAGAGCACGCTGCTGGATGCGATGTGCCTGGCGTTGTTCGACCGCACGCCCCGGCTGGGTGGACGCGGAGGCGTTCCGGTAGGGCGGCCGGGCGAGGAGGACGAGGACCGGCTGCTGTCCCATGACGTGCGCGGCATGCTGCGGCGCGGAGCCGCCGAGGGCTTCGCCGAGGTGGACTTCGTGGGCAAGGACAACCGGCGCTACCGCGCCCGGTGGTCCGTGTGGCGCGCGCGCAACAAGGCCGAGGGCCGCTTCCGGCCTCAGGAACTCTCCCTCACGGAGGTGGCGACCGGGAAGACGTTCGGGCGCACCAAGGGCGAGGTGCTCGAGGCCATCGAGGAGAAGCTGGGCCTGTCGTTTGATCAGTTCCGCCGCTCGGCGCTGCTGGCGCAGGGTGAGTTCGCCGCGTTCCTCAAGGCGGATGCCAATGAGCGCGCTGAGCTGCTGGAACGGATGACGGGCACGGAGGTGTACAGCCGCGTCTCCATCGCCGCGCACGAGCGGTACAAGGCCGAGCAGGCGGAGCTGACGAAGCTGGAGGCGGGGCTGGCGGCCATCTCCCGCCTGTCGGACGAGGAGCGCACGGCGGCGGAGGCGGCGCTGGCGGCGGAGGCGGCATCGCGCACGAAGGCGGAAGAGGTGCTGAAGGAGGCCTCGGCCGCGGCGGAGTGGTACGCGGCGCGGCTCAAGCTGATTGCGGATGAGCGTGAGGCCTCGGGGGCCCAGGCCCGGGCGGCGGAGGCAGTGGAGGCGGCGGCTCCTCGCGAGGCGATGCTGGCCCGGGTGCGGGCAGCGGAGGCCTTTCGTGCTCCCGTAGCGGCGGCCGAGAGCGCGGAGCGTACGCTGAAGGAAGCCTCGGCGGCGCAGTTGGCGCGGGCCTCGGAGGCGGAGGCGGCGCTGGCGGCACAGCGTGGGCGGGACGCCGAGCTGCTGCGGGCGGACATGGCTCGCACGGCGGCGCTGAGGGCCGAGGAGGCCGCGGGCCCGGCACTGGCCGAGGCGGCGCGGCTGGACGCTCAGCTCTCCGTGGAGCAGCGCGAGGCGCAGGAGACCACGCAGCGGGCGGAGGCCTCTCGCGCGGCGGAGGCGCAGCACGCCCAGGTGCTGGCGGGCCTTGCCAAGCAGGAAGAGGCGGCGCACGCGGCGGCGGAAGAGGCGCAAGCCTGGCTTGCGGCGCATGCGCAACTGGAGGCGCTCGCGCGCGAGTGGCCTCGCTGGGAGGCGGAGCTCGGCCGCTATGAGCGCGCGGTCCAAGCGGAGCAGCAGGCACGAGGCACGGCTACCCGGCTGGGCGCGGAGGTGGAGCGGCTGCGCACGGCGGCGGAGCTGCGGCGCAAGGAGTGGCAGGCCGCCTCCGAGGCCACGGAGACGGCGCAGGCCACGGCGACGCACGCCGAGGCGATGGTGGGCGAGGACTCCGGAGCGGCCCGGCGTGCGCTGCGGGACTCGCTGATGGCCCGGCAGGATCTGCTGCGAACGCTGGAGACCGCTCGGAAGGAAGCGCTCAGCGAGGCAGCACTGGAGCAGGGGGCTCGCGCCGAGGCGGAG
The DNA here is from genome assembly GCA_036389955.1 of Myxococcaceae bacterium. GTDB lineage: Bacteria > Myxococcota > Myxococcia > Myxococcales > Myxococcaceae > DATHBR01. The sequence continues at coordinate 2,507 of DASVVJ010000486.1, forward strand.
ACGGCCCGGCGTGAGGCGGAGGCCGCAGCGGTCGAGGCGCGGGAGGCAGGGGCCCAGCGGCTGGAGCTGGAGGCTCGGCTGAAGGAGGCCGGGCGGGCGCTGGATCGGGCCAAGGCCACGCAGGGGCTCGCGTCGCATCGGGCCACGCTGCGCGAGGGCGAGGAGTGCCCGCTGTGTGGCGCGACCGAGCACCCCTACCAGCGCGCCGAGGTGGCATTGGAGGGGCTCGTCGTCGAAGCCACCGCGCGTGTCGAGTCGCTGGAGGCCTCTCGGACAAAAGCCTCGCGCACGGAGGCGGCGGCACTGGCCCGCGAGCAGGCGGCCCGTCCCCGGCAGGCCAGGGCGGAGGCTCAGGGCAGCGAGGCGGCCACCCGGCGCGCGAGGCATCACGACGCGTGGGCTCAGGCTCGCGCGCTGCTGGGCCAGCCGCTGCCTCCGGAACACGCCGAGGACACCGCCGCCGAGCAGTGGCTCGCGCAGGCCGTGAAGGACACTCAGGAGCAGCGGGCCGCGGCACAGGCCGAGGAAGAGGCCGCCGAGGCGCGCGCTCGCAGTGCGAAGGAAGCCCGGGCCGTGCTGGAAGCCCGCCGTGCCAGGCTGGAGGCGGCGGTCGCGGCCCTGCGAGGGGCTCAGGACGTGCTGGGCAAGTCCGAGCAGGAACTGCAGCAGGCCCAGCGCGAGGCTGAGCAGGCAGGGGCCACCCGCCAGCAGGCGCTGGTGGACCTGACGCCGGCCTTTCCGGCCGGGAGTGAGTGGCAGACGCGGCTGGCGGCGGACCCAGGCGGTTTCAGGAAGCGCTGTGGGGAGCACGTCTCCCGCTGGAATGTGCGCCAGGAGGCACTGAAGGCCGCGCAGACGCGTGAGGCGGAGGTTCGCACCAGCCGGGCGGCGGCCGAGGCCAAGCAGGAGAGCCTGCGCCACGCTGCGAGCGAGGACGCCCAGAGCTGGAAGCGGGCGGATGAGGCGCTTCAGCAGACGCGGGCCGCGCGCGCCAAGGTGCTGGAAGGCCGAGCCACCGAGGAGGTCCGCACGGCGCTCCGAGCCGAGGTGGACACCGCCACGTTGGGTTACGAGAAGGCCCGGGACGCGGCGGAGTCCGCTGGCCGGGCCGCCGCGATGGCCACAGCACGCGCCGAGGAAGCCGCCAAGGCCCGGGCCACCACCGCCGAGGCGCTGGAGCAGGCTCAGGCAACGCTGGAGGCACTGCTGAAGGCCCAGGGCAGCACCCTGGACGAGGTGCGGACACTGCTCGCGAAAGGTGCCGCGTGGTGCGAGGCCGAGGAGCGCTCGCTGGCGCAGGTGCGCGAGGCCCAGGCGAAGGCCCGGGCCGTGCTCGAGGAGCGGCGCTCTCAGCGCGCCAGGCACGAGGCCTCCGGGGCTCCGTCCCTGCCCGAGCCGGAGGTGGCCGCCGCCTGTGAGAAGGCGCGCGCGGAAGTGGAAGCCCGCCGTACCGCCGCTGCCCGCTGGAAGGCCCGGCTCGATCAGGACGACGAGGCCCGCGGCCGCCATGGCGCGGAGGCCCAGGCCCTGGAGGCCCGGCGCCAGGCCGCCGAGGTGTGGAAGACGCTGCACGAGCTCATCGGTTCGGCGGACGGGAAGAAGTTCAAGGTGTTCGCCCAGAGCCTCACCCTGGATGCGTTGCTGCTCCACGCCAACGCCCACCTGCAGGACCTGGCCCGCCGCTACCGGCTGATGCGCGTGCCGGGGCATGACCTGGACCTTCAGGTGGTGGACCAGGACATGGGCGATGAGATGCGGGGCCTGTCCAGCCTGTCGGGCGGCGAGTCCTTCCTCGTCTCGCTGGCGCTGGCGCTCGGCCTGGCCTCGCTCACCTCCGAGACGACCCAGGTGGAAACGCTCTTCATCGACGAGGGCTTCGGCACCCTGGACCCGGAGACCCTGGAGGTGGCGCTGGCCACGCTCGACGCGCTCCAGGCCACGGGCCGGCAGGTGGGCATCATCTCCCACGTGTCCGGGCTGGCCGAGCGCATTGGCGTGCAGGTGCGCGTGGTGAAGCAGGGTGGAGGCCGCAGCCGGCTCGTCGTCGAGGCCGAGGGTGGCCTCCTGGTGCTGCCCGAGCCGCCCGTTACCGGGCCGGGACAGAAGGTGGCCTGAGCGTCAGGCCGCCCTCAGGGGGCCAGGCTCGCCAGGTACCGGTCCAGCGTGTCCGCGAAGGTGGGGTCATCGCTGAGGAACGCGAGCCCCACGCCGCCCTTATAAGGATCGTCCACCAGGTGCACCACGATGGCATCGCCCTGCAGGCGATCGCCGTTGGGCAGCTTCAGGTCCACCGTGACGATGGTGTCGATGGGCGGCCGGTGAGCGGTGCGCACGAAGAGGCCACCGTTGGAGATGTTGGTGGCGTGCTCGCGCACGAAGTCCAGCTCGGTGCGGAACTCCATCTCCAGGTGCACGGGGAAGCGCCGGGCGCGCCGGTTCTCCGGGCCGGCAGGAGGCTGCAGCTCCTCCTGTTCAGGCTGTACTTCCGCCTCCGGCTCGACCACTTCTTCGACTTCCTCCACCGGCTCGATGGGCTCGACTTCTTCTTCCGCGGGCTCCCCGAGGAGCGGCTCGTCAACGGCCTCGTCGGGGGACAGGGGCTCATCGCCGCCCGCGGCGGGGGTCTGCTGCTGGGCGGGAGCCTGCCCCGCGGGCCAGACGGCGGCGGTATTCGGAGGCGCCAGGCCCTGGGGAGGCATCAGCGCCCGCAGTCCGGCCGCGGTGAGTGCCTCCAGGTGTTCCTTGATCGCGCTGGCGGCGGACCAGTATTCCTGCGTGGTGATGATCTTTCCGCCGCTGAAGGCCGCGGCGCGGAAGGCATCCCGCTCGGACTTGGGCAGCCGCCACAGCTCCACCAGCGTGCCCTTGCTGGCTTTGATCTCCCAGGCGAAGCGGTCCATCTCCAGCCGGGGAAAGCTGGTCATCTCCAGTTTGAGCTCGAGGTTGGCCTCGTTCTCCTTCAGCGCCACGGTGATTTCGACCGGCTGCGTGGACGGCAGCAGCTCATCGATGGCCTCGATAATACCGGCCACATGGCCGGGGGTGGCGGAGGCGTTCCACAGGGCGGCGAGACTGAAGGTAGGCACGTCCGGGGAAGATACCCGAGTCGCCGAGGACCACCACATCTCAGCCACGAAGAATCGCCCCACCCGTCAGGGAGTGGGCGGAACAGCCATCCTGTCAGGGCTGTAGCAGGGGCTCCCGAAAGGGAGGAGCTGCGTTACCGGACCGGGCGCAGGCCCGCGGGGGCGGTGTCCACGCGGAAGACGGGGTAGAGGTTGAAGCGCATGTCGTAGGTGGGGTGGCGCTCGTAGAAGAAGCGCAGGCGGGCGCGCGGATCGGCCGAGAAGGCGGGGTCCTTCAGGCGCTCTTCCCAGGAGGCCTTCACCTTCGCGTCCTGGGCGAGCAGCTGCCGGGCGAAGGGCTCCAGCACATAATCCTCCACGTACTCTTTCTGCTCGAAGTGCGCGTTGAAGTAACCCCAGGTGAGGAACGAGTCCGGCCCGCGAGGCTCCAGCAGGTGGGCCACCAGCTCCACGCCGGGCTGGGCCACCGGCACATACAGCGTCCCGGCGGGCAGCGGCTGCGACTCACGCGTCCACTCCCCGCGGACGTCGAGGTTGTGGCGGCCCTCGTAGGACTGGGGCTTGAACTTCACCTCGGTGGCGCGGAACACCTCCACCTGGGTGGGGGGCAGGGCCTTCTCCAGCCGCTGGAAGCGCAGGCCATGGGCGCGCAGCTTCTCGGCCACCCAGCCCGCGTGGGCCGCGGGCACCAGGTAGCCGCCCTGCGGCAGCCTGGCGGTGAGCGCCGGGCGCAGCTCGTAAAAGTAGGGGACCTTCCACACCTGAGGCTTGGTGTCGTCGTAGCGCACCACCCGCTGGTTGGTGATGGGCGAGGCCTCGTGTGTATAGGCGTAGCCCCGGAACTCGATGGGGCGGCTCTTCTCGGTGTTCTCCCAGGCGAGCACCACCTCGCGCAGCTGGCCGGCCTCGGCCTGCGCGTCCACCGCCTTCACCGCGGCCCGCAGGGCGGCGCCGTCGCGGGCCACCAGCTTCAACATGCCCTCCAGCACGTTGCGCGTGGTCTTCACCCGGTGCGGGTAGGGCTTCCATGAGTGCGTCTCCACCAGCACGCCGAAGCGGTGGTGCACCGCCCAGTACGGCAGGCTGAAGCGGGGAGACGGGATGAAGTAAGCGAAGCCCGAGGCCGGATCATCGTCCTTGACGAAGGAGGGGTAGAAGACGAGCGGCTGGTGGCCCTGGGCTTCCAGCCCCGCGAAGAGTTCCTGGGTGAGCTGGGTGCCCAGTGCGCGCAGGGGCTCGGGGCCGCCCTCCTGCGGCTCGAGGGAGACGGAGACGTCCGGCTCGAACTTGGCCCCATCGGTGACGTGCAGGTCCAGGTAGACGATCGGATCCCACGCGTGGAGCAGCTTGAGCAGGGCGGCCATCTCCGGCGCGTCGGCCTTGGCGTAGTCGCGGTTCATGTTGAGGTTCTGAGCGGTGACGCGCCAGCCCATCTCCTCGGGGCCCACCTGGTTGGGGCGGTTGTTGGGGCCGAAGCGCTCGTGGCCATCCACGTTGACGACGGGGACGAAGACGGCCGTCACCTGCTGGAGCACGCCGGGCAGCGCCTTGCCGGCGAGCATGTCGCGCAGCAGCCAGAAGCCGGCGTCCTTGCCGTCAATCTCGCCCGCATGAATGCCACCCTGGAAGAAGACGACGTGGCGCCCCTTCTTCGCGGCGGCGGCGGGAGTGAGGGTGCCATCAGCGCTGGCGACGAGCGCGAGCAGCGGACGGCCCTCGGGGGTAGTGCCATACGTCTCGCAGCGCACCTTGCCCGGGAAGGCCTGGGGGAAGGCGCGGCAGAGGGACTCCACCTCGGAGTAGCGGCCGGTGCTCTTCCAGCCGCTGCGCTCGGCGGTGGTGGTGAGCGGAGCCTGGGCGAGCAGGACGGTGAGCAGGGTGGGCAGGAGCATGGGAGGCTCCCAAACCACACCCTCGCGCCGGGCTCAACCGTTGCGAACGGTGAGGCTCTCTCCCACGGCGAGCACGTGAAGCTTCTCGCGCGTCCAGCCGCGCCGGGTCCACTCGGTCTCCAGGCGCTGGGGCGGCTCGTCCAGCGGCTCGTCGGTCAGCTTGAAGGTGCCCCAGTGCATGGCCACGAAGCGCCGGGCTCCCAGGTCCTCGAAGGCCTGCACGGCTTGCTCGGGGTTCATGTGCTGCTTGCTCATGAACCAGGCCGGGTCATACGCGCCAATGGGGAGCATGGCCGCGTCGATGCCGGGGTAGCGGCGGCCAATCTCCTTGAAGCCCTCGAAGTAGGCGGTGTCGCCGGAGTGGTAGAGGCGGGCGCTGGAGCCTTCGATGACGAAGCCGCCCCAGAGCATTTCATTGGTGTCGTTGAGGCCGCGGCGGCTCCAGTGCTGCGAGGGCACGAAGTGGACGGTGACGGCGCCCACCTTCGTGGAGCCCCACCAGTCCAGCTCGGTGCACGGCAGCTTCGTGCCCCGGAAGAGGCGCTGGTGGCCCAGCCCGGTGACGATGGGGGCGCGGACCTGCTCCAGGCTGGGCAGGTCCAGGTGGTCATAGTGGTTGTGGGAGACGAGGCTGGCGGTGATGGGGGGCAGCTTCTCGGGAGGCACGCCCGGAGGCACGTTGCGGCGGATGACGACGTTGATGGCGTCGCGCAGCACCGGGTCAATCAGCAGGGAGACGCCGTCGAGCTGCACCAGCCAGCTCGCATGGCCCAGCCAGGTGAGACGGGCTCCCTCGCCGGGAGCGGGCGGGGTGGCCAGGGCGGCGAGGTCCGGCTCGACGCTGGGCACGGGAGCGCGGGCAGGGGACTTGCGGCGGCGGCCAGTGAGCTTGTCTCTCACCGCCCATTTGAAGACGGTGTCGAAGGGCTGGGGACCGCTGCCGTCGAGGTTCTTGAAGCGTGGCGCCATGTAGGGGAGAGATGATCCCACATTTTGGGTACGCGGGTCGCGGGCCCCTCGTCTCGGTGCGGGTCCCCCGTCGGCTGACGGGTCCGCCCGCACCGGCCGTCCCGCTCTCCCTCGGTTCACGGCATGTTCCCTCCCAGTAAACTCAGTCCATTCAGCGTGGGCGAGTCCTCTTGGGAGAAGCCAGCATGCGGCCCCGTCGATGGGTGCGCGCTGCCTGGGTGAGCGCTTGCAGCGCATCCATGAGCTTACGGTAGGAGCGTGAGCGCCGGGCCATGGTCGCGGTGAAGGGGAGTGTCTCGGTGAAGTCCGTTTGATCCGTGGTCTCCTCGTACGGCCGGCCGAGCAGGTACGTCAGTGGCTTCTTGCAGTCACGGATGCTCTCGATGTCCGAGATCGACTTCTCCCACCGCTTCCCGCGGGGCAACGAACCAACGCGTCGCAGCGTGTCCAGCGCTGCCAGGAACCACACTTCATACTCACGGTTGGCGACCACCACCTCGATGGGAACATGAGGCGCGATGCGGCGTGCGCGCTGGAGCAGTTCAGGCCCCAATCCCAGCCGGCGGCGATCCTTCGCGCGCTCTTGGCACTCGTCATCGGCGTCAAGCACCACCAGGATTCCATCTGGCCGCTCACCCGCCGCCAGCTCGATGTAGTACTCGATGCCGGTGCCCTGGATGGGATCGTAGGGGCACTTGAGCGCCCCGGCTCCAGGAGCCCGGATGGCGAGTTCCCGCGTTTCGAAGTTACGAAAGCGGCGGTGCTCGAACCATCGGCGCAGCAGCAGCGGCACCGCCTTCTGCTCTCCATGGCCCTCGACGATGGCGAGAATCAGATAGGGCGCCGTCATGGGCTTTCGAAGATGTCGCCCTCGATTCTTTCAGGCGTCTGGGCCGGAAAGAGCGCATTGCTGCGCAGCAGCATGCCCACGGACCGTGGCGGCTTGCTCATCTCATGGGCGCCTGGGCTGGGATGGAAGATCTGACTGCGCCCATTGCGCCACTCGATGATCCGCACATGCTCCGGTTTGACCGCGGGGTGGCTCAACGCCTCGGGACTGTGAGAGGTAATCAGAACCTGTCCACGCTGACTGCTGGCCGAGATGGCATCCAGGAGCACTCCCAACGCGGCGGGATGGACGGAGTCTTCAATCTCTTCAATGCACGTCAGCGTGGGAGTGGGGCTCTGCCGTAGCGCGAGCAGGATGGCCAGGCAGCGCAAGGTGCCATCCGACATGTCCCCGACATTGAAGCGCGACGTCGTGTTTTTTCCCCGTCGCTGGATGAACTGGATGAGCCTGCGGCCCACGGCGGTGCTGGCCTTGAGTCCTGAGATAGCGGGGGTGATGGCAGAAAGATGCCGGACAACCCAGTCGAGGTCCTGCTTGTTTCGCTGCAGATGGTGCAGCACATCCCCAGCGTTATCTCCGTCACGAGTCAGAGTGCTGGCGCGGCCCACGGGCGGCTCGGCACGGATGGCTGCGGAAGAGAGGTTGTAGGTACGAATTCCCGCTCGGAGCACGTCCAGCAAAGGCCGGAACTCGGAGTCAGCGTCGCCCAGCAAAGGCAGATGCAACGCGGAGGAAGGCTGCGGGAGAAGTTGCTCGGAAGGTCCATCGTCTGGCTCCCGGAGGTCTTTGAAGAGCAGTCGCTCATCCTTCACGACAAACCCGAGCCCACCGCGCTTCGGACCCACCCGGAATCCGTACGTGAAACCCCACTCCCAGGTGAGAGGAGCGTCCTCTCCTGACGGCTGCCTGCCGCTGGAGAAGAGCGCAAGCGGGCTTTCTTCAAACGGCTCAGACGGGAAGCGCAGCTTGACGGCGATGGAGATGTCCCCACTTCGGGAGCCGCGATGCTGAAGCGCCTGGATACCGCCCCGGCGGTCCAGGGCATTCTCCATCGAGTCGCTGAGTGCATCGCGCACGAACTCCAGCGCGTCGAGGAGGGTGCTCTTGCCCGAACCGTTGCGCCCCACCAGCACCGTCAGGTCATCCAACCTCAGCCGGGCGTTCTCGAAGGCTCGAAAGCCCGAGAGCCTGAGTTCCTCGATGTAGGCGCGCGGCGAGGGCCGGTTCATGAGGGGGCTCTTAGCACCAAATGATGCATAAACCTGCGGGAGTGGACCGTTTCCTCCATATAGAGAATAGAGAGGCCGAATGCGTCCCGCTCCAGGAATCACCCGCAAGCTGCTGCTCGCCTTCGGGGCGCTGGTGGTCCTGTTCGCCGCCGCGTCCCTGTTCGCGCTGGGCCGCATCACGGACATCCACGACGGCACGCATGCCCTCCAGGAGAGCAGTGCCCGGGTCCGCGTCGCCCTGGAGCTGGCCACCGCGGTGAGGGACCAGTACGCCCACCTGGCCCACACCATCATCCTCGGCAACGAGAGCCACGCCCGCTTCCATGCCGAGGCCCGCTCCCGCGTGGAGACGCTCACCCGTCAGCTCTGGGAGCAGGCCCGGGACGGCGAAGAGCGCGCCTGGGTCGGAGACATCCAGGAGTCCGGAGACGCGCTGGACCGGCTCTACCGCGAGACGCTGTTGCCCGCCGTGGTCGCCAAGGACCAGGCGGCGGTGACGGCGGCTCACGGTCGCGCGCTGGAGCTGGTGGCTGTCATCCAGGCCCGGGCGGATGCGCTGGCCCAGCGCTTCGATGCGTCCATCGGCTCGTTCGAGGAGCACGTGGGCGCGGTGGAGCACGACAGCTTCCTGTGGGCCCTGCTCTTCCTCGGAGGCGCCACGCTGTTCGCGGCGGGAGTGGGCCTCTACATCGGCAACTCGGTGGCACGGCCAGTGGCGCGGCTCACCGAGGGCGCCACCCGGCTGGCACGCGGCGAGCTGGACACCCGCATCCCCGAAGGCGCGCCGGATGAGTTCGGCCGGCTCGCGGCGCAGTTCAACCGGATGACCGAGGCGCTGCGCGCGCACCAGGAACAGCTCGTCCAGCACGAGAAGCTCGCGGGCATTGGCCGGCTGGCGGCGGGCGTGGCACATGAAATCAATAACCCGCTGGGTGTCATCCTCGGCTACGTGCGCCTGCTGCAGCGAAAGGCCGAAGGCTCGCTGGCCGAGGATCTCAAAGTGGTGGAGGAGGAGGCGGTGCGCTGCCAGCAGATCGTCGAAGGGCTGCTGGACCTGGCGCGGCCCGGGCGCGTGGCGGTAGAGCGCGTGGCGCTGCGCGAGGTGTGCGAAGAGGTGGTGGCCCGGCTCAAGGAAGCCGCGCGGCTGGGGAGCGTGGAGGTCCGGGTGGAGGGTGACGCACCGGCCTGGGTCCACCCGCAGCGCGTGAGGCAGGTGCTCTTCAACCTGGTGAAGAACGCGGCCGAAGCGGCGGGCGGCAGCGGGAGCGTGGAGGTGCGCATCGAGAGCCGCACGGAGGGAGGCGCCAGCGTGGCGGTGTCGGACTC
>DASVVJ010000487.1:0-4079 GCA_036389955.1 Myxococcaceae bacterium
CATCGCCGAGAACCTCTTCACCCATACGCGCAGCGGTGGCTCCAACTGGCGCTGGACGAACAAGGTGGTGGCCAAGCTGTCACCGCTGACGCTGATCAGCCAGGAGTCCAGCAGCTCGCATACCTCGTCGCCCGAGTCTTCTCAGGTGCGCTTCAACTACGGCACCTTCGAGAGCCATGTGATGCGCGAGGCCGTGGACTGCAAGGTGCCCGAGGGCGAGGCCACCGGTGACAGCCCCACCATGGTCCTGGAATCACGCCTGTTGCCCCAGGTGACGGTGCCCGCGGACTTCCTCGCCGAAGGCTGGAAGCGTACCGGGCTGGGCCGCTGTTCGGCCGAGGCCAGCTTCGTGCTGCTGGGCAAGGCGCAGGGCGGCAAGGATGCGCGGTTGAACGCCGTGCTCGTTCAGGACGACCTGCTGTTCGTCGAGGTGGTGGACGACACCTGGACCGGACCGGGCGCCAAGTGGCTCGCGGATGACCATGTGGAGCTGTGGCTGTTTCCCGAGGTGCCAGAAAGCGCCGACCCGTGTGGCCGCGCGGGCAAGGACGTGGGCCTGGTGCAGTGGGCCATCCGCATCGCCGATGGCCAGGTGTTCCCCGCGTACGGTGACCCCAAGCCTCCGCTGAAGGCCGAGGTGGTGCGTGAGCCCGGCCGCGCCCGGCTCAAGGTGAAGTTGCCCCCGGACCTGCGCTCGCTGACCGCCGTTTACAGCGACAGCGACGCGGGCAAGAAGCAGGAACTGCTGGTGGCCACCAGCGCGCTCAAGTTCGGCCGCGCCGCCACGCTCTCTGCCGTGCGCAGCCTCTCGCCCACCGAGGCCTCCTGCCAGGTGAAGGGCACGGAGCTGGTTCCCGTGCCCGCCGAGCTGCGGCCCCCCGAGGGCGAGGCCGCGCTCCCCGACTGAGCCGCGGTGCGCCCGGGCGCTACTTCACCTGGACCGGCACGCCCACCGAGGTGGTGACGTTGCCGGCGCTGTCATACGCCTTCGCCGTCAGCGTGAAGCTGCCCCGGCTCGCTGGAGTCCACGTGACGCTGTACGGCGCCGAGGTGTCGGTGCCCACCAGGAGCGAGCCCGCGTAGAACTCCACCCGGGCGACCGAGTGGCTGTCGCTGGCGTTGGCCGTGAGGGTCGTCGAGCCGCGGAGCACCGCCCCCGCCGCGGGCGAGGTGAGGGACACCGCCGGGGGCGTGTTGTCCACCACCACCATGAATTCGGTGTAGCCGCTGTTGCCGAGCGCGTCGTAGGCCATGGCGCTGATCCGGCGGGTGCCGTCGGCCCAGGTGCTCGAGTCCCAGGCCGTGGCGTAAGGCTCGGTGGGGGTGATGTGGACATGGTGCCAGTCCACGAGGAACTCGACCCGTACCACCGGGGAGGCATCCTGGACCGAGACCTGGAGCGGGAGAAGGCCGCGGACCAGCGCGGGCTGCGCGGAGGTGAACGCCACGGTAGGCTTGGTGTTGTCCACGGTGTACGTCGCGCTCGTGGTGCCCACGTTGTTCAGCGCATCGTAGGCCTTGACCGTCAGGGTGTGCGCGCCGTCCGCGCTGCTCCGGGTGTACCAGCTCGTGCTGTAGGGCGCCGTGGTGTCGCTGCCAATCAGCGAGGTGCCGGCGTAGAAGTCCACCCGCGTTACCCCGCGGTTGTCCGAGGCCTCGGCTGAGACCTGGAGCGTCCCGGACACGCGGGAGTCCGCCGTGGGCGAGGTGATGGAGACCACGGGCGCGGTGACGTCATGGTCCACCACCACGGTGATGCTGTGGGTGCCCACCTGGTTGTACGCATCGTAGGCTTTGGCCGTCAGCGTCTGCGTGCTGCCGTTGGGCAGAGAGCGGGTGCTCCAGGTGAAGCTGTAGGGCGCCGTGGAGTCGGTGTTCAGCCGCGTGTTGCCGACGAAGAACTCCACTCGCTTCACGCTTCGGTCGTCCGAGGCGCTGGCGGTCACCTGCGCCGTCTCGAGCACGTTGGCGCCCTGGGTGGGCGAGGTGATCGTCACCGTGGGCGGTGTCACGTCGTTGTTCACTTGAATGGTCACCGTCGTGGTGCTCGCGTTGTTGTCGTAGTCGTACGCCGTGGCGGTCAGCACGTGGGTGCCGTTGGGCACCTTCCGGGTGTCCCAGTACTGAATGAAGGGCGGGCCCTTGGAGCCGATGAGGGTGCCATCGACGGAGTAGCGCACCGACCAGACGTCCCCGGGGTGGCCGTCCTCGTCGCTGGCGGTGGCCTGGAGCGGGAAGTAATCCGCGATCGTCGCCCCATCGCTGGGGGCAATGAAGGAGACAGTGGGGGGCGTGTAGTCGTTGTTGAGGTGGACCGTCACCGGGGCCGAGGTGGTGGAGAAGCCAGCCAGGTCCCACGCCCGCGCCGTCAGCGTGTAGGTGCCATTGGGCACGGTGCGGGAGTCCCAGTAGCTCTCGAAGGGTGGCTCGGTGCGGGTGCTGATCAGGGTGCCATTGGCGAAGAACTCCACCCGGGTCACCGCGAAGTTGTCCGTGGCCGTGACGTTGAAGCCCGTTCCCCCGCTCAACGTCTCACCGTCCGCGGGGCTGATGAGGGCGATGCTCGGGGGCTGCTCATCCGTCTCGGTGCCGACGGCGAAGGCCACATCGTCATAGTCGTCGTACTGGCTGTACTCGTGCTGCAGGCAGGCCTCTTCCCCGTACTGGCGATAGGCACCGCGGAGGGCCTGGAGGCTGCCCGCTGGCAGGATGAAGCTGGTCCCCAGCGGCCCCTGCTCGTTCTCATAGAACGGGTCGATCCAGGCGATGCGGGTCCAGGTGGGGGCGTTGGCATCCGGAGCGTGGAAGATCTCCAGGATGTGGCCCGACTGATTGAAGCTCCGCTTGAGGGAGGCTTCGACCCGCACCCGCTTGCCCGGCGCGAAGGGGCTGCCGTTTTCGGTGAACAGCCGGAGCCGCTCCAGCGAGGTGTCGAGCTGGTAGGCGCCGGCGGAGCCGTCGGTACAGGTGCCTCCCAGGGTGTTGGGCTGGTTGCGCTCGGGGCCCACGGTGCCGCGGCCGAACAGCAGGTTGCCCGAGTCACACTCGCTCAGCACGCTGGCGCACACGGGCACGCCCAGGGCCGCGTCGAAGTCCGCCTGGCCCGGGCTGTCGATGAGCACCGTGACGGGTGCGCTCTCCGCCAGGTTGCAGCCCGCGTCGACGGCCCGCGCGGTGAGCACGGCGGGACCACTGAACGCCTCCGCGCTGTTCCAGGTCACCTCGAAGGGAGCGCTGCGGTCGAAGCCGATGGCGCGCCCGTCCAGGAAGAAGCTCACCCCGTCCACGCCGGTGTCGTCCGAGGCCTGGGCCGTGAGCGTCACCTGACCGGAGACTGTGCCTGCCCCGGGCGCGGTGAGCGTCACCTGGGGCGGCGTCGTGTCACCGGTGCTCGCACAGCCGTTGAAGAGCAGCAGGTTGGGAGAGCCGGCACCCGGGCCGCTCACCTGGCCCGGCGTGCCGCGGGCCAGCAGCGCCGCCGCCACCGCCTGCGGCGTGGCCGTGGGGTGCTCCTGCAGGTAGAGGGCCGCCACTCCGGCCACGTGCGGCGAGGCCATGGAGGTGCCGCTGAGGACACGGGTGTCCGTGTCGCCGGTGTTCCAGGCCGAGGTAATGCCGGCGCCGGGCGCGAACAGGTCCACGCAGGGGCCGAAGTTGGAGAAGTAGGCTCGCTCGTCGGTGTCCTCCGTCGCTCCCACGGTGAGGGCCAGCGGGGTGCCCGCCGGGGAGGCGCTGCACGCGTCCATATTGTCATTGCCGGCCGCCACCACGTACACGACGCCCGCCTGGATGGAGGCGGTGACGGCGTCCTCCAGCGCCTGCATCTTCCAGCCACCCAGGCTCATGTTGGCCACCGCGGGCTTCACATGGTTGGCCGTCACCCAGTCCACGCCGGCGATGACCTGCTCCCAGGTGCCAGAGCCCTCGCAGTTCAGCACCCGCACCGCGTGCAGCGTCACGCCCTTGGCCACGCCCCAGGTGGTGCCTCCCAGCGTGCCGGCCACATGGGTGCCGTGGCCATGGCAGTCGTTGGTGCCCTGCCCATCACCGATGGCGTCGAAGCCGGAGAACGCCCGGCC
>DASVVJ010000488.1:0-16430 GCA_036389955.1 Myxococcaceae bacterium
CAGCTCGAAGACGCCCAGGCGCAGCACGTTGCGGTCGATGCGGGACATGCGGTCCAGCCGCCAGTTGTGGCTGTGCTTTTCGATGAGCTCGTCAATCTCGGCCTGGTGCGCGCGCACGCCATCGACGAGCTCCTGGGCGAACCTGACGGCGTCCGGGTCCGGCTTGCCCTCCTCGGCGGAGGCGGACCACGCGGACGCGAGCGCCTCGGCCGGGGTGCCCGGAGCCATCTCCAGCTGGTAGAGCGCCTGTAGCGCCCGCTCCCGCCCGGTTCTGCGTGCTCCCATTCTCTAGCCCCTCTTCCCTTCCGCCATCTTCGCGTAGAGGTTGACCATCTCCAGACAGGCCATGGCCGCCTCCGAGCCCTTGTTGCCGGCCTTCACCCCGGCCCGGTCGATGGCCTGCTCCACCGTATCGCACGTGAGCACGCCAAAGGTGACGGACACCGGCTTGGGCAGCGCCGCGGCGGCGAACGCCACCGAGCCGATGCCCTTGGAGCACTCTCCCGCCACGTAGTCGAAGTGGGGGGTGCCGCCGCGGATGACGGCGCCCAGGGTGATGAGACCCACGTAGCCCCCGGACTCGGCGACGCGGCGGGTCAGGCCCGGCAGCTCATAGGTGCCGGGGCAGCGGTACACGTCAATGTCCGAGTCCGCCACGCCATGGCGCACCAGCGAGTCCACCGCGCCCTTGACGAGCTCTTCGGTGATGAACGCGTTGAAGCGGGCCACGCAGATGGCGAAGCGGCCCTTCGGGGGCAGGAAGTCACCTTCGATGTAGCGAGGCATGCGTGCTTCCTACACCAGCGGCCTACCCCGCGTCTTCACGACTTGTCACGGCGGCGCCGGGGGGTACGGGCCGCCATCCGCTGCTGCGCACTTCCCAGGGACAGGGGAATCTGCTCCGCCACCTCCAGGGAGTAGCTCTCCAGGCCCACGATCTTCTTGGGGTTGTTGGTCAGCAGACGCAGCCGGGACAGGCCCAGGTCCTTGAGGATCTGCGCCCCCACACCGAACTCGCGCAGGCGCGTCTGGTCCGGCTTGCTCTGCACCACCTGCTCGTTGGAGGTGTGGGTGCACTGCAGCCGGGCCTTCGCCGGCACCTCCTTCTGGAGGTAGACGATGACGCCCCGCCCTTCGGCCTGGATGCGCTGGAAGGCCTGCTCGAGCTGACTGCCGCACTCGCACCCGCTGCTGCCCAGCAGGTCTCCCACCAGGCACCCCCGGTGAACGCGGGTGAGTACGGGCTCCTTGCCGCGGATGTCGCCCTTCACCAGGGCCACGTGCACGGAGGAGTCCACGTCACTGCCGTAGGAGTAGGCCTGGAAGGTGCCCGCGCCCCGGCGGTCGAAGGTGGACGTGCCGATGCGCTTGATGAGCCGCTCGCGCTCCAGCCGGTAGCGGATGATGTCCGCCACCGACAGCAGCACCATCTTGTGCTTCTTGGCGAACTTCACCAGGTCCGGCCGTCGGGCCATGGAGCCATCGGCCTTCATGATCTCGCAGATGACGCCGGCCGGCTCGAGCCCCGCCATGCGCGCCAGATCCACGCTGCCCTCGGTCTGCCCGGTGCGCACCAGCACCCCGCCCTCGCGGGCTCTCAAGGGGAAGATGTGGCCGGGGCGCACCAGGTCTCCCGGCTTCGCGTTGGGGGCCACGGCCGCCAGGATGGTGCGCGCCCGGTCCGCCGCGGAGATGCCGGTGGTGACGCCGCGCGCCGCCTCGATGGAGATGGTGAAGGCCGTCTGGAAGGGCGAGGTGTTGTCCTGCACCATCAGCGGCAGGTTCAGCCGGCGGATGCGCTCCTCGGTGAGCGACAGGCAGATGAGGCCGCGCCCATGGGTGGCCATGAAGTTGATCGTCTCTGGGGTGGCCTTCTCGGCGGCCATCACGAGGTCGCCCTCGTTCTCGCGGTCCTCGTCATCGGTGAGGATGACCATGCGGCCCTTGCGGATCTCCGCGAGTGCCCGCTCCACCAACTCGATGACATCCGTGCCCTGCTTGCCGCGCGCCATGCCGTGACTCCTCTACCCTTTCGACCCGAAGCCGGCGGCCCTGAGCGCCTCTTCGGTGAGCCCGCTGCCTGGGCTCTGGCGCAGCGAGAACAGCCGCGCCACGTACTTGCCAATCATGTCCGCTTCCAGGTTCACCCGCGCGCCCGAGCCCTTGGCGCGCAGCGTGGTGCGCGCCTGCGTCTCGGGAATGAGCTGCACGGTGAACCGGTCCGCGAGCACCGCGTTGACGGTGAGGCTGATGCCATCCACCGCCACCGAGCCCTTCTCGATGAAGTAGGGCGCCAGCTCCACGGGCAGCCGGAAGGCCATGACCCACGAGCCGCCCTCGGGCCGCGTCTCCAGCACCTCGCTCACCGCGTCCACGTGGCCCGCCACCAGGTGCCCGCCCAGCCGGTCTCCCAGCGCCAGGGCCCGCTCCAGATTCACCTTGGAGCCGGGGTGCAGCTCACCCATCGTGGTGCGGCGCAGCGTCTCGGGAGCCGCCTGAACCTTGAAGGTGTCTCCGCTGCGCTCCACCACCGTGAGGCATGCGCCATCCACGGCGATGGACTCGCCCAGCGTGAAGCCGCTGGCGCCCAGCGCCGTGCGGATCCACAGGTCCGTCATCCCACCCGGGACGACACGCTCGACCACACCCATGTCTTGAATGAGCCCGGTGAACATCGCAGCCGCTTATAACGGATTCTTCACAGCTGCGCCCGGAGCAGCAGATCCTCGCCCAGCTGCTCGAAGGTGACGTTCTTGAGCGTGAGCGCCTTCGCCATCTCCTTGACGCCCAGATCACCCGACCAGGAGAGCCCCTGGCTGCCAATGAGCTTGGGGGCCAGGAACAGGGCCAGCTCGTCCGCCAGCCGCTCGCGGAGGAACGAGCCGTACATCTCCGCCCCACCCTCCACCAGCACGTGGTTGAACCCCTCGTGGGCGATGCGGGCCAGCAGGGCCTTGAGGTCCACCCGGCCGCGCTTCTCCTTCACCTGCCACACCTCCACACCCTGCTCGGTGAAGCGGCGGGCCTTCCGGCCCGTGGGGTCTTCCAGCGTGGCCAACACGGTGCGTGCGGGGGAGCGCTGGGTGAAGACGGTGAAGGAGGGCTTGAGGCTCAGGCGCGAGTCCACCACCACGCGCACCGCGTCCTTACCGCCGCCGCCGGACAGCCGGGTGGTGAGCTTCGGGTTGTCCAGGCGCACCGTGTTGGAGCCCACGAGAATCACGTCCACCTGATCGCGCAGCCGGTGGACCCAGGCGCGAGCGGTCTCGCCAGTCACCCAGCGCGAGTCTCCCGTGGCGGTGGCCAGCTTGCCATCCAGCGTCACCGCCGCCTTGAGGGTGACGAACGGCATGCCCATGCTGATGGCCTTGAAGAAGGGCCGATTGAGCTTGTCGGCCTCGGCCTGGAGCACGCCGGTGAGCACCTCCACCCCGGCCCGCCGCAGCCGGGCGATGCCCTTGCCGTTCACCTTCGGGTTCGGATCCGACGAGGCGGTGATGACCCGCCGCACGCCGGCCTCGATGATGGACTGGCTGCACGGAGGAGTGCGCCCGTAGTGATCGCACGGCTCCAGCGTGGTGTAGAGGTCCGCGCCGCGAGCCTTGGGGCCAGCGGCCTCCAGGGCCACGATCTCCCCGTGCGCCGTGCCCGCCTTCTTGTGGTAGCCGCGCGCGATGATGCGGCCGCCCTTCACCAGCACCGCGCCCACGGGTGGGTTGGGGCTGGTGCGGCCCACGCCCTTGGCGGCCTCCTCCAGGGCGATGCGCATGAAGAACTCGGCCACGGCCTGATCGAAGTCCGCCGCCCGCTTCGCCCGTGGCGTCCTGCTGGCCTTCAGCCTTGCGCGCGTCAGCAACCTCATGACGGCTGGCCACCCTTGCCGGGTTGCGGCTTGGGCCGGCCCTCCTTGGACTGATCGGCGAGCTCCTTCAGCTCGTTCATGAACTCGGCGATGTCGCGGAAGCTCCGGTACACCGAGGCGAAGCGCACGTAGGCCACCTCGTCCAGCGCCTGCAGCCTTCGCATCACCTCTTCGCCGATCACGCTGGAGGGCACCTCCTTCTCACCCATGCCCTGCAGCAGCCGCTCGATGGCGCCCACCGTCTCTTCGAGCTGGTTGGACGACACCGGCCGCTTCTCGCAGGCTCGCTTCAGGCCATTGAGGATCTTCTCCCGATCGAACGCCTCGCGCCGCCCGTCCTTCTTGGCGATCAGCGGGTAGAGCTCCTCCACCCGCTCGTAGGTAGTGAAGCGGCGCTTGCACTGCAAGCACTCGCGGCGCCGGCGGATGACCGAGCCCTCGTGCGACTCTCGCGAGTCGATGACCTTGTTCTCGGTGTCCTGGCAGAAGGGGCAGCGCATGGGCTCGAATCGGGGACAGCTCAACCCTCACCCCAGCCCTCTCCCGGTGGGAGAGGGAGGGCAGTGGCACCTTACTTCAGGCGCGAGGCGTACAGCGGGAAGGACTTCGTCAGCTCCTTCACCTTCCCGTGGATCCGCGCCAGGTGCGCGTCGTCCGAGGCGTGATCCAGCGCCTCGCCGATGAGCTGGCCCACGATGGCCATCTCCGCCTCCTTCATGCCCCGCGTCGTCACCGCCGGCGTGCCCACCCGGATGCCCGACGTCACCATCGGCTTCTCCGGATCGAACGGGATCATGTTCTTGTTCACCGTGAAGCCCGCCTTCCCCATCACCTCTTCACCCTGCTTGCCGGTGAGCTTCTTGGGCCGCAGGTCCACCAGCATCAGGTGGTTATCCGTGCCACCCGAGCACAGCCGCAGGCCCGCCCGCTGCAGCGCCTCCGCCAGCGCCTTGGCGTTGGAGACGATCTGCCGCTGGTACGCCTTGAACTCCGGGGTCAGCGCCTCGCGGAACGCCACCGCCTTGGCGGCGATCACGTGCATCAGCGGGCCGCCCTGGATGCCGGGGAAAATCTGGCTGTTCACCGACTTGGCGAACTGCTCCTTGCACAGCACCAGGCCGCCGCGCGGGCCGCGCAGCGTCTTGTGCGTGGTGGAGGTGACGAACTCCGCCAGCGGCACTGGCGAGGGGTGCACTCCCGCGGCCACCAGGCCGGCGATGTGCGCCATGTCCACCATCATCGCCGCGCCCACGCTGTCGGCCACCTCGCGGAACTTGCCGAAGTCGATCGTCCGCGGGTACGCGCTCGCGCCCACCACGATGACCTTCGGCTTGTGCTCCTTGGCCAGCGCGGACACCTGCGCGTAGTCGATCGTCTCCGTGTCCCGCGTCAGCCCGTAGTGGACGATCTTGTAGAGCTTGCCCGAGAAGTTGAACGCCGCGCCGTGCGTCAGGTGCCCGCCCGAGTTCAGGTCCAGCGACAGCATCGTGTCGCCCGGCTTCATCAGCGCCATGTAGGCCGCCATGTTCGCCTGGCTGCCCGAGTGCGCCTGCACGTTGGCCGCCTCGGCGCCGAACAGCTCCTTCACGCGGTTGATGGCCAGCGTCTCGGCCACATCCACCACCTCGCAGCCGCCGTAGTAGCGCTTGCCGGGGTAGCCCTCCGCGTACTTGTTCGTCAGCGTGCTGCCCATCGCCTCCATCACCGCCGGGCTGACGAAGTTCTCCGAGGCGATGAGCTCGATGCCCTCCTCCTGGCGCTGCGTCTCCTGGCGGACGACCTGGGCGATCTCGGGATCAACCTCGGCGAGCGTACGGGTGTTCTCCATGGCTTCCTCGGAACGTAGGTGGGTAGGGGCAGCCTCTACCGGGAGGCTCACCCCCAAGACTGGAACGCCGGCCGGTGCCGGGACAAGGGGGGCGCGGCACGAGGCGCCGTGCCCCTCAAGCGGGCCTCATCGCTCCGATTCGGCCTCGCGGATCTTCTGCACGCGCTTCTCGTGCCGCCCGCCCTCGAACGGCGTGGCGAGGAACACCTCCAGGATGCCCTTGCCTACTCCCGCGCCGATCACCCGCTGCCCCACGCACAGCACGTTGGCGTCATTGTGGGCCCGCGCCATCCGGGCCTCGAACTCGGTGGTGCACAGCGCCGCTCGCACGCCGCGGTACTTGTTGGCCACGATGCTCATGCCGATGCCCGTGCCACACACCAGCACCCCGTGCGTGTACTGGCCGGAAGCCACCGCCTTGGCCACCTTCGTCGCGAAGTCCGGGTAGTCCACCGAGTCGCGTGTGGTGGGGCCCACGTCGTCGAAGGTGAGGCCACGCTCTCGCAGCGAGGCCACCAGCTCCTGACGCAGCTCGAGGCCCGCGTGGTCGGATGCGATGATGATCTTCACGCGAGCCTCCTGTGACACGGCGGAACCCTCACCCCGTCCCTCTCCCGGAGGGAGAGGGACAGTGCGTTCCGCTTACTTGAAGCGCTTGAACAGCAGCACCGCGTTGGTGCCGCCGAAACCGAACGAGTTGCTCATCGCCGCATCCACCCGGATCTCCCGCGCCTGGTTCGGCACGTAGTCCAGATCGCACTCCGGATCCGGGGTGGTGTAGTTGATCGTCGGCGGCAACACGCCGCGCTGCAGCGCCAGCACGCTCACCACCGCCTCGGCACCGCCCGCCGCGCCCAGCATGTGCCCCGTCATCGACTTGGTCGACGACACGGCCACCTTCCGGGCGTGCGCCCCGAAGACCGTCTTGATCGCCTTCGTCTCGTTGGCGTCGTTGTACGGGGTCGAGGTGCCGTGCGCGTTGATGTAGCCGATGTCCTCGGGGTTCATCCCCGCGGACTTCAGCGCCAGGCGCATGCACCGCGCCGCGCCCTCACCCTCGGGAGCCGGCGCCGTCACGTGGTTGGCGTCCGAGTTGGCCCCGTAGCCCACCAGCTCCGCCAGGATGTTGGCCCCACGCTTCTTCGCGTGCTCCAGCTCCTCCAGCACGACGACGCCCGCGCCCTCGCCCATCACGAAGCCATCCCGGTCCTTGTCGAACGGGCGGCTGGCCCCGGCGGGGTTGTCGTTGCGGTTGGACAGCGCCTTCATCACCGAGAAGCCGCCAATGCCCAGCGGCGTAATGGACGCCTCGGCGCCGCCCGCCAGCACCGCGTCACACTCACCCAGCTTGATCGACTTCCACGCCTCGCCAATCGCGTGAGCGCTGGTGGCGCAGGCGGACACCGGGGACCAGTTGGGGCCCTTGGCGCCATAGCGGATGGAGACCAGCCCCGCCGCCATGTTGATGATCATCTGGATGATGAAGAAGGGCGACAGCCGGTCGAACCCCTTCTCCAGGCCCTTCTTGTGCTGCTCCTCAAGCGAGGCGATGCCGCCAATGCCCGAGCCGATGATGACGCCCACGCGCTCGTTTTCGTAACCGTGCGGCTTGTCCGTGCCGATGGGCAACCCGCTCTCGCGCATCGCCATCTCCGCGGCGGCCACCGCGTACTGAGAGAACAGGTCCATCCGGCGCACTTCGCGCTTGTCGATGAACTGCTCGGGCTCGAAGTCCTTCACCTCGCCCGCGAACCGCGTGTCGAGCTTGGCCAGCTCGAAGCGCGTGATTTGGGCGATCCCGGACTTGCCGGCGAGCATGGCCTGCCAGTTCTTCTCAGTCCCGGTACCCAGTGCCGTGAGCATCCCGGTACCAGTGATGACGACTCGACGGTTTGACACGATCTTCTCCAACGCGGGGAACGGCTACGACGGAATGCGCGGCCATGGAACGCCAGGCTTCAGCGTTCCTCCAGCCCGGCCACGCTCGCTGCCTTACTTCTTGTGGGTGTTGATGTAGTTGATGGCATCACCGACGGTCTTGATGTTCTCGGCCTCCTCGTCGGGGATCTCGACCTCGAACTCCTCCTCCATCGCCATCACCAGCTCCACGATGTCGAGGCTGTCGGCGCCAAGGTCCTCGATGAAGGAGGACTCGGGCTTGATCTCGTCCTCACCCACGCCGAGCTGGTCGGCGATGATGTTCTTGACCTTGTTCTCAATGGACTGAGTCGACGACATAGGATGCAGACCTCCAGGAACCATGTGGGGGCCCGGAATACTTCCCGAGCGCTGTAAAAAGCGGGCGCGGTATACCCCACGCCCGCCAGCAATCCAACCTTGGGCTACATGTACATGCCGCCATTCACCTTCAGGACTTCTCCGGTGATGTAGGCAGCCGAATCACTGGCCAGGAAAACCACGGCGTTGGCAACGTCCTCGGGGCTGCCCAGGCGAGCCAGCGGGATGCTCTCCACCATCTTCTGGCGCAGCTCCTCCGAGAGGTGGGCCGTCATGTCCGTGCCGATGAAGCCCGGGGACACGGCGTTGACGCGGATGTTGCGGCTGGCCAGCTCCTTGGCCACCGACTTCGTCAGGCCGATGAGACCCGCCTTGGAGGCGGAGTAGGCGGCCTGACCACCATTACCGGACTCTCCGACAATGGACGTGAGGTTGATGATGGCCCCGCCGCGCGCCTTCATCATCGGGCGGCTGGCGGCACGGATGAGGGCAAAGGCGCCCTTGAGGTTGGTGTCCAGCTGCTTGTCCCAGTCCTCGTCCTTCACGCGCATGACCAGGCCGTCCACGGCCACGCCCGCGTTGTTGACGAGCACGTCCAGCCGGCCGTGCGTCTTGACGATCTGGTCCACGTTGCTGGCGCAGGCGGCGGTGTCCGACACGTCGAACTTGAGCGCCTCGGCCTTGGCGCCGGCGGCCTGAAGAAGGCCCACCGTCTCCTGAGCGGCGGCCTCGTTGCCCGCATAGCTGATGACCACGGTGCTGGCGCCCGCCTTGGCGAAGGCCACCGCGCACGCCCGGCCGATGCCGCGCGAGCCACCCGTCACGAATACGACCTTGTCCTTGAAGCTGCTCATGCTGCCCCCAGCGCCGCCAGCGTCTTCTCGAGGCTGGCGGCGTCCTCGACGTTGAACGTCTCGATGTCCTTGCTGATGCGCTTGACGAGCCCCGCGAGCACCTTGCCCGGCCCCAGCTCCACCACCCGGGTGACGCCCTGGGCCTTGAGGGTCTCCACGCACTCGATCCAGCGCACCGGCGCGCTCACCTGCTCCAGCAGCAGCGGCACCACACGCGAGGCATCGCTGTTGGGCTTGGCCTCCACGTTGGTCACCACCGGCACGCGGGGCGCGGTCACCTGCACCTTGCCGAGCACCTCGGCCAGCCGCGGCTTCACCGGATCCATCAGCGAGCAGTGGAAGGGCGCCGACACCGGCAGCGGCATCACCCGCTTGGCGCCCGCCTCCTTGAGCTTCGCCTCGGCGCGGGATACCGCGGAGGCATGGCCAGCAATGACCGTCTGCTCGGGCGAGTTGTAGTTGGCCGGAGCCAGCACCTCACCCTGGGCCGCCGCGTCACAGGCCGCCTTCACCTTGTCCGGCTCCAGGCCGAGCACCGCCGCCATGGCGCCCACCCCGGCGGGCACCGCCTCCTGCATGAAGGTGCCACGTGCGCGCACCGCCCGGACCGCGTCCTCCAGAGACAGCGAGCCCGCGGCCACCAGCGCCGAGTACTCGCCCAGCGAGTGCCCCGCGACGAAGGCGGGCGCAGGGCCCCGGTTGGCGAACACCGCGTACACGGCCAGCGACACCGTGAGGATGGCCGGCTGGGTGTTGGCGGTCAGCTTGAGCGCGTCCTCGGGCCCCTCGAAACACAGGGCGGACAGCTTGTCGCCCAGCGCCTGGTCCGCCGCCTCGAAGACGGCGCGGGCCTCGGGGAACTTCTCCAGCAGATCCTTCCCCATGCCGACCTTCTGACTGCCCTGCCCGGGGAAGACGAATGCGATCTTCGACATTGTGTACTTACTCCCTCCCTGACTGCCCCACGGCTACCACCGCGCCAGCGCCGCGCCCCACGTCATCCCAGCCCCGATGGCCATCATCGCGACGAGGTCGCCGCGCTTGATGCGCCCCGAGCGCAGTGCCTCATCCAGCGAGATGGGCAGCGACGCGGCCGAGGTGTTGCCGTACTTGTCGAGGTTGATCCAGCACTTCTCCAGCGGCACCTCGAGCCGCTGCATGACCGCCTCCAGGATGCGGCTGTTGGCCTGGTGGACGATGACGTGGTCCACCTGAGAGGCCTTCAGCCCGTGGGCGCTGAGCGCCTCCTGAGTAATGTCCGTCAGCGCGCGCACCGCGCACTTGAACACCTCGCGCCCGTTCATCGTCACCTTGTTGCGCTGGGCGCGCAGGTTCTCCTCCGTCGCCGGCTCCTTCGAGCCACCGCCGGGGATGGCGAGGATGTCCGCCAGCGAGCCGTCGGTGCGCAGGTGGGTGGACAGGATGCCCCGCTCCGGTTCCTCGGAGGGCGCCACCACCATCGCTCCGGCCCCGTCACCGAAGAGGACACAGGTGTTACGGTCCGCCCAGTTGACGATCTGGGTGAACAGGTCCGCGCCGATGACGAGCGCTCGCTTCACCTTGCCGGTGCGGATGAACTGCTCGGCCACCGAGAGTGCGTAGATGGCACCCGCGCAAGCGGCCGCCACGTCGAAGGCAAAGGCGTTGACCGCGCCCAGCTTCGCCTGCACGAAGGCCGCGCAGGAGGGCATGGGCATGTCCGGCGTGATGGTCCCCACGACGATGAGGTCTACCTGCTCCGGGCGGGTGCCGGACATGGCCAGGGCTTCACGGGCAGCGGCGACCGCCATGTCGCTCGTCGCCTCACCGGGCGCGGCCTTGCGCCTCTCCTTGATCCCCGTCCGCTCGGTGATCCACTCATCCGAAGTGTCGACGATCTTCTCGAGGTCCTTATTGGTAATGACCTGTGCGGGGGCGTAAGAGCCGGTTCCAATAATCTGCGCGAGCGCCACGAATACTCCCAAAGTGTCGTTGGAACCCAACGCTCCGGGCGCGCTCTCTAATCGGAAAAACCCAATCCGGTCGCTCTTTTTCCTCTCAGCAGGACAGGCGGCCAGTCACGCACCGCGGCCAACGCACCGCATCAGCAATGCGGACGGACGGGTAGCGATCCGGAGTGGCCACAGCCCACCGGGAGCCCTGCATTCCACTGCCGAGCGCGGGCGCGACGAAACACCCGGAAGCAAAGCTTCAGGCTCCGGGTGCCACCGCGCGATGAGAGAGCCCCCGTTGAACGCAGGGCGCCTCAGCTACTCTGTAGCGACGACCTCACGCCCACCATAGGTGCCGCAGGCGGCGCAGGCGCGGTGCGGGAGCACCGGCTCCTTGCACTTGGGGCACTTGATGACCTGCACGGCAGTGCGGAGGTTGCTGTTGGCCGCGCGGCGACGGTCACGGCGCATCTTCGACGTACGCTTCTTGGGAACTCCCACGACTCACCTCTAGTTCAGCTTGATGTTCATCAGCGGCGCGAGCCGAGGGTCGATGACCTTCTGCTCGCAGCCACACTGCTTCTCGTTGAGGTTCTGGCCGCACTGCGCACAGAGCCCCTTGCAGTCCTCACGGCAGACCGCACTCATCGGGAGCGCGAGCAATACCTGCTCGCGCACGATCGGATCCAGATCGATCTTCTTCCCGTCGAAAATCATTTCGTCCGCGTCCTCGAGATCGAAGGAGCCGGCCCGCTCAGCATGAGCCTTGTCCTCCTCCGTCTCCTCCTCGCCGCCCACGCCCTCACCCCGGGCCAGCGCCTCGGGCACCAGGTTGAGGGTGAAAGACACCGGCACCTCCAGCGTCACATCCTTCAGGCAGCGCTTGCAGGGCGCGGTAATGTGAGCATCGAGGCGCCCTTCCAGCAGCACCCCACCACTCACCTTCCTGAAGGAGGCGTGCAGCATGGAGGGCTGGGTTGCCCGGAAGCCGGTGTCCGGACCGGCGCTCCCCAGCACCTCCTGGAGCAGCTCGAGGCCAACGGGCTCGTCCAGCTTCAGCCCCGTCTCCCGAATTTGTTCAATCTTTACGAGCATCTACAAAGCTTCCAGGCAAAAGGGCGCGCAACATAGAGGGGGGATCCCCAAAAGTCAAACGCGCCGTCGTGAGAGTTTCCTACCGTGGATCCTCCTAATAACGCTCTGGTACCGTCCGTGTAATGCACGGCTGGCGGTTGCGCGTGGTGGTCAGCATCCTGGCGGGCGGGCTCCTGAGCTCCTCCCTGGCACTGGCCTATCCCCCTTTTCCCCAGCCCCCGCGCTTCCAGCTGGGGCCCACCAACTCGCAAATCACCCGCGCTCAAGAGCAGATCGAGGAAGGGGACTTCGAGGAGGCGGTCAAAACGCTCCAGGAAGGCCTGGACTCGCCCGACGTCACGGACGATCAGCTGGTGGAGCTCTACCGCCTGCTGGGCCTGGCCTCCCTCTACCTGGGGGACGAGGCGAGGGCCCGCGAGGCGTACGAGCGGTTGCTTCAGGCCCGGCCGGACTTCGAGCTGCCCCGGACCGCGCCTCCGAAGCTGCGGTCGCTGTACGCGCGCATCAAGGAGGACATTAAAAGCCGGCGCGTCCGCCCGGTGACGCTCCAGGTGGACCCCATTCCGGACCCGGATCCAGGCGTCCCAGTACAGGTGGAAGCGCGCATCGACAACATGGCGCTGGGCGCCAAGGCGAAGCTCTTCTACCGGCGCGCGGGGGACGTGGCCTACAACTCGGTGGACTTCGCGCGCCAGCGCGGGAGCAAGGAGCGCTACCAGGCCACCCTGCCCGCTTACGAGATCCCCGCCGAGGCCGCTCCTTATGAAGTGGAGTACTACTTCGAGGTCGCCGACGCGGCGCAGCGCCGGCTGGCCGGACGGGGCGACCCGTTCAACCCGCTCATCTTCCAGGTGGCGCCGCACAAGGCGGCCAGCCAGGCCACGGCCTCCAGCAGCCGCCCCTGGTACAAGAGCCCGTGGTTCTGGGTCGCCGTAGGTGCCGCGGCCGTGGGTGGCACCGCCGCCGGCGTCGCCCTCGCCTCCTCCGAGGAAAGGGGCCGCGTGCCCGTCACCATCCGCATCAACCCGAGCTCGCCATGAGCCTGCGCCTCTTTGCCCTCGCCCTGCTGCCCCTCACGCTTGCCGCCGGGTGTGGAGAGGCGCCTCCTTATGAGGGCCCCCGGTTCGGCGTGGAACTGCTCGTGGAGCAGGCGCTGGTGGACGAGCTTGCGAGCTTCCAGCTCGTGATGCTGACCGAGGGCAAGCAGCGCGACTGCACGGAACTCCAGAAGACGTGCCTGCGCCTGCAGGTGCGGCAGGACGAGGCCCTGGTGCTCAAGGACAGCAAGGGCACCGAGGGGCGAGCGCTGCGCTTCCCGGTGAGCCTCAGTGGCTCGGGCACCGCTCAGGACGTCAGCATCGAGGTGCCCGTGGGGCGTGACTACGCGCTCGTCATCGAGGCGCTCTCCGGGGACAGCCCCCCGCGCTTCCTGGGCAGCTCCTGCAACTACCTGGACGAGGTGAATGCCAGCGGGAACCAGCCGGTCCTCGCCGCGCCCATGACGCTGAACGCCGTGGCGTGCGATCCCACCTTCGACTGAAGCCCCGGTGGGCCTGGCCCCTGGGTCTCCAGCGGGGCAGGCAGCGCCGCGAGTTTCTACCTCGTTGTCACAATTGAATCTGCTACTGGTGCGGCAATGAAGCCCCGCTGGGCTTCACGGCCATCCAGGAGGCAGAGCGTTCATGGCGCGTATCCTGATCATCGAGGACGAACAGGATCTCGCGGGCCTCGTCGAGTACAACCTGCGAGCCGCGGGCTTTGAGCCGGAGGTCGCCAACACGGGCGCCGGAGGCCTGGCCAAGGCCCGCGCCAAGACTCCGGACCTGGTGCTGCTGGACCTGATGCTCCCGGACGTGGCCGGCAGCGAGGTGCTGCGCATGCTCAAGAGCGACACCGAGCTGCGCAAGGTGCCGGTGGTCATCGTCAGCGCCAAGGGCCAGGAGGCCGATCGCATCCAGGGCCTGGAGTTGGGGGCGGACGACTACGTGGTGAAGCCGTTCTCCGTGCGCGAGCTGATGCTGCGGGTCAAGGCGGTGCTGCGGCGCTCGGACGTGGAGGACACAGGCGCCACGCAGATGGCTGCCGGAGAGATCCAGCTGGACACCTCGCGCCACCAGGTGCGCGTCAAAGGCGAGGAGATCATCCTCACCGCGCTGGAGTTCCGCCTGCTGCGCACGTTGCTGGAGCGCAGCGGCCGGGTGCAGACGCGCGAGGTGCTGCTCTCGGACGTGTGGGGCATTCAGGCGGAGATCCACACGCGCACCGTGGACACGCACATCAAGCGCCTGCGCGAGAAGCTGGGGCCCGCGGGTGACATCATCGAGACGGTGCGCGGCGTGGGCTACAAGCTGAGCACCCCGTAAGGCGCCCGCCCCATGCCTCTGCGCTTTCTGGTCGTCCCCCTGCTGCTGCCCCCGCTGCTGGTGCTGACGCTGCTCGCGGTGCTGGGCCCGCTGGACAGCGCCCTGGCCGCGGCGGCCATCACCCTGGCCGGCTCGGCCATCGCGCTCGCGCTCAGCCGGGAGAGCGCTCAGCGCCAGCTCGACGCGCTCGCGCTCAAGACGCGCAGCCGCCTCGAGGGCGCTCCCGTGCCGCCCACGGACGGAGACACGCTGGACGAGGTGGCCACGCTGGATGGCGCCATCGACTCGCTCCATGCCCGGCACATCGCCCAGCACGCCCAGCTCACGCAGGAGGCGCGCACCCTCACCGCCGTGTTGGACGGCATGATCGAGGGCATCTGGGTCACCGATGCCGAGGGCACCGTGGTGCGCCACAACGACGCCCTGCGCGAGATGCTGCAGCCGGGCCAGGCGGGCATCACCGGCCAGCGCCCGCTGGAGCTCATCCGTAACGAGGCCCTCAACGAGGCGGTGATGAGCGCCTGCCGCGACGGCGCCTCGTCACGCCTGGAGCTGACGCTGGAGGGGCTCTTTCCCCGCACGCTGGCGGTCCGGGTGACGCCGCTGGGCAGGGATCTGCCGGGCAGCGCCGCCGTCTTCCACGACATCACCGAGCTGCGGCGGCTGGAGAAGGTGCGCAAGGACTTCGTGGCCAACGTGTCCCACGAGCTGCGCACCCCCATCACCGCCGTGCGCGGCTACGCGGAGACGCTTCAGAGCGGCGCGCTGCAGGACCCCAGCGTGGCGGCGAAAATGGTCGAAATCATCCACCGGCAATCCGAGCGCCTCTCCGAGCTGGTGGAGGATCTGCTGGAGCTGTCCCGGCTGGAGTCCCGCGAGGTGAAGCTCACCTTCTCGCGCGTGTCCCTGGCGGTGGCGGCCTCGCGGGCGGCGGAGACGGTCAAGCCCAAGGCGGCGGGCAAGTCCATCCACCTGGAGCTCCACGTGGCCCCGGACGTGGTGGCCCGGGGGGATGAGCGGGCAGTCGAGCAGGTCCTCCTCAACCTGCTCGATAACGCCGTGAAGTACACCCCGGCGGGCGGGCGGGTCGAGGTTCACGGCAGCCTGGAGGACGGGCGCTGTGTGGTCCGGGTGAAGGACACGGGGGTGGGCATCGAGCCCAGGCACTTGTCCCGTATTTTCGAGCGTTTTTATCGGGTGGACAAAGGTCGCAGCCGCGATATGGGGGGCACGGGTCTGGGGCTGTCCATCGTCAAGCACCTGTTGGGGGCCATGGAGGGCGAGGTAAAGGTCGAGAGCCAGCCCAATGTAGGCAGTGTGTTCGCGATTTTTCTTCCAGTGGATACCGCCGAGACGGCATCCAGGTAGGATGCAAGGACCATGCGGGTAGCGATCCTCGCGGACATCCACGGCAATCTCCCTGCCTGCGAGGCGGTCCTCGAGGACATCGACAGGATGGCGCCCGACTTCATCGTGGCGGCCGGAGACCTCGCACTGCGCGGCGCCCACCCGCGCGAGACGGTGGAGCTGTTGCTGGACAAGTGTGACTCGGTCCTGATGGGCAACACGGACTGCTACCTCGCCGGCAATTACCTGGGTGGGGCGTACCGTGAGCGCGACCACTGGAAGACGGAGCTGCTGCGCTGGACGCGCGATCAGCTGGGCGAGGCGCACCTGCGCACGCTGGGCGCCCTGCCCTTCTCCGTGCGCTACTCGCCGCGCAAGGGGCAGGACCTGTTCGTCTGCCACGCCAACCCGAAGAACCTCGAGGAGTCGCTGGATCCGACGCTGGACGAGATCTCCATCCGGCGCTTCTTCATGCACCTGGACGCAGCCGCCTGCGCGTTCGGGCACCTGCACTTCCCCTACCGCCGCCGCGTGGGCCGCATGCTGATTGCGGATGTGGCCAGCGCGGGCATTCCGCGAGACGGAGACCTCCGTCCCGCCTACGGCATCTTCACCTACACGCCCAAGGGCTGGCGGGTGCAGATCCGCCGGGTGCGCTACCCGGTGCGCAAGGCCACCCAGGCGCTCACCGCGCGCAAGGTGCCCGGAGGCCCCATCCTCATTCACAAGCTGGTGGAAGCGCGCTACCGCCACCACCACGCGCTGCTGGAGGCCGCCCGCCGTCACTCGGGGCTGCCGCCTCCGGGCCCGGTGCTGCGTCCGCCTCCGGGTGCGCCTCCGCGTCCCGCCGCGGCGGCGTTCGATGTGCCTGCGGTGGAGACCGAGCCACCCGTTCCGCGCCACGACGAGCTG
>DASVVJ010000489.1:0-15206 GCA_036389955.1 Myxococcaceae bacterium
GCGGTGGTGAACGAGCTGCACAAGCCGGTGGTGGAGCGGCGCGGCTTCTTCCTCTCGGGCCGGTTTGATCCGCAGCGGCGTGACATTCCCTATGCCACGCTGGCCCACGCGCTGCGGGGCCTGGTGCAGCAGCTGCTGTCGGGCAGTGATGAGGAGCTGGCCACCTGGCGCGAGCGGCTGCGCCAGGCGTGGGGGGACCAGGGCCAGCTGATGGTGAGCCTGGTACCTCAGCTGGAGTTCGTCGCGGGCCCCCAGCCGCCCCTGCCCGAGCTGCCCATCGCCGAGTCCCGGCACCGCCTCAACCGCGTGTTCCGCCAGTTCCTCGGCCTCTTCGCCACCCCGGAGCACCCGCTGGTGGTGTTCCTGGATGACCTGCAGTGGGCCGACCCGGCCAGCCTGCAGCTCCTGCAGCACCTGCTCACCCACCCGAAAGCCCCGCCCGTGCTGTGGCTGGGGGCCTACCGCGACGATGAGCCCGATGCCCTGCACCCGCTGAAGGCCCTGCAGGAGGAGCTGCGCAAGGCGCGCACGCGGGTGACGGACCTGGAGCTGGAGCCGCTGAGCCCGGAGCAGCTCCGGGCGTTGGTGGCCGAGGCCCTGCCCAGCGCGGGGGAAGCGCTGCTCCGGCCCTTCTCCCTGTGGGCGCACGGGAAAACCGGGGGCAATCCCTTCCTCCTCGTTCAGTGGTTGCAAACGCTGCACCAGGATGGGCTGCTGGTGCGTACGCCCGAGGGCTCGTGGCGGTGGGATGCCGAGCGCGTGCAGGCGCTCGGCTACAGCGACAGTGTGGTGGACTTCATCGTGCGCAAGCTGCGCCAGCTTCCGCCCCGGACTCAGCACCTGCTGAGCCGGGCGGCCTGCGTGGGCGGCAGCTTCCCGCTGCCGTTGCTGGCGGCGCTCTGCGGCATCCAGGAGCTGGGCGAGGTGGAGCAGTGCCTCGAGCCCGCGCTCCAGGAAGGCGTGGTGGCGCGCAGCGGGCCGGAGGAGTACCGCTTCCTTCATGACCGGCTCCAACAGGCCGCGATGGCGCTGCTGTCCGAACAGGAGTGCGCGCAGGTCCACCTGAGCATCGGCCGGCTGCTGCTGGCGCGCCTCTCCCCCGAGGAGACGCGCGAGCGGCTCTTCGAGATCGTCAGCCACCTCAACACCGGGGCGAAGCTCCTCTCCGAGCCCGCCGAGCGCCAGCACCTGGCGCGGCTGAACGCCGAGGCGGGCCGCAAGGCCATGGCCTCGGCGGCGTACCGTCCCGCCAGCCGCTACCTGAAGGAGTCCTTCGAGCTGCTGCCCGCCGAGCCCTGGGAGACGGACCTCGAGCTGGCCTTTGGCCTCCAGCGGGACCGCGCCCGGTGCGCGCTGCTCAGCCTCCATTTCGCCGAGGCGCGCCCCCTGGTGGAGGACCTGGTGCACCGGGCCCGCGGCCGCGCGCAGACCGTGGCCGCCTACCGGCTGAGGACGGAACTCCTCCTGGCCACCGGCGAGATTCCCAGCGCCGTCACCAGCAGCCTGGAGTGTCTGGCCCTGCTGGGCGTGCACCTGCCGCAGCGCCCCTCCTGGGCCGAGGTGGTGGCCGCCCATGAGGAGACGTGGGCCCTGCTCTCTCAGCGCCCCCGCGAGAGCCTCGTCGCGCTGCCACGCATGGACGATGAGGGCATGAAGGAGGAGATGGACGCGCTCGACATGCTCTTCGGGCCCGCCTATTTCACCGACAACCACCTGCTCATCCTCCTCCTGTGCCGGATCGTGACGCTCACCCTGCGCCATGGCTTCACCGACACCGCGGTGCACGGCCTGAGCTGGTTCGGCGTGGTGAGCGGCTCCTTCTTCAAGCGCTACCAGGAGGGGCTCGCCCTGTCCCTGCTCGCGCTCGAGCTCGTCGAGCGCCACAAGCTGCCCGCCCACAAGGCCCGGGTGCTCTTCAGCTTGCAGTTCATCTTCTACTGGACGCGCCCCCTTCCCGCCGCGCTGGAGCTGGCCCGCGAGGGCTATCAGCACGCGCTCCAGGTGGGTGAGCTGATGACCGCCAGCTACTGCTGCGGCTCGGTCATCACCAACCGCCTGGGCATGGGGCACTCGCTGGACGACATCTACCAGGAGTCGCTCTCGCTCAGTGACTTCCTGCGCCGCTCCGGTGCCGCGGATCCCCAGGGCCTGTTTCTCTTCAACCAGCGCTACGTGCAGCACCTGCGCGGCCACACGCTCTCGTTCCACACCCTGAGCGGAGAAGGCTTCGATGAGCGGCAGTTCGAGGCCAGCCTGCGGCCCGAGCGCATGAGCACCCTGCGCTGCGCGTACTGGATGGCCAGGCTCAAGTCGCGCTTCATGTGCGGCGCCTACGCCGAGGCGCTCGAGGCGGCGGACAAGGCCGCCGAGCTGCTGTGGGCCATGCTGGGCAGCCTGCAGCTCCTGGACTTCCACCTCTACCGGGCGCTGAGCCTGGCCCGGAGCCTCACCCCCGCGACGGCCGGCGAGCAGCCCCAGCGGCTGATGGAACTCGAGCAGCACCACCAGCAGCTCTCCCAGTGGGCGTCGCTCTGCGCGGACACCTTCCGCGCTCCGGAGCGCATGGTGGCCGCGGAGCTGGCGCGCCTGAAGGGCCGCTCCGAGCAGGCCGCCACCGCCTATGAAGAAGCCATCCAGTTGGCCCGCGAGCACCACTTCAACCACCACGAGGCCGTCGCCTGTGAGCTGGCGGCGAACTTCTGGCGCTCGCGGCGCTTTCCCTCCATCGCCCATGCGCTGGCGCGCGAGGCCCACACGGCCTACCTGCGGTGGGGAGCCCGGGGCAAGGCTCGGCACCTGGAGTCCCAGTGGCTGGGGCTCGCCCCCCCCACGGAGCTGGTGAACACCCCGGCGGCCCGCACGGACTCGGCCCAGCTCGACGCGCTCACGGTGGTGAAGGCCCAGCAGGCCATCTCCGGAGAGATTGTCCTGGAGCGGCTGGCGGACACGCTGCTGCGGGTGGCCATCGAGAACGCGGGTGCCCAGCACGGCGCGCTGTTGCTGCCCGAGGGCGAGGGGCTCTCGGTGGCGGCCAGCACCGCCGCGGGAGGCTTTGGCGCCAGGCTGCCCTGGTCCCTGATCAACTACGCGCGGCGTACCCGGGAGCACGTGCTCATCGACGATGCCACGAAGCCCCATGCGTTCCCGTCCGACGAGTACCTCTCGGGCGGCCAGGTCCGCTCGGTGCTCTGCCTGCCCCTGTCACGCAAGGGCAAGCTGCATGGCGTGCTGTACCTGGAGAACAACCTGGCCGCTGGCGCCTTCACCGCCGGGCGACTGGCGCTGCTGGGGCAGCTGGCCTCCCAGGCCGCCATCTCCCTGGAGAACGCGCGGCTGTACGCGGACGTGCAGCGGACCCACGAGGCCCTGCGCCGCGCCAACGACGAGCTCGAGCGGCGGGTGGAGGAGCGCACCCGCGAGCTGAAAGAAGCCCAGACCCGGCTGGTGTCCACCGCGCGCGAGGTGGGCATGGCCGAGGTGGCCGCCAGCGTGCTGCACAACGTGGGCAACGTGCTCAACAGTGCGGTCATCAACCTCGAGGTCATGCGCCAGACCGTGGGTTCCTTGCGCATTGGCCAGCTCAAGCGGGCCACGGACCTGCTGGTCGCCAACCGCGATGGGCTGGTGGAGTTCTTGTCCCCGGAGGGACGGGGCCGCAATCTTCCGAGCTACCTCTCCGCCGTCTCCGGCGTGCTGATCGATGAGCAGGCCCGCCTCCTGGAGGACCTGGAGGCGATGGGTAAACACATCGAGCACATCCGCTCCATCATCGTGGTGCAGCAGACCTACGCCAAGGCCTCGATGATGACGGAGGAGTGTGACCTGGCGCACCTCATCCGGGACGCGCTGCGCATCCAGATGCACGCGCTCAAGCGGCACGGGGTGCACATCACCCACGAGCTGGCGGCCCTGCCCCGGGTGAGGGTGGACAAGCACAAGCTGCTGCAGATCCTCATCAACCTCATCGCCAACGCCCGGGACGCGCTGGACCCCATGCCCGAGGACCAGCGCAGGCTCCACATCCGGCTGTCCGCCGAGGGGCCGACGGCACGCATCCAGGTGGTGGACACCGGCCTGGGCATTGCGCCGGAGATCCGCGAGCGGCTGTTTCAACACGGCTTCACCACGCGCAAGCAGGGCCACGGCTTTGGCCTGCACACCAGCGCGCTGGCGGCGCGGATGCTCGGAGGCCGGCTCCTGCTGGAGAGCGAGGGCCCGGGCAAGGGGGCCACGGCCACCCTGGAGATTCCCTGCGCCCAGGACTAGCGCGCCTTGGCGCCCGGAGCGTGCTCGCCCTCGAGCGGCGGCACATAGGGCCACTGCGGCAGGGGCCCCTTGCCCGCCTCGCGCGTGAGGTAGTCCGCCGCGATGTTCGCGCTCTCCATGATGGTGAGCAGCCCGCTGCCCGGGTGCGTGCCTCCGCCCACCCAGTACAGCCCCTCCACGTCCGGGTTCTTCACCCGGGGCCGCAGTGGGCCGAGCTGCAGCCACGTGTGCGACAGATTGAACACCGCTCCGCGGAACACGTGGAAGTCATCCCGCCACGTCTCCGCCGTGAAGTAGCGCTCGGCCTTGATGTGCCCTCGCACGCCCTTGAGCCCCACCTTGGCCAGCATGTCCGGGATCCGCTCGCGCAGCGTGCGCTCCGTGGCCGCCCAGTCCACCGACTGGGCCGTGTTCGGCGTGGGCACCAGCACGTACAGCGTCGAGTGTCCCTTCGGCGCTCCTGACGTGTCCGTCACGCATGGGTTGCACACGTAGAAGGGCGGATCGTCCACGTCCACGGACCGGTCCTCCAGCGCATCCCGGTCCGTGCGCCGCGCGTTCTCGGACAGATAGATGAGGTGGTGCGGCAGGTCCGGGTACACCGTGTCCAGCCCGTAGTACGCCATGAACGTGCTGCACGAGTACTTCGCCTTGTCGAGCGCCGCGTCCGACAGCCGCGTGCCCGAGCGCACGTCCGCGGGCACCAGGTTCTGTGCCGCGTACGCCAGGTCCGCGTTGATCACCACCGCGTCCGCGTCCAGGGTCTGCCCGCTGGCCAGCCGCACGCCCACCGCGCGTCCCGCGTCCACCCGGACCTGCTCCACCGCCTCGCCCATGCGGAAGGTGGCGCCCAGGTCCTGCGCACAGCGCATCATCCCCCGCGCCAGCTCCCGGAAGCCGCCCTGCACGTGCCACACCCCGAAGGCCAGCTCCAGGTACGGAATCACGCTGAACACCGAGGAGCACGTGGTGGGGTGCAGCCCCAGGTACTTCGAGGGGTAGGACAGCGCGTAGGTAATCCGGTCATCGTGGAAGAACGAGTCCAGGTGCCGGTACAGCGTCTGCCACGGCTTGAAGCGCAGCGTGGGCGCCAGCCGCCACGGCGCGTAGTACCCCAGGCTCCCCGCGTTGGTGGCGATGAACTTCTCGTAGGCGATGCCGTACTTCTTCCGGCCCTCCTCCAGCCACGCGCGCAGCGCCGCCGGCTTGTCCGCGCCGAACTTCGCCACCGCCGCCGACATCCGCTCCGAGTCCTTCGAGGTGTCCAGGAACGTGCCGTCCCAGAAGTGCACCCGGGTATTCGGCTCCACCGGCACCAGCTTCACGTAGTCCTCGAGCCGCTTGCCCGAGCGCACGAAGATGCGCTCCAGCACCCCGGGGAGCTGGAGAATGGACGGGCCCGTGTCCAGCGCATACTCGCCCTGGGCCCCCAGCGTGAGCCCCTTCATCCGGCCCCCAGGCACCGCGTCCTTCTCCACCACGGTGACCTTCAACCCCTGGCCTGCCAGGTTGATGGCCGCCGACAGCCCTCCCGGCCCTGCACCCACGACGATGACGTGTCGCACCATACCCCCTAAGATGCCTGGACCCGGCCCGCGTTGCAGCCTCGGAGTTCTTCAGGCTCCCGCCGGGATAACCGTGCAACCACGCCGCCTTGAGCTATATCGCCGCCGATGGAACCCATTGTCTCCATTCAGGGGCTGACCAAGACGTACGCCTCGGGCCTGCATGCGCTCAAGACGATTAACCTCAAGATTCGCCGGGGTGAACTCTTCGCGCTGCTGGGGCCCAACGGCGCGGGGAAGACGACCCTGATCAGCATCATCTGCGGAATCGTGACTCCCACCACCGGTGTGGTGCTGGCCGATGGGCACGACATCCAGCGCGATTACCGGGCGGCGCGGTCCAAGATCGGGCTGGTGCCTCAGGAGCTGACCACCGACGCCTTCGAGACGGTGTGGGCGACGGTCAGCTTCAGCCGGGGGCTGTTCGGACTGGCACCCAACCCGGCGCACATCGAGAAGGTTCTCAAGGATCTGTCTCTGTGGGACAAGAAGGACTCCAAGATCATGACCCTGTCGGGGGGCATGAAGCGGCGGGTGATGATCGCCAAGGCCCTGTCTCACGAGCCGCGGATCCTGTTCCTCGATGAGCCGACCGCCGGCGTGGACGTCGCGCTGCGGCGCGACATGTGGCAGATGGTGCGGAGCCTGCGGACCAGCGGCGTGACCATCATCCTGACCACCCACTACATCGCCGAGGCCGAGGAGATGGCGGACCGCATCGGGGTGATCTCCAAGGGCGAGCTCATCCTGGTCGAGGACAAGACCGCGCTGATGACCAAGCTGGGCAAGAAGCAGCTGACCCTGAACCTGCCGGACCGGCTCGCTGCCATCCCGTCCGAGCTGGCTGACCTGCGGCTGACGCTGTCAGCGGCCGGGACCGAGCTGACCTATACCTTTGATTCCAATGACCAGCGCACGGACATCCCGACCCTGCTGAAGCGGCTGGCAGCGCAAGGGATCGCCTTCAAGGATCTGCAAACCAGCCAGAGCTCGCTGGAGGAGATCTTCGTCAGCCTGGTGGGAGACCGGAAATGAGCCAGCCCATGAGATTCAACGTTCACGCGATCCGCGCCATCTACCATTTCGAGATGGCGCGCACCTTCCGCACCGTGTGGCAGAGCATCGTCTCGCCGGTCATCTCGACCTCTCTGTACTTCGTGGTCTTCGGCTCGGCGATCGGCTCGCGCATGACCGAGGTCGATGGGGTGCCCTACGGCGCCTTCATCGTGCCGGGCCTGATCATGATGTCGCTGTTCACCCAGAGCACGATGAACGCCTCGTTCGGGATCTACTTTCCAAAGTTCACCGGCACCATCTACGAGCTGCTGTCGGCGCCGGTCTCCTTCATCGAGATCGTCATCGCCTATGTGGGGGCGGCGGCCACCAAGTCGATCCTCCTGGGACTGATCATCCTGGCCACCGCGGCCGTGTTCGTGCCGCTGCAGATCCTGCATCCGCTGTGGATGATCGCCTTCATGGTGATGACGACGGTCACCTTCAGTCTGCTGGGCTTCATCATCGGCATCTGGGCCAAGGGCTTCGAGCAGCTTCAGTTCATCCCGATGCTGATCATCACGCCCCTGGCCTTCCTGGGCGGGACCTTCTATTCGATCAACATGCTGCCGCCGCTCTGGCGCAAGGTCGCCCTGTTCAACCCGGTGGTCTATCTGATCAGCGGCTTCCGCTGGAGCTTCTACGGCACGGCGGACGTCGATGTCGGCATCAGCCTGGCGGCGACGGTGCTGTTCTTCTCGGTGTGCCTGGCGGGAGTCGGGTGGATCTTCAAGACCGGCTACCGGCTGAAGAACTGACTGTGCTGGTCAAGGGAAGCGAGCACGATGCCCTTGTGCTCAGCGAAGAAGGGCTGCTGATCTTGTAAGACAGCGCGCGCAAGGCCTTGCATTTCAATGCAGTTGAGCAGTTCCTGTTGCCCAGCAAGAAGCCGGTTTCACGCTCGCTCCAGGTACTCCTCCGCTCCGGCGAGGTGTTTGAAATTTCCACATACGGCGGGCCCGGGTTTTCTTTTACCTTTTATCGATTTTTACTTGCTGCATTCAGAGAGCTTGCGCACCGCCGCGCTGGCGATTCCGCGTAGTTCAAGTACCGACCCTCGCACAGAGTGTGGACAAGCCCAGCCTACCACCACCTCGCGCTTGCCCGACTGGTGCAACTCGCTGGCAATGCGCCAGATGGCGCCGGGCTGGTTGAGAAGAGACATCTTCCAGCGCTCGCGCAGAGCCTTCGCCTTGTCGCCTGCAAGCAGGAGGCTTGCGGCGCCCAGCTTCTCCATCAGGTGCCAGAAGTCCACCAGGCGCACGGGGGCCTTCGCAGCGGGGGCATGCTTGGCGAGCGCCTCGTCAAGCCGCTGGTGCATCTCGGGCGCCCCGTCGGTGAGGACGGCCACATGAAGAGAGGGCTGCTGCGAGAGCGCCGCCTGCGTGTGCAGGGCCAGGCGCGCGCAGAGGCCCTCCACGTCCCCCTCTGGCATGCGGCCGAAGCGCAGGCTTTGCAGGGCCTGGCCCTGCTCGTCATGGAAGGTGAGGCAGGCGGCGTAGGCCATGCGGAAGACGACGTCCACGGGGCGCTCGGGCGCGTCTTTGCGTGGGCGGCCCACAGGCCGGGCCTTGGGCTCCTCCATGGGCAGCGCCACCCTGTCCAGGCTCAGGCTGA
This sequence comes from Myxococcaceae bacterium, assembly GCA_036389955.1. Classification (GTDB taxonomy): domain Bacteria; phylum Myxococcota; class Myxococcia; order Myxococcales; family Myxococcaceae; genus DATHBR01. Next base: position 8,502 of record DASVVJ010000489.1, read on the forward strand.
CACAGTGCGCGCCCTGCGGCACTTCGAGGGCCTGCACCAGGGCCGCCTCCACGTGCACACGTTCGGCGCCGTACAGCGCTCCCACCGCATGTGCCACCTGCTCGAAGCTGCTGCGGCTGTAGGGCAGCCGGTACAGGGCGCGCGAGGTGCCCTCCGCCTCGCGCGAGGTGCTGCACCCCACCAGGTACGCCATGGCCTTGGCCGTCTCCGGCAGCCAGCCTTTGTCCACACAGCCTGCGCGCAAGCTGACCGCGTCCACCGTGGGCCGGTTGCGTACGCCCACCTCCCGGTACAGGCTGCGCTCTACTTGGACTTCCCCCGCCTGCGTCCTGTACGTCGCCGCGTAGCGGCCGACGCGGGCGTGCACGCGTCCATCGACTCGGACGTGGGCCGCGTCGACGTCGAGCCCTCGAAGCAACCTCCGCACCACTTCGCGTTCCACCTCTGACGCACTGGCCGCCGCGCGCCTCTCCCACTCTGCAAAGTCCAGCGGCTTGCCGGAGCCTATGGCCGCAAGCCCCGCCTCCAGCTCTGCTGCCACCTTGCTGACTGCTTCCGCCAACTCCTCAGGCACTTCAATGGTGACCTTCGCCATGGCTCTGCCTCCTCAGGCCACCCTACCCACCAGATTCTCTGGGCTTTGTCCAACGCTCAGGATCGGATCCACACCCGCCCAGGGGCTCCATAATCGCCCTCACCCCTCCTGCTCCCTTCACGGCCCGCCAAGCCCCTTAAGCCTGCCTCCACACCTCACACAGGCCAACACGTCGAAGTCCACGTCCTGCAGAGCAACTCGGCGAAAGTCCACCCGTGGCGTCCTCTGCTTCATCCGCTTCTGGCTGGCCGCTGCCCCAATCCCCGCGATCACCTTCTCCGCACCTGCCTGGGAGAACATCCCCGAGTAGCTTACTCCCTGTTAGCGCAAGGAGTGATGTGACAGCGGGAGTTGCGGAGGGCGGGGCGCAGGGTCCGAGGAAGCGGAGGTGACAAGAACCTCGCTGCGCCCCAGGGAGCTCCGTGCGAGGATTCTCCCGTCGGGTGACATCAGGGCAGAGATGCCTCCGAGCGATGCGCGCACAGCGGGGAGCTGGAATTCCACGGAGCGGAGGAGCACCACACCCAGGCTCTGCTCTATGGCGATGCGACTGCCCGCAAGTGGGCGGTCACTGGCCAGCACCGCGAGCACCTTTCCGCCCGACTGCTTGCCGCTCATGACCATGGTGCGGCTGAAGGCCTCATAGCAGATCAGCGGAACCACCCGGGTCGAGGCAACGGACAGCAGGGGGCGCTGTCTGCCGGGAGACAACCCTTCGCCGTTCAAGACGGGCATGCCCCAGAAGGGGCGCTCTCCCACGGGTACGAGCACGGACTTACCGCGAGTCGCGTGGACCACGCCCTCTGGGTCCACCGCGGCGGCGGCATTGAGGTTACCCTCGGGTGTCTTGAGCATCAGCCCGATGAGGTTGTGTGCCTTGAATGGGGGCGTGAAGGTGGACAGACGGGCGCCGGTCCGCTGGGGGCCTTCGGAAAGGCGGTGTCTGCCTCGAACAGAGGCCTCGGGCCAGACGAGTAGCTCCACCCCCGCTGGCAACTCCGTGGGAACCTGGCTCGCGGTGGCCAGGTTCATGGCTGCAATGCCTCGCAGCGGATCCTCCGGAACGGGAATGGGTGGAAGCAGTAGCAGGAAGGCCGTGAGGGCCAGCGGCGCGCACAACGCACGTGGCGAGCGAGCCGCGATGGCATCGCCCATGCTGGCGCAGGTGTAGAGCCCCAGCAGGAGAGTGGGGAACCATCCCAGGAAGGCCAGGCTGTGCAGCACCGGCCGCATGGCCCACTGGCTGTGCAGCCAATGTCCCATTGCCGCACCGCTAAGGTGCTCCAGCAAAACCTCTCCGACGGCCCAGGCTACTGGCAACCACCAACGAATGGGCAGCCACCGCTGAAGCAGGATGCCCACGGCCAAGGGAGCGAACAGAATGCCCACCATCAAGACAAACATGAGGAGGCAGATTCCAAGGCCCGTCAGCCAGGTCAGCTTGAGGAATTGAACCTGTGTCGGCAGCATCCAATACAGCGCGACGACCTGCTTCAACAGGAGCGCCATGAACCCGCCCGCCAGGGCTCGGCGAGGCAAACCGGCGCGGTGGAAGGCCAGCGTCAGGACCACGAGCCCCACCCATGCCAATGGCTGGGCACGCTCATCCCAGAAGGCCACTCCTAGAAGTCCTCCAGCGATGAGGAACCTCATGGGCGGAAACGCTCGGGAGCAACGGGGGCCAGGAGCGTTGCCTCGCTCCCATGAAGGGGAACACGCACCAGGTTTGGATGCTTTCGCTGCAGGTTGGCGGTGAGCCTGGGACTTTCCCAGGTTGCCACCTCAGCCAGCGTCCTGCGAAGAGCGTCGCGATCAGTCCACCAGCGCTCCAGCCCGGCACCCGAGCGGGTGCGGATGTGTTGCGCCCGCTCGGGTGCCGGTTGCGCCGTGTAGAATGCCTCTTCATAGACAAGTCCCGCGGGCGGCAGCTTGTAGGTGGCTCCAATAACGAGCATTGGCGGCTGGATCGAAGCCAACTCCTCCAGCAGCGGCGAGGAGAACCCATAACAGGTGTCCAACACGACCATGCGGGGGCGCAGGCATTGGACCACTCGTGCGATCGCCTGGGGAGGAGCGCTCAGGTACTGCGGTGGAACGCTGTGGCCACTGACGATAAGGACCTCCGCCGGAGGTGACATGTCCTCTGGACACGAGAAGTTCTCCAACTCGAGATAAGCACACTGCCCTTCGGGGCAACGGGTTTGGAGCATGGGCGGGTCCACGCGGGTGAAGAGGACGAAGATTCCGGAAGGCACGCCGCTCTTCTTCGAGGAGCGGTGCCTGCCCACGACCGCCGCCATCAAGGCCATGGAGAGGACGACAATGGGTATCAAGACACGCATGAGCAATGGCTTGCTGGGGCGAAATTCACGGAGGGGTACCGGGGCAGGCACAGCCCCGGTACCTTGTGACAGCTCAGTCAGCTAGCGGCAGTACCGATTGCGGCACCAGTCCTGGCAGTACCGTGACATCTGGTAATAGTTGTAGTTCACCCGCCGGTACTCGCGACGGCAGAGGAGCTCTGAGGTGAGCACCCACGTAGCGGCAACGACGAAAACGGCCGCGGTGCTTCGCGACGAGTCATCGTAGCCGCCAATCTCGGTACCCACCTGGTCATGAACGACGGCGACGGATTCGTCGGAGATGGCTCCCAACGTCGACGTCCCATCGAGGTATGCGGCGGCGACCTCTCCGTTCGGGAACCATGTCCCACCCGAGGTGATGCTCTCGTCCGGGTTGACGATGAACTGCTCGACCCCCCCCGCGCTCTCGATGGTCACCGTCGAGGTCTCATCGTCGATCGTATAGGTCGAATCACCAATCGTGTCGGACACTCCGAGCACCACGCCGCCCTCACCCCGCGTCACGTAGTTGCGCAGATAGTAGGAGACGTCACGCGCCTGTTGATCCGGGAAGGCGATGGTGTAGCGGCCGCTGCGCTCCCGGTAGTCGGCGGCGAGGCGCTGCGTCTCCTTGACGTGAGAGAGAATGCGGTAGTTGCGGCGGGAGCCCGAGTCGGAGGAGCCCCCTCCACTGCAGCCCAGCGTGGTTGAGAAGATGGCGAGAGCCAGCAAACCACAGAGAGAGCGCTGGGTATTGATGCGAGAGATCATTCAAACGGCCTTTCATGTGTGACGTTGGATGTTCAAATACAGACAACACACGTGCTCACCGCCCGAGGCCATGAATGATGAGCTTTTCCAGCCTCAGGCGGGCGGAACTTGGCACCAGGTGCGTGACTAGAGCGTGACCACGAATCTCCCACCTCCAGGCCATTGTGCACATGACATTGATAGCGCATTCATGCATACTTATTGCGAATGAAATCTCACGAAGGGCGTCTGCGTAGGAGAGTGCGGCTGGTGCTCGGCGTGCTCTTGCCGCCTGCCTTGTATGTGACAGGACTCTGGCTCTTCACACCGGATGCCTCGCAGCTGACAGAGCAGACACCGGTACGCACCCGCTTCATGCTCCTGCGGGCAGTGGAGCGCGGCGTGCCGGAAGACACTTGGTCGGTAAGAGAGACACCCTTGGAGCAGCTCTCTCCGCTGTTGGCGTGCGCCGTCCTCAAGGCCGAAGATCGGAGCTTCTTCCGGCACCATGGCGTGGAGTGGGGCAACCTGTGGAGCGCGACGCGGGGGTGGCTGCAGGGCCGGACCCGTCACGGAGCAAGCACGCTGACGCAGCAACTGGCTCGCAACCTGTACTTCTCTCCGGAGCGCACGGTACACCGCAAGCTGCGCGAGCTGTTGATGGCGCGCGAGCTGGAGGCGACGCTGCACAAGCGGCGCATTCTGGAGCTCTACTTGAACACGGTGGAGTGGGGAGACGGGGTATGGGGGGCCAGTAGCGCTAGCGAGCACTACTTCGGCAAGGCGCCCGCCTCGCTGGATGCCTTCGAGGCCAGCTTCCTGGCGGGCCTGCTGGCCGCGCCACGCCGGGCGTTGGTGGGTGACAATGCGAAGCGGGCACGTGCCGTCCAGTCCCGGGTGCTGGGCCAGTTCCGGGCCTCGGGATTGCTGGAGCCTCGCGATTACATGCGGGCGCTGATGCGCATGGACATGCTGCACGCCAGCCTGGAGCGTGGTCAGCCACTTCCCGAGGCGCTGCTGGCGGCCCGTGCTCCCACCGAGGAGTCCCGGGTGCCTTCGCCAGAGCCTGTGCTCATGGACACGGTGCTCTGGGAGGAGTGTGGCTGGGAGCGGGAGCGCGTAACCGCGGCGCTGTATTCGGAGATGCTCCACCATGGCCGATGAAACGAGCCCAACGCGGGTCTCCAGGACAGGTGCGGCATGTGCCTGCCTGGTAGGGGGGCTGCTCGCCACGATGTTGGTAGCGGTGCCCCGGGAGTGGCTGATGACGGACCGGTTCACCTTCCCAAAGGCCATGCTCTTTCATGGGGCTGCGCTGGCCACGGGGGTGACCTGTCTGGTGCAGGTGCGGCGCTGGAGGCTGGACACGGTGACGCTTTTGCTCGGGGGCTTTGCCGGGCTGGGCCTGCTCTCGTCACTGTTCGTCGCGCATAACCCCTGGCTGGTACCCGCTGCGGTGGGGGTGACTTTCTCCGGCAGTGTTCTCTTCCTGGCGGCACGGGCATTGGCGGAGGAAGGCCGCCGGGAGACACTGCTCCTCGCGGTGGCGCTCGCGGCCGGGTTGTTGGCACTCTCCGTGTTGCTGGAGGCTTATGGCCCGCTCACAGGGCTCTCGACGTGGAATCGGGCGCCGGGAGGCACGCTGGGCCACCGCAACCGCGCGGCGCATCTGCTGGTACTTTGCCTTCCCGTGGCGTGGCTCTGTCTTGTCCGGGCACGGGAGCGTTGGAAGGTGGGCGTGTTGCTGGTCGTCGTCATTCTGCTGGGAACGGCCGTCACCTTGACACGCTCGCGGGCCTCATGGCTGGTGGCCTTCGTGCTGGGGATTGCCATGGCTGGCGCGTGGGCGTTGGGGCGTCGTGGCCTAGGTGGAATCACCTGGCGCACCGCCAGCTTCATCGTCGCCGTGCTGACCGGAGTGGGGCTCGCGCTCGGCTTGCCCAATACCCTGGAATGGCGCAGTTCCTACGCGGACACGCTTCGCCGCATCGGAGAGCACGATGCGGGCTCGGGCCGAGGCCGGTTGATTCAGTACGCGAACACCCTGCGCATGGCCGCGGACGCACCCCTGCTAGGGGTGGGGCCAGGGAACTGGATGGTGCACTATCCGCGCTACGCCACACCGGGCGATCCTTCGTACACGGTGGATGCGCTGCTGCCGGTGGATGTGTTGCCGCAGTCGGATTGGGTAGGGCTGCTCGCCGAGCGCGGCCTTCCCGCGCTGGCTCTGCTCGCCGCAGTGGCGGGGCTGCTGTTCGTGCAGTGCTGGAGACGGGTGCGCCAGAGCCCGGAGCCAGAGTCCAGGGTGGAGGCGCTTGCGCTCATGGCGGTACTGGCGGCCCTGCTCGTGCTGGGGGCGCTGGACACGGTGCTACTGACGCCCACCGCTACCTTCCTCGTGGCCGTCACAGTGGGAGCATTGGCTCGCTCACAGCGGGAGTGGATGGTGGGCGTCCCAGGGGCAGGGCGATGGTGGGCGGTGGCCGGGGCTGTCCTGCTGGTGGGCGGACCACTAGTGTATGGAGCGGTGACGGGATGGGCCAGGCAGTTGAGCTATCTCCGGCCACAAACGGAAGAGCGGATCGCGCTTGCGGTACGTCTCGATCCTGGCGGCTACGAGGCCCGCGTGTTCCTGGGGCAGATGATGTCCCGGAATGGCCGGTGCGAGCAGGCGCTAGACGTTCTCCGGGAAGCCAGCCAGTTGCTGCCTCATGCGGAGATGCCACGGCGGGCGTCAGCCCGTTGTCAGCGGATGCTGACGCCAAAGAGAGATGGGGGTCCAGTTGAGGGGGAGTGAGGGTGCAGAGGGGCCGAGGAGGGCCGCTGCCAGAGCAGCCCGAGCGAAGTCCAACGTCCTGCTGAGCAACTCGGCTGCAGACCCCAAGGACGCTAGCGAGAGTTGGAGGAGCCACGGGTCCATTGTTGCAGTACCTTCGGCAACAGAGGTGCGCACGGTTGGGTGCCTCGTGGCTGTCCCCAACCCGGAAGCCAACGAACGATGCGCCACTCTGATGACCT
>DASVVJ010000490.1:0-19290 GCA_036389955.1 Myxococcaceae bacterium
CAGCACGGCGGGCCGCTCGGACAGCAGCGCCTTGAGGATGGGCCGCGGCAGCAGGAAACGCTCGGAGAAGAAGACCGCGTCCCCCGAGGCCAGCCGGTCCGCCGCCTCCGAGAGCGAGCGCGCATCGCCCACCATCTCGCCGATCTTGTCCTTGAGCAGCTGCGTGTAGAGCAGCTGCTTGGCGTACTCCCACTCGTAGAGCGCCTTGGCCTCGTCCAGCCCCTCGTAGCACTGCAGCCGGATGAACTCGCGGCCCAGCGCCTGGGCCAGCGCCTTGGACAGCTCCGTCTTGCCCACCCCGGCGGGGCCCTCGACCAGGATGGGCTTGTCCATCCGGTCCGCCAGGAAACACGTGGTGGCGATCTCCTCGGAGGTCAGGTAGCCCACCTGTTCCAGGCGGGTCGCCGCGTCATCCACGCTGGCGAAAGGACGGCTCTCGGAGGTCGGGGAAGGGGGGCTCACGGACTGAACTTAACCGATGCGATCCGTGACAACCGGGGCAAAAATGCCAGGGTTTACGACTTGCTGAGGGTGGGTAGCCACGTTGCCCGTACAGCAACCACGCGTAACCACAGGCGGAAATATTTTTCGCACCCTGGGCATAGGAACTGCATCAAAACCGGGCGTTCAAGCTTTCTCAGGGGTGCGTAGTCATGTGGGTGTGGTTGAGGATGGTGCTGGCGGTTTTGGTGGCGCTCTTGCCGGGCGGGTTTCCGCTGGTGTTGGCATATGTGGCCACGCGGACCCTGCTGGCGAAGTGGCGGCAGGCGCAGGTGCAGGCCCAGGCCCTTGGCCGTGGGGTGCCCCTGCGAGACGTACTCGCCTCGCTGCACTTCCGGGATCTGGTGAGGGAAGCCCGCTCGGCTTTCTAAAGAAGCAGGGGTCCGAAAAGCGAGGAGCGCGGTCCGGCGAGGGACCGCGCTCCTTTTTTTTACGGGCGCTTACTTGTCCAGCTCATCCACGAGCGCCGACCAGGGGTCGTCTTCCTGGGGCTTGAGTGAGGACAGCGGGACCATGACGGTGCGGTCGCTGGAGTCCTCCAGCTCATCCGAGGGCACGGGCGCCGGGGCCGGAGCCGCTTGAACCGGAGGTGGCGGCGCCTTCTTGACCCCGGAGGTGGCGGCAGGGCGGGCCGCCGTGGCGGGTTTGGCCGCCGCCGGCTTGGCCGCAGCCGGAGCCGGAGCCGGAGCGGCCGGAGCCGCCACCGTGTTGGTCTGGGTCTTCACGGCGTTCTCGTCGTCGTCCCCACCTGAGGGCTTGGCGGCGGGCTTGGCGGCGGCGGTGGCGCCACCCGGAGCCTTGCTCTTGTAGCGAGCCAGCTCGAGCTCGGCGACCTTGAGCGCCTTGCTTTTCTCCTGCACGGACTGCTGCAGGCGGGCCACCTCCTGGGCCTTGATGGAGTCGCGGCGCTCGAGCTCCGCCTTCTGCTTGGCGTTGAGGTCCTCGATCTCCTTGAGCTGCTTGGCCTCGAGCTCCTTGCGCTCGCGCTGGGCGGCGGCGAGCTTGGTGGCGGCCTCGTTGGCCTTCGCCTCGGCGGCAGTCACCTTGGCGTTCATGTCCTTCTCGGCGCGGCCCTTGGCGCTGACGGCGTTCTCCAGCGCCAGCTCCAGCTCCTGGATCTTCCGGGCGCGGGTGGTGAGCTGGCCCTGCGCCTCCTTGAGCTTGCCCTCGGCGTCGGCGGCGCGCTGCTGGGCCTCCTGGGTGAGCTGGGCGATGCGGGCCTCGGCGGTGGCGAGCTTCTTGGAGAGCTCGTCCGCGGCGCGCTTGGCCTCGGTGCGCTCGGCGGCCTGGGCCTGCTGGAGCTGCTGCAGCCGGCCTTCGGTCTGCTGGAGCTGGCCGGCCACCGCGTCCTTGTCGGCCATGAGCTTGGCCTGGGCGTTGCCCGCCTGGCGTAGCTGCTCGTCGCGGCCGGCGATCTCCTTGCGGGCGCCTTCCAGGTCACCGGTGAGCCCGGACACCTGCTGCTGGAGCGCGTCGGCCTGCTTCTTGGCGTCGGCGGCCTGCTGCTGCATCCGCGCCTCGAGCTGCTTGATCTGTTCGGCCTTGGCGTTGGCGTCGCGGGTGAGCTGCTCGGTCTGGCGCTGCTTCTCCTGAGTGACCGTGGTGAGCTTGCGGAGCGTGTCGGACAGCTCCTTGCTCTTGTTGGTGAGGTCGTTCTGGAGCAGCTCCTCGCGGCGCGTGGACTCCTCGGTGAGCGTGTGCAGCCGCTCCTCGAGCGAGTGCCGGGTGTTCTCGGCATCCGCGAGCTGAGAGATGAGCTGCGTCTCCTTGGCGACGTGCTCGCCCAGCTCCTGCTTGGTGGCGGCGAGCTGCTCGGCCAGGTCCTGGCCGTGGTCGCGCGCGTCGGTGAGCTGCGACTCCAGGTCCGACTGCGTCTGGGCGGCCTGCTGGCGGGTGGCCTCGTGCGCGGCCTGCTCGCGAGAGAGCGTCTCGCGCGTCTGCGCCAGCTGGCCCTGGGTGGAGGTCAGGTCCTGGATGGTGCTGTCCAGCTCGCTGCGCAGCCCGTCGCGCTCGCCGGTGAGGGCCTGAATCTGCGCGGAGGTCTCTTCGGCCAGCTTCTGGTGCGCGGAGCGCTCGGCCTCGTAGTTGCCCTGGGTTTCGGACAGCTCGGTGCGCAGCTGGCTGATCTGGCCGGTGAGGTCCGTCTCCAGGTCGGCCTTGGCCTGCTCGGTGTAGCGCAGCTCGCCGGTGAGGCGTTCGATCTCACCGCGCGCCGTCTTGAGCTCGCCCTCGCGCGTGGACAGCACTTCCAGGGTGCGGGACAGCTCGCCCTGGGTGTGCTCGAGCGTGGCCTTGGTCTCGGTCAGCTCGCTGTCCAGCTCGTCGCGGATGGCCGTGGTGGAGGCCAGCTGCCCGCGGGTCTGCTCCAGCGTGTTCTGCGTCTCGGCCAGCGTCTGGGAGGTGGCCTCCAGCTCGCCGCGCGTGGTGGACAGCGCCTCCTCGGTGCGGGACAGGGTGCCCTGCGTCTCCGAGAGCGTCTGAGAGGTGGCCTCCAGCTCGCCGCGAGTCGAGGAGAGCGTCTCCTCGGTCTGCGTCAGCTTGGCCTGAGTGTCGGCCAGCGTCTGAGAGGTGGCCTCCAGCTCGCCACGGGTCGAGGAGAGCGTCTCCTCGGTCTGCGTCAGCTTGGTCTGAGTGTCGGCCAGCGACTGGGAGGTGGCTTCCAGCTCGCCACGCGTGGTGGAGAGCGTCTCCTCGGTCTGCGCCAGCTTGTTCTGCGTCTCGGCCAGCGTCTGAGAGGTGGCCTCCAGCTCGCCGGTGAGGTTGGCGATGCGCGTGTCGCGGTCCGACACGTCCGTGCGCAGGCCCTCGATGGTGTCGTCGCGCTGAGCGACGGTGTCCTCGAGCGAGACGATGCGGGCCTGGAGCTGTTCGCCGTGCTTCTGCGACGCGTCGAGCTGGGCGGAGAGGTCCGCCTCCAGGGCGTTCTTGGCGTTGGTGAGTGCCTCGAGCCGGCCGGTGAGGTCGGTCTCCAGGGCGTCCTTGGCGTTCTGCAGCGCCTCGAGCCGGCTGTTGAGGTCCGCCTCGCTGGCGGCCTTGGCCTGGGTGAGGGCTTCCAGCTCCCCGGTCAGCTCGTTCTCGCGGTCGGCCAGGTGGGCCTTGAGCGCCTCGACTTCACCCTCCAGCTCACCAATGCGCTCCAGGTGCGTCTGGATGGTGGAGTTGAGCTCCGCCTCGTGCTGCTCGTTGCGGGCGATCGTCTCGGCCTGCTCGCGCTCGAGCGTGGCGATCTTCGCGTCGAGATCCGTGATGCGCTGGGTGAAATCCTGCTCCTGCGCGTCCTTGTCCGACTGGACCTGGTCGCGCTCGCCAATGGTGCGGGCGAGGTCCGCTTCCAGATCGGTGATCTGTCCGGTGAGCCGCGTCTCGAGCGCCTGGCGCTCGGCCTTCAGCCGCTCGATCTCCGCGTCCGACTGAGCGCCGTGCTCCTCGGCGGCGGAGGCACGCTGCTCCAGGCCGCGCACCGTGGTGTCGCGCTCCTGCTCGGTCTGCTGCAGCTTCTCCTGCAGCGCCTGGATGTCGCCGTTCAGCTCCGCGTAGCGCGTGTCCCGGTCGCTGATCGTCTGCGCCAGGGTGGAGTCCAGCTCCTCGCCGCGCCGGCGCAGGTTGTGGATCTCCGTCTCGTGCCCGCGGATCGTGTCAGTGAGCTTCTGCTCCTTGACCTCGAACTCCAGCGTGGCGACGTTGTACTGCTTCTCGAGCTTCTCGTACTCGTTGCGCTGGTTCTCCAGCTCGGAGGCGCGGCGCAGCAGATCCTCGTCGCGCTGCTTGACCTCCTTCTTGAGGACGTTGATGTCCTTCTCCTTGGCCGCGACGACCTCGATGAGGTCCTTCTCGGAGGAGAACTTCTGCAGGAGCAGGTCGTCCACGGTGGCGCCGTGCTCACGCTCCTTCTGGAGCATGGCCTGCTGCGCCTCGCTGAAGCGCCTGAGCAGGTCGTCCACCTGCATCTTCAGGCCCTGCAGCTCCACGTCCTTCTCATGGAGCCGGTCCTCGACGGACAGCAGCTCGCGCTCGCGAACGCTCCAGATCTCCGAGATGCGCGCCAGCTGCGCCTCGCGCACCTTGAGCTCATCGCGCAGCACCGTGACCTTGCCCTCGGGCGTGCCCATCAGCTCGCGCTTGGGCGGGGTGCGCTTGACGTTGCGAGACTCGGCCAAAAGCTCCGCCTTGCGGTCCGCGATGGACTGGAAGGCGCGGTCGAGGAACGTGCGGTCCTCGTCCGTGATGGCGCTGCGGCGCTCACGCTTGGGCAGCTTGGGCGGCCCACCCGCCGGAGCCGCGCGCATGGGCGGCGGCATGGGCGGCGGCGCCTCGCGGGGATTGCCCGCCAGCGCCGAGTCGAGCGACGCGTCCGTCTCCGAGTCCTCCTGAGTACCAGGAGGCATGATGGTGGAGCTGAGTCCCGCCAGCTCTCCCATCTCGAAGGGGATGACGAGGTAGCCGTCCGCTGCGGCGGGAGTCTCTCCATGCTTCTTGAGAGCCTCTTCGCCGGTGTCCGAGGACAGCAGCAGCACCTTGAGGTTCTGGCCCCACTTTCCCTTCTTGATCTGGCCACACAGGGTGAAGCCGGATTGGTCGGGAAGCTCGGCACGGAGCACGACTAGATCCGGCCGGCGTTTCTCCAACTCCCGTTGCGCTTCCGCAGCGGTAGTGGCCATGGCCGTCTGATACCCCGCGGTGCGGAGGACAGTGGCCATGCTGAGGGCGAATTCGTTCTGGCTTTCGACGATGAGGACCCGACGCTCCATGAAGTCCTTCGATTCGCGATGGCTCGCGAAAAGTGTAATGAAATCCGCCGCATCCTATCGGGCGACGCGAGGCCAGGGAAGTTTCCCGGGCGTGCTCGGTTGGTTGCTTTAGGACGGTTTGCCGCGCGAGGCGCCGTGGGCCAGAGAGGGCGTCTGGGGGGCGTGCGAGGGATCTGTCGTGTGCTCATCACGCCCTGGGAACGTGGTGGGCGGAGCGTGCCGGGCGAACTGTGCTCCCTCGGGGGGGCAGTAGCCGTGGGCCAGCTGCGCGAACCACGGGTCCAGCGCTGAATCCGGCGGTGCCAGCACGGGAGCGTCCTCAGGCTCGGCCGCTGGGGCGGCCGCACGGGGAGTCTCGGTGGGCTGGACCTCCTCGATCGGATCCGCCTCGTCCTCATCGATCTGATCAGCGTCGGCCTCGTCGGCTTCGTCGACGGGCTCGACCTGATCATCCACGGACTCGACCTCGTCCGCGTCGCCGGCCTCCTGGACCTCGTCCTCGCTGATCTCCTCGGCCTCTTCCAGGCGTGGGCTGGGGTGAGGAGGGGTAGGAGTAGCGTCCAGCTCGGCTTCCTCTTCGCTGGAGATCTCCTGGGCCTCCTCTTCGGAGATCTCCTCGGGCTCCTCCTCGGAGGTGACGAGGGGCGGCGGGGTGGGTGAGGGGCGCTGTGGCTCCTGCTGCTTCAGCAGCGGCGGAGGCGTCTGGGTGCCCGTGACAGGAGTGCGGCCTGTGGGGATAGGGGGCGGAGCGCGAGGGGGCTCGCTGCCCGGCTTCGAGCGGGCACTCACCATGGGCGGAGGAGTGGGCGCCGGGGTGGCCGGGAGCGCGGGTTCCGCGGTGCTCACGGAAGCGGGGGACACCGGAGCGGGCGTGGCCGCCGGAGCGGGCGGATTGACGGCGCTCGGCGCGGCGGCGGGAGGCTTGGGGGGAGACGGCTCCGGATGCAGCACGGGAGGAGCCGGAGGCTTGGGAGGAGACGGCTCCGGATGCAGCACGGGAGGAGCCGAGGGGAGCGCTGCCGCAGGCCGGCGGGGAAGAGGCTCCGCGACCGGGGCAGGGGGAACCACAGGGCTCGTCGCCGCGGGCCGGCGGGGAAGCGGTTCCGAGACGGGCGCTGGAGGAACGACCGGAACCGCCGCCGAGGGCCGGCGACCGGGCGGCTCGGTGCGCGAGGGCTCGGAGGCGCGGTTCTGCGCCAGCGTCTTCATCTGGACGATGGGGGTAGGTGAGGGAGCCTCCTCGGGCTCCAGCGGCGAGCGGGCAATGGGTGTGGGGGTCTGCGGACCGCCGTCACGCCTGGCGCTCATGGGAGAGGCGACAATGGTGGTGGGAGGCTCCGGGGGATCGTCACGCCGGACCGGTGGCTGCGGGCGGACGATGGGCGTGGGGGCTGGAGGCTCTTCATCCGAGGTGGAGCTCGCGGACTTCTGCTCGCGCAACGGCAGCCCCATCACCACGGGCGGCTCGTTGGGCCGGGCGTCGGGCTCGGTCTTGATGAGGCGTGGATCGACGCCGTCATTCAGTACCTGGCCTACCACCAGCGGCAGCTCGTCCCGGGCCGCCTTCCGGCCCGCGGCGGGAGCAGCAGGCTTGCCGGGCTCGCCGGCGGGAGGGGGCGCCGACTTGTTTCGCGAGGAGCGCCTGCCCTCGGGCGGTGCCAGGGTGGCGAGCCGGTTGGTGGGCGTGCCCGTCATCGTGGGCGCGGGCAGCTCTTCTGGAGCGCTCACGGGGAGGGCCCGTCCCTCGAGCAACTCATCGTAGAGGTCCAGCAGCTTGCCGCGGATGAGGCCCGCGTCGAGCTCCTGCTCGGCGAAGGCGCGCGCGCCACGTCCCAGCGCCACGCGGCGGGACACGTCGCGGGCCAGCTCGATGATGCACTCGGCCAGGGCGCGTGTGTCTCCGGGCGGATAGAAGAGGGCGGTCGACTCGGGGATCAGCTCGCGCGTCACCGGCAGGTCCGCGGCGATGACGGGCCGGCCTGCAGCGAGGTACTCGGACACCTTGGCCAGGGGGCCGCCCTGCAGCCGGTTGCGGTCCAGGTCATCCATCGGGATGACGCCCACGTCCGCCAGGGCCAGCACTTTGACCAGGTCGTCGTGGACCACCGGAGGCTGGAACTCCACGTGCCCCTGGATGCCCAGCTCCTTGACCAGGTCCTCCAGGTGCGGCTGCCAGTCCGGGTGCTTGGCGCCCACCAGGGTGAGCTTGGCCTCGATGCCCTTCTCCAGGGCCAGGCTGAACCCGCGCAGCAACGTGGGCAGGCCCTGCCACCCGGCCTGGCTGCCCAGATAGATGAGCCGCATGGGCTCTCCGTCGGGCACTCCGAGCACGTCGGGGGTGTAGGGCGCCAGGTCCACCGGCGCACGCAGCAGCCGGATCTGATCGGTGCTGGCGCCCAGCGACTGAATGTACGCCTGCGTGGTCATCGAGCCGGTGACGACCCGGTCCACGTTCATCAGGCAGAACAGCTCCTGGCGCCGGATCTTGGCGAGGAAGCGCTTGTCTCCCTCGGTCTGCGGGTGGGTGTAGCGAAGCTCCTGCGAGGGAAACGTCTGCGCCTCATAGATGAGGCGGTAGCCGAAGTCCGCCTTCAGCTCGCACAGGGCGTAGCCGCCGAACGGGTCGGTGAAGTGGACCAGGGCGTATTCCTCGCTCTCGAGCTGACGCCGCACGGCCCGCTCGAAAGCCTGGATGCGCGACACCAGATCGCCCGAGCCGACGGGCACTCGCAGCAGGCGCGCGCCCTGATACTTCTCGATGTGCGAGTGGTCCGGGGTCTTCGCCGAGAGCACCACCACGTTGAAGCGATCGGGCAGCGCCTTGAGGTACTCGGTCAAACGACGTGACGAGCCCGACGGGCTGGGGATGACGTCGAAGCTGCACAGCAGGAGTCTGGGCAGGTCACTCAAGCGGGGGCAGGATACCCGTTCCATTTCCAAGGTGTCATCGGCCGTGACGGGGTGACGCAGGTCGTGCGAAGAACAGAAAAAAACACAGCCTCGTTGACCCCCGGGGGCGGGCAGCCTAAAGGCGACCGGCCAATGGACGATCTCAAGAGCGTCACCGTGAGCTATTTGCGGGACCTGGCTCGGAAGCACCTGGGTCCGGGTTACAGCAAGCTCAACAAGACAGAGCTCATCGCCGCGTTGGCGCATGTCGTCCCTGGTTTGAAGAAGCTGGCCCAGCTGGCGGGAATTGCCATACCGAAGGCCCCGGCCAAAAGTCCCATGGCCGCCGGGAAGGCGGCACGCGAAGCTCGCGGGGCAGAGAAGAAGCCGGAGCACAAGCAGGAATCCCAGAAGAAGGCTCCCGAGAAAAAACCGGAGCCCGAGCGAAAGAAAGAGCCCGAGGGGAAGAAGGTGTCCGAGAAGAAGAATCCCGAGGGGAAGAAGGGCTCGCAGAAGAAGGAGCCCGAGGCGAAGAAGGCCCCAGAGAAGAAGGCGGCGCCTCCGCCTCAGCAGAAGGCTGCCCCACCAGAGCCGAAGAAGACGGCTCCGCCTCCGGAGCCAAAGAAGGCCACTCCACCGCCGGAGGCGAAGGCCGCTCAGCCCGAGCCGACGAAGGCCCCTTCGCCGCCAGCGCCGAAGGCTGCTACCCAGCCCGAGCCGAAGGCTGCTGCTCAGCCGGAGCCGAAGGCTGCTGCCCAGCCCGAGCCGAAGCCCGCTCCTGCAAAGGAGCGGAAGTCCCCGGCCGGGCGCTCAGCCCCCGCGAACTCCGAGGAACTCGCCCAGTCACAGCGGCCCGCTCAGGTAGTGAACTTCCCGCCGCGTCCGCGGTCATATCGGTCCGCGGAGGACTCGTGGAACGAGGACACGGCGGACACCGCCGCCGAACGGGCCGCCGCAGCGCAGCCAGCGGAACCCCTGATGGAGGGGTTCTTCGTCGCCCGGGTGGTGGGGGAGCGCGAGCTGCGCCGCCACCACCTCACCGAGGCCCAGCAGGCTCCGCCGCGCGCCGTGACGAGCAACGCCACCGGCTACGAGGAGAACCTTGGCGAGCTGCCAGTGGACTACGCGAGTGATGTGGCCATGGCGCTCGCCCGCGATCCGTACACGCTGTTCGTCTCCTGGGACTTCACCCCCGCCACGCGCGCCCGCGCCATGGATGGGCTCGACTCGCCCCGGCCCGTTCTCCGCGTCTACGAGGGAGACAAGCTGGTCCGCACCGAGGACTTCGTGCTCGAGGCGCGCAGCTTCTACATCCAAGGGCTGCCGCCGGGACGCTCCTACCGGGTCGAGGCGCACTTCGTCGGCCGCGATGGCCGCTCGCGCCGCATCGGTCCCTCGACGCATCCGGTCCGGCTGCCTCAGGCGGGCCTGTCCGAGGAAACGGGAGTGCGCTTCATGCGCATGCCTCCGCCGCCTCCGCCCACCGTGCGGGTCGTGGCTCAGCAGCCGCTGCCGCCTCCTTCCGAGCCCACGCCGCAGAGCACCGTCGACGAGGGGGAGTTCATCACCTGGGACCGTGTCCCGCTGCCCAGCAGCGCGGACATGGTCGAGGTGCTGCAGAGCCGGCGCGAGCGCAAGCAGCAGCAACAGGCCGCCTCTGGAGTTCCCGGAGCCCCCGGGCCCACCCTGCCCGCGCACCTGCAGGTCACGGTGCGTCCACTGGGGTCCTCGGAGCTGGCCGCCGCCAGGGGCCTGCGATTGGGCGGGTCCTCCGAGTTGTCTGGAGCCGCGGGCCGTGAGCGGGGCGGGTCCTCCGAGCTGTCCGGGGCCGCGGGGCGGGGTGGAGCTTCCGAGCAGATCTTCTGGCTACCGCCTCCCTCGGGGCGGGGGCGATAGGGCACATCACCTATGAGTCAGGGTTCGCTGGCGTTGGTCCTCCACGCGCACCTTCCCTTCGTGCGCCATCCGGAGCACGAGGACTTCCTGGAGGAGGACTGGCTCTACGAGGCCATCTCCGAGACGTACCTGCCGCTGCTGCGGGTGTTCGACAGGCTCGCCGAGGAGGGCGTGCCCTTCCGGGTGACGATGTCGCTCACCCCCACGCTCGTCACCATGCTGCGCGACGAGCTGCTCATGGGGCGCTATGCCCGCAAGCTGGACAAGCTGTGCGAGCTGGGCGAGCGCGAGGTGCACCGCACCCGGAATGACGCGACGTTCGGTCCCCTGGCGCGCTTCTACCACGCGCACTTCGAGGGCCTGCGCAGTGCCTGGCACGAGCGCTACCACGGCGATCTGGTGAGCGCGTTCCGCAGGCTCCAGGACGAGGGCCATCTGGAGCTCATCACCTGCTGCGCCACCCACGGCTTCCTGCCGCTGATGCAGGACGTGCCCGAGGCGGTGCGCGCGCAGATCACCGTGGCGGCCAACCATTACCGGCTGACGTTCGGCCGGGACGCGCCGGGCATCTGGCTGGCCGAGTGCGGCTACTACCCGGGGCTGGAGCGTTTCCTGGCCGCCGAGCGCATCCGCTACTTCTTCGTGGACACGCACGGGTTGACGGATGCCACGCCGCGCCCGCTCTTCGGCCCGTTCGCGCCCATCTACACCGAGACGGGAGTGGCCGCGTTCGCGCGCGATCCGGAGAGCTCGCAGCAGGTGTGGAGCGCGGAGAGCGGCTACCCCGGCGATCCGCTCTACCGCGAGTTCTACCGGGACATCGGGTGGGACCTGGAGCTGGACTACGTCCGGCCCTACATCCAGCCCACCGGAGACCGGAAGAACACCGGCTACAAGTACTTCCGCATCACCGGGAAGACGGACCAGAAGCTGCCGTACGATCCGGAGGCCGCGCGCCAGCGCGCCGAGGAGCACGCCGGCAACTTCATGTTCAACCGCGAGAAGCAGATCGAGTACCTGGCCTCGCAGATGGGCGGCCGCAAGCCCGTGGTGGTGGCCCCGTACGACGCGGAACTCTATGGGCACTGGTGGTTCGAGGGCCCTCAGTTCCTCGACGCGCTCATTCGCAAGGTGGCCCGGGAGCAGCAGACGTTCCAGCTCGTCTCTCCTTCGGATGATATGCGCGAGCACCCGGAGAACCAGCTCGCCACGCCTCCGCTGTCCTCCTGGGGCTCGGGGGGCTACGCCCACATGTGGCTGGACGGCTCCAACGACTGGATCTACCGGCACCTGCACAACTGCGCCCGGCACATGGTGGGGCTGGCCCGGGACTTCCCCGACGCGTCGGCCCTGCAGCGGCGGGCCCTCAACCAGGCCGCGCGCGAATTGCTGCTCGCCCAGTCCTCTGACTGGGCCTTCATCATGAAGACGGGGACGATGGTGGAGTACGCCAACCGGCGCTCCCGGGAGCACGTCCTGCGCTTCCTGCGCCTCCACGAGCAGCTGCGCGGCGGGAATATCAACGAGCCCTGGCTGTCCGAGATTGAGGCCCGGAACAACATCTTCCCGGAGATCGACTATCGGGTGTACCGCCCGGTGTGAGCGGCTCCGGCAGGCCCCGCCCTGTCCTCTAGCGGACAGGAGCATGCGGGCCTGCCAGCGAATGCTCGGGAAGAGGAGGGGCGGAGCACTGTTCTCCCCCCGAGGTCAGGTGAGCACTTTCGCTTGCCCCGCCCCGATACCGCTTTAGCTTGGAATGCATATGAGAAAGCCCAATTTCGCTTTTCGGAGCACCGTGCTCGTTGCGGCCGTAGCGGTGGTTGCCTCCGTTGCCATGGCCCAGCAGCCGGCTCCCGTGCCGGCCTCCACCCAAGGCAACCTGCAGCCCGTCACGCGCGAGGCACAGGCGCTGCCCTCGCTCGCTCCCCTGGTGGAGTCCGTGAAGTCCGCCGTGGTCAACGTGGACGTGACAGCGCGCGCGGGCGCGGGCATGCGGGGTGGCCTGGGGCAGAACCCCCTCGATCGCTTCTTCGGTGGCCCGGGTGGTCAGGGCGGCCGTGAGCAGCTTCGCCAGGGCGCGGGCTCGGGCTTCATCGTGGATCCCAAGGGGCTGGTGCTCACCAACAACCACGTGATTGAAGGCGCCACCTCCATCCTCGTGAAGCTGGATGATGGGCGCTCGTTCTCCGCCGATGTGGTGGGGCGCGATCCGCTCACGGACGTGGCCCTGCTCAAGCTCAAGGGCAAGGTGGAGAACCTTCCCTCCGTGGGCCTGGGCAACTCGGACGAGACGCGCGTGGGTGACTGGCTGGTCGCCATTGGCAACCCGTTTGGTCTGGCCTCCAGCGTCAGCCTGGGCATCCTCTCGGCCAAGGCGCGCGACATTCACGCGGGCCCGTACGACGACTTCCTGCAGACCGACGCGGCCATCAACCCGGGTAACTCGGGCGGCCCGCTCTTCAACATGAAGGGCGAGGTGGTGGGCATCAACACCGCCATCGTGGGCGGGGGCTCGGGCATCGGGTTCGCGGTGCCCAGCAACCTGGTCAAGGCGCTGCTGCCCCAGCTCGAGAAGGAGGGCGCCGTCACCCGCGGCTACCTGGGCATTGGCATCCAGGATCTGACGGCGGACATCGCCGGCGCGCTCAAGCTGAACATCAACGAGGGCGCCATCGTGAACGAGGTCCGCCCGGGCGGCCCGGGCGCGAAGGCCGGCTTGAAGGTGGATGACATCATCGTCGCCATCGATGGGCAGAAGATCGCTTCGGGCAGCGCGCTGACGCGCACGGTGGCGCTCAAGCGGCCCGGCAGCACGTCGACGCTTACCGTCCACCGTGGCGGCAACAAGCAGGACATGAAGGTGACGCTGGGGACGCGGCCGGACCTGGAGGGCATCGGCAAGAACGCGCCGCGCGAGGAGGAGGAGGAGAGCTCCAAGGCGCGCGTGGGCATCTCGCTGAGCGATCTGGATGGCCGCACCGCACGGCAGGCGGGCTTCAGTGAGGATGAGGGCGCGCTCGTCACGGACGTGGTGCCAGGCTCGCCCGCGGATCGCGCGCAGCTCATCCCCGGCATGCTGGTGGTCGAGGCCAACCGCAAGCCGGTGCGCAGCGCGCGGGAGCTGGCGGGCATCATCCGCTCCACGGCCTCGGGTGGCACACTGCTGCTGCGGGTGATGATGCCTGAGAGCTCCACCCGTCAGCTGCGCGCCCTCCGGGTGCCGTGAGGCGGAGGCGTTATTGAGCATCAACTACGTCGCACTGGGGGATAGCTCGGCGGTGGGCGTGGGCGCGAGCCGGGGCGGGGGCTACCCCGAGCGGCTCGCCTCCCGCCTTCGCCAGGGTGGGCGCCCGGTAGGGCTCACCAACCTGGGCATGAGCGGGGCAGTGGTGCGGGATGTCGTCACCTCGCAGCTCAAGCGCGCCGTGGCCACGCAGCCCACGCTGGTGACGGTGGGCATCGGTGTGAACGACCTCTGGCGGGGCACCTCGGTGGAGGACTTCCGGGATGATCTGGATCGGATCGCCCGGAGGCTGAAGCCCACGGGGGCCTCGCTGGTGGTGGTGAACATCCCGGACATGGCGCTGGCGCCCGTGGCGCAGCTGGTGCCCAGCCACCTCTACGAGGGCCGCATCGAGCCCTTCAACGAAGCCATCACCGCCGTCGCCCGCGCGCACGGGATGCACCTGGTGGACCTGTACTCCTCCAGCCGCGAGTTTCTGCCTCAGCGGCCGGAGTTCTTCTCCTTCGACGGCTTTCACCCCTCGGACGCCGGCTACGAGCAGTGGGCGGACCTGATGTTGCCCACGGTGAGCTCGGTGGTGGGCACGCGCTGAGCGGGCGCCGTCCTCAGGCCTTGGCCACGCCCGTGGGGGGCAGGGGACGTGTGGTGGCCTCCGCCGCCGGGCGAGGCGCGTGCGGGCCCCGCTCGCGGCCCGGGTGCATCTCCATGCCGGGCTCGTAGGGCGTCACCTTGTTGCGGCCGCCGCGCTTGCTGCCGTAGAGCGCCGAGTCCGCGCAGTCCACCAGGGTGTCCTGATCCGTGGCGTCCACCGGGTAGCACGCCACGCCGATCGAAATGGTGATGTGCCCGGTGGGCTGGCTGTCGGAGGCCAGGTTCGCCGCGTCCAGCACGGCGCGCCGCAGCTTCTCGCCCACCTCCACCGCGTCCGCCTTGGACGTCTGGGGCAGCAGGGCCATGAACTCCTCGCCGCCGTAGCGCGCCAGCGTGTCCACCTTGCGCACGCGCGAGCGCAGCACGTCACACACCTTGCGCAGCACCTCGTCGCCGGTGCGGTGGCCCTCCGAGTCGTTGAGCCGCTTGAAGTGGTCCACGTCCACCATGAGGATGGAGAGCGGGGTGTTGTAGCGCTCGGCGCGCGCCAGCTCGAGCTCCAGCCGGTTGAAGAGGTGGCGGCGGTTGGGGGCCCCGGTGAGCGGATCCGTCATGGACAGCTTCACCGTCTCCGCGTGCAGCCGGGCGTTCTTCACCGCCGTGGCCGCCTGGTCCGCCACCGCGGTGAGCAGCTCCAGCTCCTCGGGGGAGAAGCTGGCCACCTCGGGACGGTGGAAGTTCATCACGCCCAGCAGCGTGTCCATGTGCACGATGGGCACCGCCAGCAGCGCGCCGTGATCCGTGCCGCCCACCAGGTTGCGACGGGCGAAGATGCTGGAGCGATCCGACACGTCCGGCAGGTACACCGCCCGCAGCGTCTGCGCGGCACGGCCGCACGCGCCCTCGCCCATGGCGAAGGTGAGGCCCTCGCTGCCCCGGTGCTGCGGCCAGGCACTTTTGATCTCCAGCAGCCCCTCGGCGTTGAGCAGCATGATCGAGAAGTGGGGGATGCGCAGCCGCTCCACCATCACCCGGGTGATGCGCTCGAGCAGCTCGTTGAGCTCCAGCGTCGAGTTGAGCGAGTGCGCGATGTCGAAGAGCAGCGCCAGCTCGGCGATGCGCTCCTCGAGCTTCTCCTTCAGCGCCAGCTTCTCCTTGGTGATTACCAGGTCCCGGTGGGTGTCGATCTCCTCCACCTTCATGGAGGTGAGCCGCGCCAGCATCTGGTTGAAGGCCGAGCCCAGCCGGGAGATCTCATCCGTGCCCCGCGAGTCCGCGCGTACCAGCAGATCTCCCTCTTCCGCGCGGCGCATGATCCCCGTCAGCCGGCGCAGGGGCCGGGTGAGGAAGAAGTGCAGCGAGAGCGCCGTGGCCAGCACCAGCATGCTGCCGAACATCAGCGTGCTGCCCAGCGCGAGCTGGAAGACACCCGTGAGCTGGCGGCTGAGCTGCGGCTCGGACAGGCGCACCTGGAGCACGCCGAGCCGCTGCGCCGAGTCCCCGGTGTGGCAGCCGGTGCACTCCGCGCCGCCGAGGGGCCGCACCACCTCGGTGCCCTCGCGGGCCGTGCGCGCCGTCTCGGGCGTGGCGGCCGTCAGCCGTGAACTCTCCGGGTGCGGCGAGCCCTCTTCGCCGCGCTTGCGCGACCAGCGGATGGTGCCCTCGGGGGTGAGCACCCGCAGGTCCGCGACAGAGCGCAACAGCCGTGTATCCGAAGCCAGCACCTCCGCCACCGCGCTGTGGGGATGCGCGCGATCCGCCTGGGGCAGGGTGAAGGTGGACGCGATGAACTCGGCCAGCGCCAGCGCCTCACGGTGCGCCGCGTCCTGCACCGCCCGCCGCGTCTCCCGCCAGAAGTAGCCCGCGCCCAACAGAGCGACGATCAGCGCCGGTAACGCAATGCTCCAAAGGAGCTTCCTGCCGACCGTGTGAGGACCGAGGGCCATGTTCTCAGGGGAAGTAAGGGGTGGGCTCGGCGGCGGTGCCTCCGTCGAACCTGCAGGGTTGGAATTGTCCGGTGGACTACTCGGCACTGTCAAACGGTCCTGGAGGAATATTCTTTTTCAGGCGGGATTTCCCCGGAGAACCGTGCCCTTGCGGGAAGGGTGGGCTAGCGTAAGGGTCAGCCATGAGTTCGCTGTTCATCACGTCCGCACTCTTGCCGGTGCCCCACGGCTTCTGTCTCCGCACGGGAGGCGTGTCCGAGGGCCGCCATGCGTCGCTCAACCTGGGCTTCTCCGTGGGAGACGTGCGCGAGCGCGTGGAGGAGAACTACCGCCGCCTGGCCGCCGCCGTCAGCGCGCCGCTGGGAGCGCTGCACACGCTCAAGCAGGTGCACGGGGACCGGGTGCTGAAGGCCTCGGGAGGCGAGCAGACGGGGACGCTGCGCCCGCCGGTGGGCGACGCGGACGCGCTGTGGACAGAGCAGGCGGGAGACTGGGTGGGTGTGTCCACCGCGGACTGCGTGCCCATCCTCCTGGTGGATCCGGACAGCAAGCGCGTGGCGGCGGTGCACTCGGGCTGGCGCGGCACGGACGCGGACATCTCCGCGCGGGCGGTGGAGACGCTGGTGGCCCAGGGCGCCAAGGCGGAGCGCTTGCTGGCAGCCGTGGGCCCGGCCATTCAGCAGTGCTGCTACGTCGTCTCGGAGGAGCTGGCCAAGCACTTCGCCTCGCGCTTCGGGCCGGACGTGGTGGTGGCCCGCGGAGACGAGTTCCGGCTGGACCTGTCCCGCGCGGTGGTGCTGACGCTGCGGCGCACCGGGGTCAAGGTGTCCAACATGGATGTCCTACAGGACTGTACCTCCTGTGACTCCGCGCGTTTCTTCTCGCACCGGCGGGACTCGGGCCGCACTGGCCGTCACATCAACTTCGTCGTCCATCGGTTTTGAGCCGGGCCGATTTCTTGACCGTCTCCGAAGGCGCTCTCTATCCTCAGTACTGGTTACCCGTGTTCGAGCGTCTTCTCATCCTCCGGCGGTTCCTGACCGTCCTGCCGCTGTGCGCCCTGAGCGCATGCGCCACTGACTCCGCGACTCAGGCGGAGATGGCCGCGCTGCGTTCGGAGCTGCGCACGATGCGCGAGCAGCAGGCGCGCCTGGGAGACCGGCTCGAGCGGATCGAGCGCAGCACCAGTGTCAGCCGGGCCCGCGCCACACAGCCACCCGCCGCTGCCGCCGCCGCTCCGGCCGAGGCCAAGCCCGGCGCGAAGCCGCAGGAGCCTTCCGTCCAGGTGCCGGATCTGACGGTGGTGAAGCTCAAGCCGAAGAACGAGCCCGCGCCCTCGCTGTCCACCCGCGTGCCGGTGGTGGAGCCGGACGACGATCAGGTGGAGATGTTCGTCAGCGGCTCGCCCGCGTCCTCCGAGCCGGACTCCGAGCCGGCCGCCGCTCCGGTGAACAACGAGGTCCTGGACGCCGAGTACGAGCAGTCCATGTCAGCGCTGCGCACCGGCAACGTGCAGCTCGGGGTGACGAAGCT
The DNA here is from genome assembly GCA_036389955.1 of Myxococcaceae bacterium. Classification (GTDB taxonomy): domain Bacteria; phylum Myxococcota; class Myxococcia; order Myxococcales; family Myxococcaceae; genus DATHBR01. The sequence continues at coordinate 17,349 of DASVVJ010000490.1, forward strand.
GCAGGCCTTCGCCACGCAGTACCCCCGCCACTCGAAGGCGGACAACGCGCTGTACTTCGCCGGCCTGGGCCACATGGGCCTGAAGGACTTCACCAGCGCCGCCGTCCTCTTCGAGAGCCTGATCGCGACCTATCCCGCTGGGGATGCCGTGTTGGACGGCATGCTCCGGCTGGCCGAGTGCCGGGTGAAGCTGAATCAGCCGGACGACGCCCGTGCGCTTTATACCCGTGTCATCACCCAGTTCCCCGGGACAGCCGCCGCGACACAAGCAGAGCAGCGGCTCGCGTCCCTCTCGCCGTAGCAGCCCGAAAGGAAGTCTCACGATGCGCTCCCGGATCCTGACCTCGTTTCTTGTGGCCTTCGCCGTCGCACCGGCGTGGACGGCTCAAGCGCAGAGCTCCCGGCCCATTGAAATCGACGGAGGGGACGAGCGCGAGAGCGCCGAGCCTGCCGAGGGCGGAGAGACCGAGGGCGCCGAGGTCGCCGACGAGGGCGATGCTCCGGCTTCCCGGGGCAGAGGCCCCAACGTCGAGGGCGCCCGCGAGACGGCGCCGGGCCAGGTGCACACGGTGGCCAAGGGCGACACGCTGTGGGATCTGTCCCAGTCGTACCTGGGCAGCCCCTGGTACTGGCCCAAGGTGTGGTCCTACAACCCCGAGATCGCCAACCCGCACTGGATCTACCCGGGCAACAAGGTGCGCTTCTTCCCCGCGGGTGAAGAGGTGCCCTCGCGCGTGGAGGCGGGCACCGCGCCCGGCGAGATGGTGGTGGAGGAGGGCGAGATCCAGGCCGCCACGGAGCTGGGCCCCGTCAGCGGTGAGTCGCTGGTGGAGGTGTCCGGCAAGCTCGCCTACCAGCCGCAGAGCAACACGCTGGTGATGACCAACGGCTTCGTCACCGCCAAGGAAGTGGAGGAGGCGGGCAAGATCGACAGCTCGTTCTCCGAGGCGGAGATGCTCTCCTTCCCGGAGACCGTCTACGTGCGCTTCAAGCGGAAGGTCGACGCGAAGGTGGGCGACCGCTACCTCGTCTACCGCACCGTTCAGGAGGTGAAGCACCCGACCCAGGAGAACAAGCGGGTGGGCTTCCTCACGGAGCTGGCCGGCACCGTGCGCGTGCTCTCGGTGTCCGAAAAGTACGTCACCGCGCAGATCACCGAGACGTGGGATCCGATCATGCGTGGGGACCTGGTGGGCCCGTACGGCGAGAAGGTGATGGATCGCGTCGCGGTGAAGCCCAACTCCAAGGCGCTCAAGGCCACCGTCGTCATCCCCATGGTGCCGTACCTGACCATGACCGGTGAGCACCACTTCCTGGTCATGGACCGGGGCAGCGCTGACGGCGTGGAGGTGGGCAACACCTTCACCATCCTCCACCGCGAGGACACCGTCGGGAAGAACCTGCTCGACGAGAAGACCAAGAAGAGCGCGGAGCTGCCCGACGAGCCGGTGGCCACCTGCATGGTGACAGAGGTGAAGGAGCGCACCAGCAACTGCCTGCTGACCAATTCGCTGCGCGAGATCGCCCCCGGCGATCGGGCCGAGATGCGTGTAGGCAATAGTCCTACCGCGCAGCGCTAAGCGGTAGAAATGACGGGATCCGCCTTTCGGCGGAGGGACTGGCCGCTTGACCGCTGCCGGTCCGGTGTTTATGTGTCGCGCCCCTTCCGTGGGGCCCATCATCTATATAGGTGGGCACTGGACGGAGGGGACGGCGGGTATGGCGGACACATTTGCACACACTCTGACGGCTGAGCAGCGCGCTACGCTGGCACTCTGGGCGGTTCCTGGCCTGGGGCCGAAGACGTTGGCGGCACTGCGTGCGTTCGCGGGAGGCCCACTGGAGCCCCTGCTGAGCCCGGTGCGCGAGTGGCTGGGCCAGGCGCCCATGTCCCCTCAGGTGCGGCGGAGGCTGGGCACGGTGGAGCACCTGTCCCAGGTGG
>DASVVJ010000491.1:0-2533 GCA_036389955.1 Myxococcaceae bacterium
CTCCTCGCTGAAGAGCAGCGGCGGCATCGGTTCGCGCGCCTGGCCCTCGATGCGCGAGGCCAGGTTGACGTTGTGGCCGATGACGGTGAACTCCACCCGGTCGGTGCTGCCGAGGTAGCCCGCGACGACTTCCCCCGCGTGAATGCCGATGCCGGACTGGAGCTGAATGCCACGCTCGGCCAGCTTGGTGTTGTAGGCCTCCAGGCGCCGCCGCATCTCCAGGCCCGCCGAGACGGCCGACACCGCCGGGTTGCCCTTCCCCTGGGTGAGCCCGAAGACGGCGAGCACCGCGTCTCCGATGAACTTGTCCACCAGGCCCCCGTGCTGCTGGATGGCGCTCACCATCTCCTGAAAGTAGCCGTTGAGCACCTCGATGAGCACCTCGGGCGCCAGCGACTCGGACAGGCGCGTGAAGTCTCGCAAGTCGCTGAAGAGGATCACCACGTCGCGCCGGCTGCCCCCGAGCACTCCCATCTTCCCCTGCTGCGCATACTTCTCGATGAACTCGGAGGCCACCTGCGGCGAGACGAAGCGGCCGAACGCCTCGCGGATGCGCTCGCGCAGTTGCAGCCCGCCGGCCATCTCATTGATTCCCGCGGCCACCAGCGACAGCTCGTCCGGACGGCTCGTGGCGGCGCCGGGCTGAAAGTCTCCGCTCCCCACCCGCCGCACCGCCTCGAGCAGCTGCTCCGAGTCGCGCCGCAGGCTGCGGCCATAGGCCACCGCCGCCGCGATGGCGCCTCCTGTGAAGCCCACGGTGAGCAGGGCCGTCTCCAGCACGTACTGACGATTGCCTCCCAGCTCGTCGATGAAGCGCAGCAGCGTGAGCAGCAGCACCAGCACCGGCACGGAGGTGAAGATGACATAGCCCTCGACGAGCCGCCGTCCGAGCCGCTCCCGCAAATGGCTCTCCGGCGAGGGCTGTGAGGGCAGCGCACGCTCGAAGAACAGGTACTCCACCTGGGCGACGATGCCGCCGCCGAGCAGCCAGTAGCCCACCGCGAACTTCAGGTGGCTGAAGAGCGGAAACGTGGGGTAGCGCCAGGCATGGAAGCCCATGGCGATGAGGCCGATCAGCCCCCATGAGGTGACCGACAGCACCCAGGCCTGACGGGCAGGAGTGGTGCGCCCCCCTGGCTCGAGGTCGAACCGCAGCAGCAGCTCGCGCATCACCATGTGCCCCACCGCCAGCAGCACCACGGAGCTGGCCAGCAACGGAGGCGGCAGCGAGCAGATGAACGTGCAGACGAGCCGCGCGTAGAGGAAGGTGAAGAGCGCCACCAGCACCGTGCCTCCGTGGAGCAGCAGGCGGAGCTTCTTCACGGGGAGGATGAGGGTGGGCGAAGGCGTCATGGCGAGCGGCACGGGGGCGCAGGGAGCGCCACGAGGCACTCTGGACTCTACGTCTCAGGCCATGGGCCCTGTCCACTCAGCGGCCGGTGTGCGGCAGCCGAGGAACCGGCCTCGTCCTTCAGGGCCCCCCCCACTCAGTGCGTCGGCTGCGCGTAGCTCACCCGCGTCACCGTGTACTCCACCGCGCCCCGGGGACGCTCCACCACCACGGACTCGCCCATCTCCTTGCCCAGCAGGGCCCGGGCGAGCGGAGACTCCACGCTCAACCTGCCCGCCCGCACGTCCGCCTCGTCAGGGCCCACGATGCGGTACATCGTCTCCGAGCCGTCCTCGTCCTCCAGCGTCACCCACGCACCGAAGAAGACGCGCCCTTCCTGAGAGGCCTCGGGCGTCACCACCCGCACCTCCTCCAGCGTCACCGCCAACTGCTGGGCACGCCGCTCGCGCTCCCGCTTCTGCACCCCGGCGTCCAGCTCGGCCCGCTCTCCCGTGCTTGCCTGCGGTGCGAGCAGCCCCTCCAGCTCCTCCTCGAGCGCCTGGTAACCTTCCGGAGTGATGTAGCGCTTCTCAGCCGAAGCAGGCCGTGGGCGGAGCAGAACGAGCCCCTCGTCCCCTCCGCTGTCCTCCTTGGTGAATGCCTTCGACATGCCACCTCCCTGGGCCTGGGGTCCCCGCCCCTGCCCTTCAATGTGCGGCGCTTGCCCCCGCCGCGCCAGCACCGCGAGGAGGCGGTTCGCAACCCGGGCCCTCGGCGCCGGGGGTAAGGTGCCCCCGCCTGCCACGCACGAGGGAAACGAAAGCATGACGCAGAGCACGAAGCTGCTGGGGACAGATGGCAAGGAGCTGCTGGGCTCTCTGAGCGAGGCGCCCGGGGGCAAAGCGCGAGGCGCGGTCATCCTCATCCACGAGTGGTGGGGCCTCAACGAGCACATCCGCGAGGTGGCGGATCGGCTGGCTCGCGAGGGCTTCACCGTGTTCGCGGCGGACCTCTACCGGGGCAAGGTGGCGCAGGACGAGGCCACCGCCCAGCAGTACCTGAACTCCATGGACTGGAAGCAGGCGGGAGAGGACCTGCAGCGCGCGGCCGATGCGCTGCGCCAGCGCCAGCCGGGGACGAAGGTCGGCGTGACGGGCTTCTGCATGGGCGGCGCGGTGTCGCTGTTCGCCGCGGCGAGGGACC
>DASVVJ010000492.1:0-4164 GCA_036389955.1 Myxococcaceae bacterium
CCAAGTTCGTCGACTCCATCGAGCACGATGTGGGCACCCAGTTGGGCCGGAGCCCCCAGACCGACCGCAGCGCCGAGAACAGCATCCCTAAGCGGACCCCTGACCTCACGGGCGGAGAGATACAGGGGGACTGGGGCCGTGGGCTCCGTTAGGGCCCGCTCCACGGCCCTTTGGTGGAGCCGCTCGCCAGCCGTGGACTTACCCGAGCCGAAATCCCCTTCCAGCAGGACGAGGCTCTTGTCGGAAAGAGAAGCGCTCAAGCCTTGGGGTAAGCCAAGGTTTGCATCCGCAGCGAATACCTCAGCCTGTGCCTCTGCGACGCCTGCGGAAATCCAGCGGGAGAACAGGCGAGCTCGCGACTCCACCAGCGACTCCACCAGCCGTCGCTGCCTCTCGTCCTGGACATTAGGAGGCCGCGCGGAGTCCGGCAGTAGATCGCAGAAGACCCGCTCCCATTCAGGGCCGAAGAAGCGGCGCACCAGCGTGTTCTGCTTACGGAGCAATTCCGACACGTCGTGCTGGTCCCATACTCGCAGGCTGAAACTTCTGTTCGCGGTCTTGAGCTTGTGCAGCTCATCGAGGATCTCCGTGCGCTCGACTGGACAGGCCACGACCACTGCCAACCATTGACTTTTAAAGGGCCGTTTCCCCTTGGTGAACTTGCGGATGGCCGCTCGGAGATCGCCCTTCCTGAAGTCCTTGACGTCCTTGGCCTGGCACGTCCCTATCTTCCCGTTGGCCATGTAGCCGTACAGGTCGATTCCGTATTGGGCCTGTCCCTTGACTCCGTAGCGACGAACTTCTTGCCAGTGGAGAACCTCGCGGACGAGGGCCACGAGCAGCCTCTCGAAGTCCTCCCAGGCGAGTTGCTGAAGCGGCAGCGTGGCGGCACGCGGTTCGATGGGAGGCGGGGGGAGCCGCTTGGGCGGAGCCATCAACGTAGCAGGCAACTCCTCCGTCACCCACACCTCCGCCCGAGAGGTCTCCTCTGAGGGCTTCTCTTTTCCGGTGGTGCGACGGTGGCGGCTCATCCCTCCGCCAGACCATAAGAGCCTGGGAAGAACAAGGCTCTGGGGGGGGGGCAGGAGAGGCGCGACGCGTCAGCCTGCTCTTCCTCTCCTGCTGCTCAGGACTTCGTCTCACGGCACCGCACGCGCTTGCCGCCGAACACCACGAGCAGCGCCACCCCGCCGGCGAGGTGTAGGCGTCACCATCGATGGTGACTATGAGATACGCGCACCTGTTGCCCGAAGCGCGGGAGCGCGCGGTGCAGCAACTCGACCGGTCTGTGGCCCGGCTCCACGCTGCACTGGCCAGAGACGCCGGAGGGGCACACTGAAGGCACATGCGGAAACGAGAGCCAAGGAAAAGCTCAGCAACTCGTTGAGATTGCTGGGCTGCTCGGCATGGAGGCGGCGGCAATCAAACCCGCCGCTTGGAGTTTCTGGCTCAGCGGTCGGATGTGAGGACGCTGAAGCCGGTGGGGGTGATGCCAGCGCGCTCCAGCGCCTGCCGCGCCTTCGGGTGGAGGAACGTCTCCAACTCCACCTCGCGCTGGGCCGCGTAGCCGCTTTTGAGAGCCTCGGGCCGGTAGCCCGGGTGGCACATCAGCTCGGTGACGCCCGTGGCTGGCAGCGCGGCGATCTCGGCCTCGAAGCGCTCCAGCGTCCAGTAGGCCTCGGCACCCGCGTCCCCGATGAAGTGGGCGTTGGTCGCTACGCCCTGGGACTGGAGCTCCCGCCGCATGGCCTCGTTGATGGAGCGCACCGGCACCCCCGCCGCCCGCGCGGCACGAATCAGCCCCGCGAGCACGTTGGGGTGGCGGTGCAGGTGCTTGTGCACGTCCACGTGGGTGGCCCGGCGGCCCAGCAGCGCCGCCAGCCGCTCAAGCTGGGCACTGGCCTCGGCCTCTACCGCGTCCACTGGTAGCGTGGACGCGCGGGCCTCGGAGAAGCCGCCGTTCTCCAGATACTCTTTCGGGAAGCCGGGCCACACCGGCTCACCGCGCGCGAGGTTGAGGTGCAGGCCTAGGCTGAGCCCCTGTGCCTGCCTCGCCGCGTCCTCGGAGTACGGCGTGTTCACCATGAAGGTGGCCGAGGAGACGACCCCCTCGCGCATCGCGCGCAGAATGCCGCGCGTGACGGCGGGGTCGTACCCCAGGTCATCGGCGTTGATGATGAGGACGCGAGCGCTCATGGGGGCCTCTCAGGGACGCGGGTTGGCCTCGAAGAAGCGCCACATCTCCCGCGTGGCGTCGAGGTCCATCGTGGTGTAGCCGAGATCCGGGGGCACCAGGCCGCCCGGCCAGGTGTGGCCTCCGCCCTGGACGGTGCACAGCGTGGCGGTGGCCGTGCAGCCGGTGTGCGTGCGGCACGTGCTGTCGCCCTTCTGGTACGTCTGCTGAATCGGGCCGCTGCAGCCGTTGTACCCAGCAAAGCGCGCCACCGTGGCCGGAGCGGACGAGTACGGGCGGCCCAGTGGAATGGTGCCTCCGTCGTAGCCAATGGTGGCGTCCGCCGTGCCGTGGAAGTGCATCACCGGCACGGGGCGGCTCGGCGCGCAGGTCACGTTGTTCTCCATGCCCGCCACCGGGGCGATGGCGGCGAAGCGCTCGGCGCGGTCGCACGCCAGCCGGTACGAGAAGAACGCTCCGTTGGACAGGCCCGTGGCGTACGTGCGCCGCGTGTCGATGCACACGCGCGTGTCCAGGTCCGCGAAGAGCTTCTCCACGAAGTCCACGTCGTCCACCTTGTAGATCTGCGCCGGGCCACAGCACCCGCCCGCGTTCCAGCTCCGGGTGTCCACCAGGTTCGTGCCCGCGTCCGCGGTGCGCAGGGCCTCCGGGTAGTTCAGCCCGTAGGGATAGATGGCGATGAAACCCTTCTCGTCGGCCACCTGGGACATCCGGCTGAGCCCCTCCTGCTCCAGCGCGTCCGAGCTGAAGCCGTGGAAGGCAATCACGGCGGGCGTGGGCTTCGTCGCCACATAGCCCGGGGGCACGTGGACCTTATAGGTGCGGGTGCGCCCGCTGTGCTGAATCGTAAAGGTGTGGTCCCCCGGTCCCACGGTGAGGCCGGAGCACGAGGTGCGATCCACGATGGGCGGGTAGCCGCTGTCGGGGCGGGTACCCCCGTCCGGCGTGGCGGGAGGTTGTTCGGAGTCGGAGTCGCAGCCAGTGGCACCGGCAAGCAGCACGGCACCCAGGCACAGAAGGCGGAAAGAGCGTGGCATAGGGCGGGGACTTTAATCGGTGGCCGTGCACTGCGCCGCCAGAGCGTCCGCGCGATCCGGAAAACGGGTGGCCAGCTCACGTTTCACCTGGCTCACCAGCCCGTCCTGGCCCCGGCGGGCGTGGAGCTGGCACCGGGCCACCAGGGCCCGCGGGTCCTCGGGAGCGAGCTGGTCCGCCTCGCGGTAGGCTCGCTCCGCCGCCGCAGCGTCTCCCTGCTGGAAGAGGACGGCACCCTGGTAGTAGTGGGCCACGGCGAGCTTGGGATCCTTGCGCAGCGCGCGCTTGAGCAGGGCGGCCGCGTCGTCCACGCGCGTCTGCCGGTAGCGCACGAAGGCCAGCTCGGCGAGGGACTCCGCGTCGGCATGGTCCCGCGTCCACGCGCCCAGCACCTCGGATGCCTCGTCCAGCTTCCCGCTGTGAGAGAGCAGCTTGCCGTAGCGTGGAGCGACCTTCTCGTCCCGGGGGCGCTTCTCGTAGGCCTTGGCGAGCGCCGCGAGCGCGCCGGGCACGTCTCCCTGGCGCTCACGCAGCTCGGCGCGGGCGAGCAGGGGCCGCACGTCCGCGGGCACCAGCGCGGCGGCCTCGTCGATGGCGCGCTCGGCGCGCTTGCCCATGCGCAGCTCGGTGGCGGCGCGGGCGGCCAGCAGGTGCGCCTCCACGTCCTTGGGGAACCGCTGGGCAAAGGCCTCCGCGAGCTCGAGCGCCGCGTTGTGGGCCCCTACCTCCAGGAGCAGCGCACCGGCCTGGCTCAGCTCCGCGGAGGTGGCGCGCGTGTCCTGTCCCAGTCTCTCAAGGGCGGACTCGCGCGCCTCCCGGGCAGGTGAGGCGGCGGCGGTGGCGATCCGCTCGGCCGGTGGCGCGTTGGGACGCAGCAGCAGGAAAGCCCCGCCTCCGCCGGCCGCCAGCAGCACCGCGCCGAGCAGGAGCACGGT
>DASVVJ010000493.1:0-7944 GCA_036389955.1 Myxococcaceae bacterium
GTCCAGCTTCGCCACGGTGGCGAGCCGCTCAAGCGCGCCCAGCTCTCCGTCGAGTACTTCATCCCTGGCGCCCGCTGGGCTCCCAGCTACCAGTGCCGGCTGACCCGCGACTGCCGCCAGGTGGAGCTGGTGATGCGTGCCCTCATCGTCCAGCACTCCGGTGAGGACTGGAGCGGAGTGAAGCTGGTGCTCTCCACCGCCGCGCCGCTGACGTGGACGGAGCTGCCGGAGCTGTCGTCGATCCGCATTGGCCGCGCGCAGCCGCCTCCCGCCGCCCGGGCGGGGTTCCGTCCTCCGCCGCAGGGCTCCGCGAGCCTCTTCTCCGACTTCGACCGGGACCGGTCGGTGCTGCTGAGCCGGCTGCCGTCTCCCTCGCCCTATGTGCTCCCTGCGATGGCGGATCCAACGGATCTGGAGTCCGCGATGGTTCTCTCCAGGCCGGCTGATGCCGAGTACGGGGGGGAGCGCCGGGAGAAGCGCAAGGCCAGCAAGAAAGCGCTTCGGAGCTTCGGAGCCGAAGCCGCCTCGCATATGGACGCCATGCTCGACGATGAGGTGGCGGAGATGAGCGCCGAAGCGCCGGCGGAGCTGTATGAGGAGGAGAGGGCGGCTCCCATGCCGCCTCCGCCACCGTCCGCACCGGCCCGGGCCATGCCTGCGCCTGCTCCTTCCATGGCGGTGGCGGTGGCGGGTCCGATGATGAAGGAGAGATCCAGGGGCGCCAAGGGCATGGCGGCTCCCGGAGGCCCCGGAGGCTCCGGTGGCCCCACCCAGGAGGGCCTGGAGATGGTGGTCTTCACCCACCTGAAGCTCTCCTCGCCGGCCGATTCCTCCAGCCGGAACAAGCTGCAGCCCCTGGACTCGCGGCGCTTCTATATCGAGACGCTCGCGCGCTTCTCGGTGACGGTGACGTTCGACGTGATGACGGTGGTGACCGAGGCGGAGAACCGGGCCCGTGCCGTGGCCCACCTGCCGCTGCCCGGAGGCACCGTGGACGTGCGCGGCGTGGGCGGCAAGTTCGACTTCAGCTACGCGGCCGACGCCGCGGTGGATGTGCCGTCGGATGGCGTGTTCCACTCCGTGGCGGTGGGCACGCGCGTGGGCGAGGCCAGCGTCCTCTATGTCACCGTGCCGCGCGAGGACAGCCAGGTGTACCGCCAGGCGCTGGTGAAGAACCCGCTGCCCGCGCCGCTGGTGGCCGGCCCGGCCGAGATTTACGTGGGGGGCGAGTACGTGCTGTCCACCACGCTGCCCTCGGTGCCGCCCAACGGGGACTTCAAGCTGGGGCTCGGGGTTGAGCAGGCGATCCGCTGCGCGCGTAACACCCGGTACCGCGAGGAGCGCAGCGGCACGAAGATCGTCGCCACCACGGAGCTGTGGCACGACATCACCATCGATCTGGTCAACAACCTGGACCGGGAGATCGTCTGCGAGGTGCGCGAGCGCATTCCCCAGCCCGCGCAGGACGCGGAGGTGGTCGTCGAGGAGGGCACCATCACCCCCGCGTGGGAGCCCTACACGCAGGAAGAGCGCAGCAGCCCGCTGGAGGGAGGCCGCCGCTGGCGCCTCACCGTGGCGGCCAACAGCGCCAGCAAGCTGAGCGCCCAGTATGTGGTGAAGCTGTATGCCAACAACGAGCTCAACGGCGGCAACCGCCGGGAGGCGTGAGATGAGCACGGCCATTCAACCTTCCGCGGCAGGCGTCGAGCGTTACGAGCCCCAGCTTCCCACCGGAGCCACGGCCCTGGAGGCCCCGGTGCGCACCGTCACCCTGTTGGAGGACCGCGCGCAGGTGAGCCGCCAGGGCACCGTGCGCGTGCGCGCCGGGCAGAACCGCATCATGGTGCAGGGCGTGGCGCCGGTGCTGCAGGACGTGTCTCTGCGCGCCGAGGTCCTCTCGGGCAAGGCCCGGGTGGCGGACGTGCGCATCCGCCGGAGCCTGCGCATCCGCACCGCGGACAAGCCGGAGGCGGCGCGCCAGCTCGAGGAGCGCATGGAAGCGCTGCGGCGCGAGCGCGAGCAAGTGCTCGAGGACCAGGCCCGTGCCCGGGAGCGCTTCGAGCGAATTGCCCAGATGCTGCAACTGGGCGTCACGGAGATCCCCGAGGACGCCGGCTGGGGCATGGGCATGGCCTCGCAGTGGCAGGACTCGCTCGAGGCGCTGTTCCGCAAGGCCCGGCAGCTGCGCGAGGCGTCGCTGCAGGCGACCTTCACCGCCGAGCGGCTGGCGGAGGAGCTCTCCACGTTGATGCGCCAGCGCCAGGCGATGGACCGGGTGGACCACCAGGTGGTGTCCTGGCTGGAGGCGGACGTGCTCGCCGAGGCCGACGGCGAGGTGGAGGTTCGCATCGACTACGTGGTGCCCAACGCGCTGTGGCGTCCGCTGCACACCGCGCGCCTGCTGGGGGGCAAGCGGGTGCACTTCACCTCGTCCGCCGCCGTGTGGCAGGACACCGGCGAGGACTGGAAGGACGTGGAGTTGCGCTTCTCCACCGCGCGCTCCTCGCTGGGCACCGAGCCTCCGCTGCTGCGGCAGGATCTGCTCACCGTGAAGAAGAAGAGCGAGACGGTGCTGGTGCAGGCCCGCCAGGTGCAGGTGCAGAAGGCGGGGCTGGGCAGCTCCCCCGCCGCGGGTGGAGCCCGCCCTCCGCCCACCGGTGTGGACCTTCCCGGCGTGGACGACGGCGGAGAGACGCGCAACCTGCGAGCGCCGGGCAAGAACTCCATTCCCTCGGACGGGCGGCCCAACGTCATCCCGCTGTTCGCCTTCGAGGACACGGCGGAGTCGGCGCTGGTGGCCTTCCCGGAGCTGGAGTCCAAGGTGTTCCTCCGGGCGGTGGCGCGCAACACCTCCACCAACCCGGTGCTGGCGGGCCCGGTGGAGCTGCTGCAGGACAACGGCTTCGTGGGCTGGACGCAGACGCTGTTCATCGCGCCCCAGGAGAAGTTCGAGCTGAGCTTCGGGCCGGATGACTCCCTGCGCGTGCAGCGCGAGGAGAAGAAGAGCCACAAGGAGAACCCGGTCAGCAAGTGGAACGAGACCACCACGCACGTGACCCTCTACCTGTCGAACCTCGCGGGAGAGGCGCGCCCGGTGCTCGTCACCGAGCGGCTCCCGGTGTCCGAGATCGAGCACGTGAAGGTGGAGCTGGACACGAAGAAGACCACTGGATCTCCGGAACTCGATGAGAACGGCTTCTGCAAGTGGAAGGTCGAAGTGCCCGCCAATGGGCACATGTTGCTGCATCTGTGGTTCAAGGTCTCGCTGGCGCCCGGAGTCCAGAGCGCTGGCTGAAGTACCCCCGTCTCAACCCCAGGGAGATACCCACTCATGATGTTGCGTCGCTTTGCCGTGGCTTCCGCCGTCTTTACGTTCACCGCTTGCGCTCCTGTACAGAAGCAGGGCACGGGAGGTGATGCCGCCGCCGCCGGCGCCCCCGCCGCCGCCCAGGACACCCATCGCGTGAGCAACCAGGTGGCCTTCGATGTCGCCAGCTGTCCGCAGACCGTCACGTTGCCGGAGAGCGTCACTCCGAACGCGCTGGTAGGCGCGCTGAAGGCCGCCCGGCCCGCGGTGATGGAGTGCCTGGTGGCGCCCACCTCGCGCGGTCCGGCGAAGGCCACCAATGTGGTGGTCAAGAGCAGCGTCTCGGACCAGGGCGGCAAGCACACCGTGGCCGGGGACAACCTGTCGCCCGAGGGCCAGGCCTGCATCCAGAAGACGCTGGAGACGATGATCCCGCTGAAGGCGCTGCCCAAGGGCACCGCGCCGGCGCTGGGCGAGGCGGAGTTCGCCCATGAGCAGGGGCGCAGCCACGGCGTCACGATGGGTGAGAGCGTGGGCTCGGACTACTCGGGCGCGGTGCGGCTGGGCCAGGCGCAGTGGTGCGACTGCTACGCGCCGTTTGCCACCACGGTGCCGCCCTCGCTCCGCGCTTCCGTGAAGCTGGCCAAGGGCCAGCCGGCTCCGGCCAATATCGCCTTCGATCCGGCGGGCTCGCCCGAGGGTGAGGCGCTGGCGGCGTGCCTGAAGGGGAAGATGGCGGCGCTGCCGCTGGGCAACGTGACGGAGAACATGCAGTTCTCCCGCACCTTCCTCCACTACAACTCGCGGGCCACCGAGGCCGTGGCGAGCATGGCGCCCGAGGCTCGCTTCAACCAGCTGGAGCTGGCGCGCAACTACCGCACGGGTGAGGCGCAGGCGGCTCTCGGCGCGCATGAGGGCGCGACCGACGCGCTCGACTCCGCGATCGTCAAGTCCCAGAAGGCCAAGGGGAAGATGGCCGGCGAGCTGGCGGCGAAGTGCGCGCAGCTGATGGAGGCGGGCAACAGGTGGGTGGCTGCGACCGAGGCCCAGATGAAGGCGGAGCAGGGAGTGCTGGCCAGCGCCCAGGAGCTCAAGGCGAAGAACCCGGCCCTGGGGCAGCTGGAGACGCAGCTTCAGCAGCTGATCGCCACCACGCAGGAGGACCTGACCAACGCCCAGGCGCGCATCAAGGCGGACCAGGAGACCTGCTCGAAGGTGGGTAAGTAGCTCCGAGCACGGGCTGCTTCCGGGCGTGGAGCAGGAGCGCGAAGCCCACGCCCACCCAGAACAGCTCCCGGGCCCGTTTGATGAGGGCAAAGGCGGCGGCGAGTTCCAGTGCGGAGCCGCCGCCGTCGCCGCGTAGGAAGGCCACGTAGCCGGCATCCTGCACGCCCAGGCCCGCGGGGACGAAGAAAGCCATCGCGCGCGCCACGGTGATGACGGCCTCCAGAGCCAGGGCTTCGGTGAGCCCCACGTCGAAGCCCAGCAGGCGCAGCAGCAGATAGGTCTCCGAGGCTTCGGCCAGCCACATGAGGAAGTAGAGGAGGGTGACCTGCCGCCCGGCCTGAGGCCCCAGGGTGCGGCCCAGGTGGGTATCCGTCTGAGAGAAGGCGGTGCGCCGGCGCTCCAGCCAGGTGCGCAGAGCACGCACGGGCACCCGCTCCAGGAGCATGCCGAGCCGGGCGGCGGTGCCGCCACCGCTCAGGGCCCGGCCCATGATGAAGGAGGAGACGATGAGGGCGGTGGCCATGCCTCCGAGGAACAGGGACAGGCCGGGCACGCCGAGCACATCCGCCGAGCGCTGGGAGAGGTAGCCCCAGCCGACCACGGTGGCGAGCGCGAGGAACAGTCCGTGGCCGCGGATGAGCAGGCACTTGCGCGCGGCGAGAGCGCCGACGCCCTCGGTGACGGGCACATCGCAGCGCGTCTGGAGGATCATCAGCCGGACGCCTTCGGAGAGCACAGCGCCGCCAGGAGCACTGACGGTGAGGGCATCCGCCGAGAGCCGGATGCTCAGCAGCCGGATGAACTCCACGCTGCGTCCCAGGGCGGAGAGGATGCGGCGCAGACCCAGGCCATCGAACAACGAGGCGATGCCGTAGGGCACGAGCACCCAGGCGATGGCGGGGCCGAGCTGGGCCACCACCGTCCACACCTGGTGGAAGTCCACGTCATGGAAGGCCCACACCAGGCACAGCACTGCGGCGAGCAGGGCCCCGAAGAAGAGGAGCGTCTGGCGTCGACTCGCGCGCGCGGGCTGTGCCCCTGCCTCCGCTGACATGCTCTCGGGACCCCTGGGTAGAAGAGGCCACGGAGCATGGCACCCAGGGCGCCGCCCGGGCTGGGCTGGCACTTCCAAACGTCTGGAAGCGGCGAGCGGGTGCTCCTGAACGTCCAGGAGTGGCGAGAGCGGTCCTTCTGAACGTTCAGAAGTGGCGAGAGGGCCCTCTTTCGGGCCAACTTCGCGAGCGCACCATGAAGACGAACACAGAGGCCCCCACGGGCAAACCTCCAGTGAGGATCAACCGCGGTGATGTGTTCTGGATCGGGCCGGATGACTCACGAGGGCCTGTTCCGGACTACTCCCATCCTCATGTGGTGGTTCAGGACGACGTCTTCAACCACTCGCGTATCACCACAGTGGTGGTGTGCGCATTGACGTCGAACCTGCACAAGGCGAGCGAGCCAGGGAACGTCCTGCTCGAGGTGGGGGAGGGGAACCTTCCCAAGCAGAGCGTGGTGGTCGTGTCGCAGATCTCTTCGGTCGAGAAGGCCCGCCTGGGCGAGTACATCGGGTCGCTGTCCCAAGAGCGGGTGGACCAGATTCTGGCCGGCCTTCGATTTCAGCAGGTGTCGTTCTTCGGGCGGTAAGCCGACGCTCAGGCGCTCTGGCCCTGGCGCTTGGCTAGCACCAGGTTCGCGAACGTGCGCACGGAGAAGAGGCTGAGGATCTGCGCCGGCCGCAGCCCCGGCTTGATGCGGTGCGCCGCCTCCGGCATCAGCTCCCGGAGCCGGGCCAGCCCAGCCTCGGAGATGAGGCCCGAGGGAGCGAACTCCTCGTCCGACATGGTTCCGCGCGCCGCACGCTCCATCTCTCCGCGCGTAATCTGGATGTCGAAGGCTCGCTCCAGCTTGAAGACGATGTCCAGGAAGTCGAGCGACTCGGCCCCCAGCTCCTCCATGAGGATGCTCTCGAGCTTCACCTCGCTCACGTCCCGGGCCAGGGCTTCGGCGACGACCGCTCGTACGGCCTGCTCCGTTTTCTGAATCTCGTCCGTGCTCAAGGCGACTGCGGCGGTCATGACTGGGCCTCCCTCGGCTCGGCGTCATCCTCGAACCACGTCACCACCTGCGCAAGGGGCTTGCGTGGCTGCTTCACTGGGCGTTCAGCCGGATAACCCACCGCCACGGCGCCCACCATCTTCCACGGCTCACGGATGTCCAGCAGCCCCTGCAGCGCATCGCGCGCGATCATCGGCCCGGACATCCAGCAGGCCCCCAATCCCTCGGCCAGCGCCTGCTGCAGCAGGGCCATGACCGCCGCGCTCGTGGAGCACAGCTCCGCCTGCATCGATGCGGCGGTGTGGAACTTCGCCGGGTCTCCTCCGCCCGACGCCACCAGGTTGGCGATCAGGTCCGGATAGACGCGGTACTGCGGAACGATGATGGCCGCGGCGGTGGACAGCGGCTCATGGAAGAAGTCTCCGTACTTGCCGAAGTCCTCCGCGTGGTGGCCCTGACGGATGATGGCCTTCATCTCCTCGGCCCGGTCCCGCACGGCCTCGGTGATGCGCTGCCGGAGCGACGCGCGCGTCACCACCGCGAAGCGCCAGGGCTGGCGGTTGGTGGGGGAGGGCGCCGTCACCGCGGCCTGCAGCAGCCGCTCCAGCACCTCGCGGGGAACGGGCGTCGCCGTGAAGGCACGCACGCTCCGCCGCGTGGAGAGAAAGTCGAGCATCTCTTCGCCGTTCATTCGAGCTTGAATCCTCCGTCCACATTCCAGACCTGGCCGGTGACGTAGCTGGCATCCGCGGAGCACAGGAAGGCCACCACCCGGGCCACCTCCTCGGGCTGTCCCGGCCGCCGCAGCAGGATGCGTCGCTTCACCTCATCGGGCGCCAGCGCGAGGATGTCCCGCGCCATGTCGGTCTCGATGACGCCGGGCGCTACCGCGTTGACCCGGATGTTCCTCGGCGCCAGCTCCACCGCCAGGGCGCGCACGAAGGACTCCACCGCGCCCTTGGTGGCGGCATAGAGGCTCTGCCCCCGGCCCGGGCGCTGGCCCGCGACGGATGAGAGCGCAACGATAGACCCCCGCCTTCGCCCAAGCATCCGCCGGGCCGCCTCGCGGCAGCAGTGCACCACGCCATCCAGGTTGACGGCCCGCACCGCGTCCAGATCCTCGGGGGTGCTGGCTCCCAGGAGCGTGTCCCGGGTGATGCCCGCGCCGCAGACGAGCACGTCTACCGGGCCCAGCCGCTGCTCTGCCTCCTCGAAGAGGTGGGCCACCTTCGCGGCCTGGGTGACGTCCGCTCGCAGCGGGAGCGCCCGCTGGCCGAGCGCCTCCACCTCGCGTGCCAGCTCGACCGCGCGGGGTTCCTGCTCGCGGAAGCCGATGCCCACGGTGTAGCCACGCC
>DASVVJ010000494.1:0-5029 GCA_036389955.1 Myxococcaceae bacterium
GCGATGAACGCCTGCAAGGAGAACGCGAAGTGCCTGATGCAGCAGATGAGGCAGCAGCAGGAGTGCGCGCGCAAGTGCGGCAAGCCCTGAGCGCCGCCTCTCCGTCCGCTGGATTGCGTGCTCCACACAGTACAGGGTGCCGGACAGGAAGGTGGTGTCCCCAGGGCACGAGGTGGCAAGCTGGCGGGACGATGGTCGGACTCTTCCGCCTGCTGCGACGCCCCCTGCTCCAGCGCCGCCCCTTCCCCGCCGAGTGGCTGCGCTACCTCGACCAGCATGTGCCGTTCTTCGGGAAGCTCGCCCCGGAGCTGCGCCAGCGCTTCCTGGACCAGCTCAAGGTGTTCGTCTGGGAGAAGGAGTTCATCGCCGCCGGCGGCTTCGTCATCACGGACGAGGTGCGCGTGGTGGTGGCGGCCACGGCGGTGCAGCTCGTGGTGCACTTAGGCCTCTCGTATTACGACCGGCTGACGGAGATCATCATCTACCCCGGCGCCTTCAAGCTGCCGGACCGCACGGGCGCGGTGCTGGGCGAGGCGAAGCACTGGGGCACCGTCATCCTCTCGTGGGAGTCGGTGCTGGCGGGGCTGCACAACCCGGGCGATGGGCAGGACACGGCGGCGCACGAGTTCGCCCATGTGCTGGACCGGGCGGACGGGGCCTTCGATGGGACACCCAAGCTGCGCGAGTATTCGCACTACCGGGCGTGGGCCTCGGTGATGAGTGAACACTTCCAGGGGCTGCAGAAGGGCCGGCGGGCCGAGCGCAACGTGATGGATGACTACGGCTCTCTCAATGAGGCCGAGTTCTTCGCGGTGGCCACCGAGTCCTTCTTCGAGAAGCCCCTGCAGATGAAAGCGCGGACACCGGAGCTCTACGAGGAGCTGAAGCGCTTCTACGGCTGGGACCCAGCCGCCGGGCAGTGAGGTGCCGAGGTGCTGGACTACCAGGTGACACGATAGGTGCACGAGGCGGCGCCGTTCTTGCGGCAGCCCCGCCCGTCATGCTCGATGCGAAGCCAGATCGAATCCCTGGGCCGGAAGCGCTCGCTCACTCCCTCCAGGAGCCCCTCGTCGAATGAGCAGGGATAGGGACTGTCACTGATGATCTGGCCACTGCGAGGGGCCAGGGCCAAGTAGCCGTAGCTGCCCGTGTAGCCCTGACTCCGGTGGTTCATCTTGTAGGCCACATCGAGCGTGCCCAGGGCCTGCTCGACGGTGGTGATGTTGGGAGGCAGCAGGACGCGGCCTGGAATGTTCCGGCCCACGGCCTTGAGCGTATTGGGGCCGATCTTCTCCTCGATGAGGTGGAGCGCGTCGAGAACCCGCTTCAGGGGATACCACTGCTTGTCATCGACGACGGTGAGGCCATGACTGTCCAGGATCTTCTGGGCGTGCTCGCGGAACAGGGCCATGGCGTCGATCAACGACAGGACGCCCTGGCCCCGGACTTCAATCCTGGTCACATCGATAGGTGAGCTCATGTTCGCTGCGATTCTAGTCCGAAGCGTACGCTCCCCGTGACGGTGGTCTGGAAGCGCGGGGTGCCGCTTGCGGCAGTGGCGTTCGTCCAGCGGCCAGCGTATGCCGTGCCCCGCCCCGCCATGCTCCGCTCCCGTCTCTACATCCTCGCCGCCGCCGTGCTCTGGTCCACGGCGGGCGCGGCCGTGAAGCTGTCCACTCTGAGCGCCTACCAGATCGCCTCGGGCCGTTCGCTCATCGCCGCGCTGGTGCTGTGGCTGGCCTTCCCCGCCGGCCGCAAGCTGCCCTCCCGCCGCGCGCTGGGCGTGGCGGTGGCCTATGCGGCCACGGTGGTGCTGTTCATCATCGCCAACAAGCTCACCACCTCCGCCAACGCCATCTTCCTGCAGGACACCGCGCCGCTGTACGTGCTGCTGCTGTCCCCGTTCCTGCTGCGCGAGCGGCCCTCCCGCAGTGAGCTGACTGCGGCCCCCATCTTCCTCGTCGGCCTGAGCCTCTTCTTCCTGGATCAGCTCGCACCTGGGCAGCTCTGGGGCAACGTGATTGCCCTGGGCTCGGGCGTGGCGTTCGCGCTCACCATCCTCGGCCTGCGCGCGGTGAGCGCCGAGGGCTCGGTGGTGCTGGTGTGGGGCAACCTCCTGGCCGGCTTGAGCGTGCTGGTGCCCGCCATGGGTGGCCCCGCCCCCACTCCGCTGGACATCGGCACGCTGATCTTCCTTGGCGTGTTCCAGCTGGGCCTGGCCTACACGCTCTTCAATCTGGGCATCAAGGAGACGCCCGCCGTGGCCGCCTCGCTGCTCATCCTGCTCGAGCCGGTGCTCAACCCGGTGTGGACCTTCCTCTTCACCGGCGAGCGGCCAGGCCCGTGGGCCATCGCCGGTGGCGCCATCATCCTGCTCGCCACCGCCTGGACCACCGTGATGGGCGCCCGGAAGAGCGCGGCTGCCTCCTAGCCGGACGCAGGGAGCGCTCGCCCGTGCGTGCTTCCCCATGCGCGGGCAGTGACAAAGTTTCCTGCTGGACGCTGCAACAAGGAGGAATGCGATGGATGGCGGCCTGGCAATCTTCGGCTTTGGTCTGTTCCTGCTATCGATCGCTGGCCTGTATGCCCGCTCGGCATTCGGGTTGGCCTGGTTCTTACTCGCCGTTGGCCTCGTCTCCATGGGCATGGCCTTCAGCGAGTCCAAGCGCCTGCGAGAGCTCTCCCTGGGCCTGGGCGCGGTGTTGATCGTCGCCGCCGCGGTCTGTCTCTTCGCGCAGGTGACGTGGTGGATGACCCTGGGCACCTTCCTCTTCGGCGTCGCCTTCTCGGTGCTCTGGGCGGAGTTCCGCTTCCCCGCCTTCGGCAACATCACCCAGGCTCAGGTCCCGCACCACACGCACCGCCGCTGGCGCATCCACTGGCCCCGGCGCATGCACCGCGTGTAGCCCGCCGCCTACCGGCCGCTCTCGGGCACGCCCACGCGCCAGCCCGAGAGCCACCGCTCCGCCCACGTGGCCACCCGGCTCACCAGGCCCTCCGCCAGCTCTTCCCGCGCCCAGGCCTCCGCGCGCGGCTCGGGCCGCGCATGCGCGGGCAGCTCGGAGGACAGCGGCTCCTGGTTCAGCGCGGGCTCGACTTCCACCAGCAGCTTGCCTAGCTGGGCCGGCAGCGTGAGCCGCAGCTCCGCGGGCACCGGCCGCATGCGCAGCCACGTGTGCTCCCAGCCCAGCATCTCCCGCACCGCCGCCTCGCCCTCCACCTTGCCGCAGAACGCGTGCACCACCTCACCCTGGAACAGGTGGAACTCGCCTCCACGCTGGCCCTCGGCCACGCTCAGCACGCACGTCTCGCGCTCCAGCGCCAGAATCTGCAGGAAGTCCTGCACGGACAGGCTGCGGCTCGCCCGCCGGTCCAGCCCCTCCAGGTAGCCACGCACCCGCGCCGCCAGCCCCGCGGAGCGCAGCGGCTTGCGCAGGTGGCCCACCCACGGCAGCACCGGCAGCTCGTCCCGGGGCTCCCACGGCTGGCTCATCACCATCACCGGCAGCTCGGGGTAGCAGCTCGCCAGGTACAGCAGCACCTGGAAGCCCTGGCGCTGCGCCAGCCCCAGCGACACCAGCACCATGCCTACCGGGTACTCCCCCAACCCCCACAACGCCTCTTCGTACGTGGCCACCGGCACCACCGCGTACTCCGGGTCCGCCGCGAAGGCGTCACGTACCAGCGTCTGGGTCTGAGGGTCGTCGTCTACGAGGAGGAGCGTCTTCATGGTGAGTGGGCCTGAGACACACTGTGCCATCCACCTGGCTGCGACCACTCCCCCCCACACCCTCGGGCGGGAAACCTGCTCACGAGTCGACACGCCCTGGCACCCGAGGTGTGCGACGGGCGGCGCTTATACCACCGGCACGCCTTCTTGCCGAGGTTTGATTTGCCCTGCGTGAACATCCATCCACAGCGTGTCCGGGGCCGCAGCCCCCCGCACCAGTGAGGCGTCCGTGGTGGTGAGGAACACCTGCGCGCCGCTCTGGGCCAGGTAGCTCATCAGGTACGCGTTGCGCTCGGGGTCCAGCTCGCTGGACACGTCATCCAGGAGCAGCAGCGGCAGGAAGCCCAGCGAGGCGTGCAGGTTTTCGATCTCCGCGATCTTCCAGCCGAGCACCAGCGCGCGCTGCTGGCCCTGGCTCGCGTACGCCCGCGCGCTGCGACCGCCCAGCGTCACCGCCACGTCATCCACGTGCGGCCCCACCGAGGTGAAGCCTCGCTCCAGGTCCCTGCGCCTGCGTCCCGCCAGCGCCTCGAGCAGCGCGCCCGCCAGCCGCGTCTCGTCCGCGTCGGTGAAGTCCTGCCCCAGGTGCGAGGGGTGGTAGCCGTACACCGCTGGATTTGGCGTGCGTCCAATGGAGGCGAACGTGGCCTGGGCCCGGGGCGCCAGTTCCTCCATCAGCTTGCGGCGCCGCACGTACACCCGGGCTCCCGCGCGCGCCAACGTCTCGTCGTACGCGTCCAGGTAGGCGGGGTCCGCCGCCGGGCCATCGCGCAGCAGCCGGTTGCGGTTCTTCAGGGCCCGCGCGTAGTCGCGGCTCTCCTTGAGGAAGGCCGGGAAGCGGTTGAACACCGCCCGGTCCAGGAAGGTGCGCCGCGCCTCGGGGCCGCCCTTCACCACCTCGAGGTCGTCCGGGGTGAAGGCCACCACCGAGACGCCTCCGAAGTACTCCTCGAGGCTCGCCGCCTTCTTGCCGTCCACGAAGGCCTGCCGCACTCCGCCGCTCACCTCCACGGAGATTTCGCGCTCGGCCCCCTTGAGCAGGAAGCGGCCGGCCGTGCGCGTGCCCTGCGCGCCCCAGCGCACCAGCTCCGAGAGCCGGCCCGCCCGCAGCGGCTTGAGCGTGGCCAGGAAGTAGAGCGCTTCCAGCAGGTTGGTCTTGCCCTGGCCGTTCTGCCCCACCGCGATGGTCGCGTGGGGGCTCGGCGCCAGGCTCACCTGGTGCAGGTTGCGGAAGTCTTGGACTTGGAGCGCGAGGAGGCGCACGGCACCCTCACCCTAACCCTCTCCCGGCGGGAGAGG
>DASVVJ010000495.1:0-10437 GCA_036389955.1 Myxococcaceae bacterium
GGAAGGAGGCCTCTTGCTCGGCCCAGGTCTTCAGGGCCACCACCGCTCCGTTCACCAGACCATCGCCGCGGTACAGCCCGCGAGTGCCCGCGGAAACAGAGGCCTTGAAATACAGGCCACCGTTCCACGACAGAAGATCCCCGGGCGCCGAGCCTCCAGGGCCTGGAACCAGGTCCTTCACAAGGAGCGTGCCGGCCGTCGTGCCATTGCTCGTCCACAGCTCGCTTCCCGAGGCCACGTCGTTGGCGACGAAGTAGAGCGCCCCGTTGTGCACCATGAGCCCACGAGGCCGCTCGGAGAAGCTTCGGAGCTGAGTGGCCGTCGTCCCATCGCTCATCCAGAGCGCTCCAGACGAAGTGAAGAACAGGGTGCTGTTGATGGCCACCAGCTCCGAGATGCTGCCGGACTGCATGGACACCTGGGTGGTCGTCGTCCCATCGCTCTTCCACAGGGCTCTGCCCACCCGGAAGAAGAGCGTGGTGCCCACCTGGGTGAGCCCCACGGGCTCGTACGCGGGGAAGGACGTGAACGTCTGCAGAAGCACCGTCCCACCGCTGAGGACGTCCCGCTTCCAGAGTTCCAGGCTGCCCCCGGCGCTCACCGCCGTGAAGAACAGGGTGTTGTCGATGGGCAGCAGCTCGCGAGGGTGGTAGCGGAACGCATCCCCGGGGGGAGCCAGCGACTGGAGGGCCACGGTGCCCGCCGTAGTGCCATTGCTCTGCCAGAGCTGTCGCTCGGCGACGAAGAACACCGTCCCACCCACGTGGGTGAGCGCTTCGATGGGATTCGGCTCATCGAATCGGGCGGGGAAGCGCTTGACCTGGACCGTGCCGGCCGCGGTGCCGTTGGTCTTCCAGAGCGCCTGCTCCATGACATCGCCCTGGGCCACGAAGAAGACCGTGCCTTGCACGTTGCGCATGCGCGGGGCGAAGGTATCCGCGAGCCCGGGGACGCCCGGCACCAGCTCTTTCACCAGCGAGGTGCCCGCCTCGGTTCCGTCACTCCGCCACAGCTCCTCGCCGCGCAGCTCGTCATGCGCCACGAAGAGCGACACGGTGCTCGACAGGGCCGTGGAGCCGTTCGAGCCCCCGAGCCTGGGAAACAGCGCCGGGCGGGTGTTGATGTCACGCCACCGCATCGGGCCGGTGCTCACCGCCTGAGCTGTGGTGCCCAGCTCCGTGGCCTCGCTCGCCTCTTCTGGCTGGGTGCCCCCGCAGCCAGCGGACACGAGCAGCAGACCCGCGAGCAGCCCTTGAACAACGGTTGTTCCTCTCATGGCAATCCCCCTGATGGCGGCAGGGCCGAGGCAACGCGCCGAGCCCATGATCGCACCAGGCGCGTGTAGCAAAGGTGAGGGGGTCACCGCACCTCTTGTCACTTCGCCGTCGAGCGGAACTTGTCCATCAGGTACGGACCACTGAGCACCGGTTCATATTTCGGCGCCTCGTCCGGGATCAACGACACGATGCGGGCGAACCAATTGGGCTGATGGAAGAAGGCAAGGCTCTGGCGCCGAGCCTTCGCCTCTGCCGCGTCGGCCGGGTTGGCGACGCGGTGCACCGTCGATACCCACCGGTCATTGGTCCAGCGCGCCATCAGGTCGCCGATATTGATGATGAAGGCGCCCGGGACCGGCGGCACCTCCATCCACACTTTGCCCGGCCGCTCGATCTGCAGCCCCCGCGAGCCCGGCTGCGGGAGCAGAATGGTGAGGCTCCCATAGTCCGAATGGGCCCCTGCGCGCAGCTGCCCCGGCTGCGGCGCGATGCTGAGCGCGGGATAGTTGAGCGCCCGCAGTGCCGAAACCGGATGGTCGATGAACGGCGCGAAATAGTCGTCGGGAAGGCCGAGCGCCGCCGCGAAGAGCGTCATGATCCGCGCCGCCAGTCCCTCCATCTCGCGGTAATAGGCCTGCCAGGCCGGCGTGAACCCCACGGGCGCCTCCGGCCAGATCGTGTCGGCGTAGCAGAAGCTGAGCGCATCCGCGTCGGTGAGCCCCGGCGGCACGGCCAGCGGCCCGCCATTGAAGCTCTCCTTGAGGTCAGGCGGCGTCGCCACACCCCGCGACGCGGCCAGCGCCTCGGTATTGAGCCCGAGATAGCCATAGGGATAGCCGGCATAGGGCGCCTTCGCCTGCTGCTTGATCTCCGTCGGTAGGTCGAAGAACGCTGCTGCCTTCTCCCACACTCCCTCGATGACCGTGTCGGGGACTCCATGATCAGTGAGCGCGAGGAAGCCCGAGCTGCGGCAGATGCGGTCGACCTCCTGCGCCATCAGCGCGCGTGAGGATCGTCCGGCGGTCTCGAAAGCGCGCAGGCTGACGATCGGGAAAGTTTCGGGCATTGGCAGATCGGACGGCAGTCAGTGACGCTGACCCGCATCCTACACTCCCGCTGAGTACGCCATCGGGTGTGGTCACACCTTCATCAGAGGCGGCCGTGCATCTGAGTCAACGCGTAAGGCTCACCCGAAAGCATCTAACAGAACCTTCACAACAGCTTGCGTCGTCAACGCACCGTTGCTTGCGCTCTGCTGAAGGAGGACGAGTGTCTGCTGCAGGGCGGTCATCGCCTGGGTCAAACGCGGCACGCCACTGTATTGACCCGCCAGCAGGAGGGTTTCCGCGATCTGGGCCACGTCCAACCCCTCCATCAAGCCAGCATAGAAATGGACGGACATGTACGCGGAGGAGGCCTGAGCCGCGAGAAGAGCGCTGATGATGATCTGCTCCCGCCGATCCGGCGTAAGCACGGGATTCTGGGTGAAAAACCGGTCCACGAATGGACCGATCCATGTCTGAGCTGGCTCATACATGCCGCCCAGGAGCACCTTGGGCGCAACGGCAAAGTCGCTGGCCGAGAAGCTCTTCCTGAGCTGGAGCAGATTCTCCTCGGAGAGGATCGTGAGGACACTCGTACTGCTCGCAGGAGGGAGACTCATGTGCAGTTCCTTGAGGATGGTGACATGGGTGCTTCATCATGTCCTGGGAGCTGAGCCCACGGAAGGTTCAGCTCGCGGCGGTGATCAGCCGGCGCGGGATGGGGTGAGGTTCTTGGACGCGGACGCCGTGCGGTCCATCATGGGTCCCGCATGGCACGCATTGCAGTCATCCCAGGTGACGGTGTGGGACGAGAGGTGGCCGAGGCGGCGCTGGAGGTCCTCACCCACCTTCAGAGTACGCACGGACTTGCGCTGGAGTTCGAGCACTTCGACTACGGCGCCGAGCGGTACCTGCGCACGGGAGAGTCACTGCCCCCGGGCCAGCTCGAGCGCTTCCGCCAGGACTACGACGCCATCCTCTTCGGCGCGGTGGGAGATCCCCGGGTGCCGGGCCAGGTCCACGCACGGGAGATCCTCCTGGCGCTGCGCTTCGGCCTGGATCTCTACGTCAACTTCCGGCCGTGCCGGCTGCTGGCGGACCGGCTCTCGCCGCTCAAGGGAAAGGGCCGCTCCGAGCTCGACTTCGTCGTGTTCCGTGAGAACACCGAGGGCCCGTACACCGGCATGGGAGGCTCCTTCAAGAAGGGCACCGGCGACGAGGTGGCCATCGCCGAGGAGCTGCACACGCGCAAGGGCGTGGAGCGCATCATTCGCGCCGCGTTCGATTGGGCCACACGCCACGGCAAGCAGCGCGTGGCGATGGCCGATAAGTCCAACGCCATCCCCGCTCACGAGTTGTGGCTGCGCACCTTCCGGGAAGTGGCCGCCGAGTACCCCGCGATCGAGGCCCGGCATTTCTACGTGGACAACCTCACCCTGCAGCTGGTGCTCAAGCCCGAGCTGTTCCAGGTCATCGTCACCACCAACCTCTTCGGCGACATCCTCACCGACCTGGGCGCGGCGCTGACCGGGGGCCTGGGGCTGGCTGCCTCCGCCAACCTCAACCCGGACTCCACTCCCCTCTTCGAGCCCGTGCACGGTTCAGCACCGGACATTGCGGGCCAGGGGCTCGTCAACCCGTTCGCCATGTTGCTCACCTGCGCGCTGATGCTCGATTCGCTGGGGCACCCCGAGGTGGCCGCTCGGCTGGAGGCGGCGGTGAGGAAGGCGGTGGAGCTGGGACGCTGCACCCGGGACATTGGCGGCAACCTCGGCACGCGCCAGGCCACCACCGCCGTCCTGGAGCTTCTGTCCACTGCGTGAAGCCCGGCAGGTAGGCTTGCCTTGAGGCCCCCTGCCCTCCGAGGACATGCTGCTCGGACCACCGCTCGAGCCTTTGTTCCTCCATGCCCGTCCTCAACCTCGTCCAGGCCTTGAATGAAGCGCTGCGTGTGGAAATGCGGCGTGATCCCAACGTCGTCGTGCTGGGCGAGGACGTGGGCCGGTTCGGTGGCGTGTTCCGTGTGACGGCGGGGCTTCACGAGGAGTTTGGCTCCGAGCGCGTGGTGGACACGCCGCTGGCGGAGAACGGCATCGTGGGCGCGGCGCTCGGAATGGCCGTCTACGGCTTGCGGCCCGTGGCGGAGATCCAGTTCGCCGACTTCATCTTCCCGGCGTTCGACCAGGTGGTGAACGAGCTGGCGAAGCTGCGCTACCGCTCGGGCGGGCAGTACACGGCGCCGGTCGTCATCCGCGCGCCTTACGGCGGCGGCGTCAAAGGCGGGCTGTACCACTCGCAGAGCCCCGAAGCCCTGTTCATCCACACCGCAGGCCTCACGGTGGTGGTGCCCAGCACGCCGTATGACGCCAAGGGACTGCTGCTGGCAGCGCTGCGGCAACAGGATCCGGTGCTCTTCTTCGAGCCGAAGCGCATCTACCGCTCCGCCACAGGCGAGGTGCCCGAGGGGGACTACACGGTGGAGCTGGGCCGGGCGCGCGTGGTGCGTCCTGGCACGCAGCTCAGCGTGATTGCCTGGGGCGCCATGCTGCACGAAGCCGCCATGGCGGTGGAGCAGGCCGCTGCTCAGGGCGTGGACTGCGAGCTGATTGATCTGCGCACGCTGTGGCCGCTGGACATCGCCTGCCTGGAGCAGAGCGCGCGCAAGACAGGGCGCGTGCTCATCGTGCACGAGGCAGCGCGCACCTGTGGGCTCGGAGCGGAGATCTGCGCCCTGCTGCAGGAACGGTGCTTCCTCTACCTGGAGGCTCCCATCCGGAGAGTGACGGGCTGGGACACGCCCTTCCCGTACGCGATGGAGAACGACTACCTGCCGCTGGCCCCGCGAATCCTGCAAGGCATTCAGGACCTCGCTTCCTTTCAGCCCTGACCCGGACGCGAACGCATGTCGACCTTCGAGCTGAAGCTGCCGGACATCGGTGAGGGCGTGGTGGAGGGAGAGATCGTCCAATGGCTGGTGAAGGAAGGGGACTTCGTCACCGAGGATCAGCCGCTGGTGGAGGTGATGACCGACAAGGCCACCGTCACCATTCCCAGCCCGAAGGCGGGCCAGGTGCTGCGGCGCCACGGTGCCGAGGGCAGCATGGCCAGGGTCCACCATCCGCTGGTGACATTGCTCGTGGGGGCCACCGCCGCGGAGACAGGCACCGAACGGCACGCTGCCTCGCCCGAGACGTTTGCCTCGCGGCTGGTGCTGGCCTCCACGCCTCAGGCCGTTCAAGCCCGCGCGCCCTCCCCTGCCCCGGCCGTGGCACGGGTGCCGCCCGCTCCGGCCGTAACGTTGGGCCGTGCGCTCTACGGAGAGGGCAGCGCTACGCTGTCCGACAAGCAATTGCTCGAGCTGTACCAGGCAATGCTGCGCATCCGGCTGCTCGACGAGCGGATGATGAGCCTGCAGCGGCAGGGACGCATCGGCTTCTACGGCGCGTGCACGGGGCAGGAGGCCGCGTGCCTGGGCAGCGCCTACGCGTTGAACCCCTCGGACTGGGTGTTCCCCGCGCTGCGCGAGGGAGCGGCCATGCTGCTGCGGGGCCTGCCGTTGGTGCCCTACCTCTCGCAGCTCTTCGGCAACGCGGGAGACCTGCTGCGTGGCCGGCAGATGCCCTCGCACCAGGCCGCGCGCGCCGTCAACCAGGTGAGCTGGTCCTCGTGCATCGGCACCCAGCTTCCCCAGGCAGTGGGCGCGGCCTACGCCTCCAAGCTCAAGCGCGATGGCAAGGTGATCATGGCTTACCTGGGCGATGGCGCTACGTCCTCGCCCGACTTCCACGCGGCAATGAACTTCGCGGGTGTCTTCCGCGCCCCCGTCGTCTTCGTGTGCCAGAACAACCACTGGTCCATCTCCGTGCGTGTGGACCGGCAGACGGCCAGCGAGTCCATCGCCATCAAGGCCAGGGCGTACGGCTTCCCGGGCGTGCAGGTGGACGGCAACGACGTGGAGGCCGTGTATGCCGCCAGCGCCGCTGCCGTGGCACGGGCGCGCGCCGGTGAGGGCCCGACCCTCATCGAGGCGCTTACCTACCGCATCGGCGCCCACTCCTCTTCGGATGACCCCACCCGCTACCGCGATCAGAAGGAAGTGGATCAATGGGTGGAACGGGATCCACTCAAGCGCGCTTTCGCGAAGCTGGTGGCGCTGGGCCACTGGAGCCCTCCCCAGGACGAGGCGCTGCGAGAGACGCTGCGGGCAGAGATTCACGCCGCCATCCAGGAGGCCGAAGCCCAGCCTCCCCTGCCCGCCGAGTCCCTGTTCGACGACGTCTACAGCCACGAGCCCTGGCACCTGGCCGAGCAACGCCGCGAGCTGCGTGAGGCCCGCGCCGCCGCGAAGCCCACGGGAATCGAGGAGCCGCGCTCGTGACCACTCGTAAGCCCATGACGTTGACGCAGAAGATCCTCGCGCACCATGCGCGGGGACTCTCGCGCCCGTGGGTGCAGGCGGGCGACGTGCTGCGCCTGCGCGTGGATTGGACGATCGCCAGCGAGCTGGCGTGGAACGGCATGGAGCGGACGTACCAGCTCCTGGGCCGGCCCAAAGTGCACGACGCGGAGCGCTTCTTCCTCGCGGTGGACCACACGGTGGACGAGGTGACGCTGCGCACTGACGCCCGCGCCCAGGCGCTCGCGGCCCGCTCCCGGGCGTTCGCGAAAGAGGCCGGGCTGCGCCACTTCTACGACGCGAACGTCACCATCCTGCACACGAAGTTCTACCGGGAGCTGGTGCAACCGGGACAGGTGGTGCTCGGCGCCGACTCGCATACCTCCTCGCACGGGGGCCTGGGTGCCTTCGCCGTGGGGCTCGGAGGAGCGGACGTCACCGCGGCCATGGTGCTGGGAGAGTCCTGGCTGGAGGTGCCCGAGGCCATCAGCGTCGAGTACGAGGGCACGCTGCCCTTCGGCATCAGTGGCAAGGACGTCATTCTCAAGACGCTGGGCGAGCTGGGCCGCAACACCGTGGCCATGGAGCGCAGCGTGGAATACCGCGGCGAGGCCGTGCGCACGTTCTCCACGGACATGCGCTTCACCATCGCCAACATGACGGCCGAGTTCGGCGGCTTCAACGGCATCTTCGAGGCGGACGCGGTGGCGGCGCAGTGGCTGTCGCAGCGTCGCTCGGAGAAAAATGGGGCGCTCTACTTCCGCGCCGACGAGGATGCGCCCTACGTGGCGCGCTACCGCATAGCACTGGACCGGCTGGGCCCTCAGCTCGCCAGGCCCTTCTCGCCCGACAATGTCCTGCCGGTGGAGCAGGCCGTGGGAATGAAGCTGGACGGCTGCTTCATCGGCGCGTGCACCACCTCCGAAGAGGAACTGGTGCTGGCCGCGCTGGTGCTGGAGCAGGCCTTCAAGGACCGCCCGGCGCAGCCTCCTTCCCCCAAGAAGCTGGTGGTGCCGGGAGATCTGGCCATCGTCGAGCGCATGCGGCAGGGCGGCCTGTGGGCCCTCTATGAGAAGGCGGGCTTCCGCATCGGCGCTCCCGGTTGCTCCATGTGCCTGGGCGTGGCCTCCGAGAAGGCCCAGCCGGGAGAGATCTGGCTGTCCTCGCAGAACCGCAACTACGAGAACCGCATGGGCGCTGGTTCCCTGGCGTGGCTGGCTTCGGCGGCAACGGTGGCCGCCTCGTCCGTGGAACTCCAGGTGACGGATCCACGCCCGTTGCTCTCGCGCATCGACCCCGAGCGCTTCCAGCGGCTGCTGTTCCGCCGTCCCGAGTCACGGCCGGTGGAGCTGCAGCGGTCCGAGCCGGAGATCTCCCTGGCGCCCCCAGCCACGGCGGGCGCAGCGGCCGTGAGCGAAGAGTCCCGCCGGATCGTGGGCCGGGTGCAGCGCTTCGGCGATCACGTCGACACGGACGCCATCATCCCCGGCGAGTTCTGCCACCTGTCCTCGCTCGAGGAGGTGGGCAAGCACGCCTTCCACCACGTGCGCCCGGAGTTCTACGCCCGCGCTCAAGCCGGGCGGACGATCGTGGTGGCGGGCGAGGGCTGGGGCTCGGGCAGCTCGCGCGAGCACGCCGCCTGGGCCTTGCTGGGAGCGGGGATCCAGGTGGTCATCGCCCGGAGCTTCGCCTTCATCCACAAGCGCAATCTCGTCAACGAGGCGCTGGGCTTCCTGGTGGTGAAGGACCCCGCGTTCTACCTCCTGGCCCAGGAGGGCGAGGAGCTGGAGGTGGAACTCATGACCGGCCAGGTGCTGCACCGGGCCTCGGGGCGGCGGTTCACCGCGGAGCCGCCGAGCCTCACCGTCCGCTTCCTCCAGCGTGAAGGCGGGCTGATCCCGGCGCTCCGGCGGCACGGAGCACACGTTTTCGGTGCAATGGAGAACGAGACCCATGGCTGAGCTTCCTCCCGAGGGTCTGGGCACGCTGGCCTCCCTTCTCCACGATTGGAACGAGGCCGAGCCACGGCCAGCGCCGCGGCAGTCTTTCGAACTGCTCGACGAGACGCTGCGCGACGGCCTGCAGTCCCCCTCCGTGGTGCACCCCTCGCTCGAGGCCAAGCTGGAGCTGCTCGGGCACATGAGCGCGGTGGGAATCCGCGCCGTGAACGTGGGCATGCCCGGCGCGGGCGGCAGGCTCGCGGACGACACGATCGCGCTGTGCCGCCACATCCGCGATCACCGGCTGGACCTCGAGCCCGTGGCCTCGAGCCGCACCCTGGTGAAGGACATCGAGCCGGTGCTCGGCGCGGTGCAGGCCAGCGGGCAGCGGCTGACGCTCTACACCTTCATTGGTTCCTCTCCGATCCGGCAGTGGGCCGAGGCGTGGGATCTGGACTTCATCCTGCGCACGTCCGAGGCCGCCATCGGCTTCGCGGTGCGCCAGGGGCTCGAGGTGGCCTACGTTACCGAGGACACCGTGCGCACGCCGCCCGAGACGCTGGAGGTGCTGTTCCGCATGGCCGTGCGCAGTGGCGCGCGGCGCCTGGTGCTGTGTGACACCGTGGGCCACGCCACACCCACCGGTGCCGCCTCACTGGTCCGGTGGACGCTCCACCTGATGGAGCGGCTCGGCGTGGACGTGAAGGTCGAGTGGCACGGCCACAATGATCGGGGGCTGGCGCTGGCCACCTCGCTCGCCGCGCTGGAGGCGGGCGCTCACCGCATCCACGGCTGTGGCCTGGGCCTTGGCGAGCGCGTGGGCAACACCTCCATCGATCTGCTGCTGCTCAACCTCAAGCTGCTGGGCTGGGTGCACCACGACGTGTCCGGCCTCGTCTCCTACGTGCGCAAGGTGTCCGAGGCCTGCCACGTGCCCATTCCGTTCAACTACCCGCTGGCCGGCAGCGACGCGTTCCGCACCTCCAGCGGTGTTCACGCCGCGGCCCTCATCAAATCGTTCCAGAAGGGCGAGCCCGCGCTGGCCGACCGCGTGTACTCCGCCATCCCCGCCGCTGAGTTCGGCCAGGCGCAGCGCATCGAAATCGGCCCCGCCAGCGGCATGAGTAACGTGCGCTTCTGGCTCGAGAGCCACCGGCTTCCTCTCGACGAAGCGCTGTGCGGGCGGATCCTCGAAGCGGCGAAGCACTCCGACCGGATCCTCACCGACGAAGAACTCCACGGCCTGGCGCTGGAGTCTGGGACGCCTGGCCGGCGGGGGGTGTCCTGCTGACACTTGCCCTGCTGCACGGCAAGCAGGCTCAGCGGTG
Organism: Myxococcaceae bacterium; assembly: GCA_036389955.1. Lineage (GTDB taxonomy): Bacteria > Myxococcota > Myxococcia > Myxococcales > Myxococcaceae > DATHBR01. The sequence goes on from DASVVJ010000495.1 coordinate 9,985, forward strand.
GGAATGTTGAGAACGAAATTATTCGAGCCGCCAATCCTTGGTAGGGCCGCAAAAAACGCAGCACTTCCCAAGGACTCTTGCGTGAACAAAGCCCTTCTTTTCGTCAGCTCGCTGCTCGTCCTCTCCGTCACCGCCTGCGGTCCCGAGGAATTGGACAGCTTCGAAGAGTTCACGCTGGAGAGCGCCGAGAGTGCGCTCACCACACAGAACTGCACACAGTTGACTGCTTCTTCCGTCATCGCCAGCGGCAATGACGGCAACCTGCCCGCCAACACCCTGGATGACCGGCTCGACACGCGCTGGAGCAACTTCGGAAGGGGATCGTGGATCGACTACGACCTGGGTTCCTCCAAGACCATCTCCGGAATCGCCATCGCCTGGCACGAGGGCAACACCCGCTCCAACTCCTTCACCATCTCCACCTCGCCCGACGGGTACACGTACACGCAGGTC
>DASVVJ010000496.1:0-11542 GCA_036389955.1 Myxococcaceae bacterium
GAGGCGAGCGGGCAGGCCCTGCTCAGCGCGCCCGCCGCTCCTGACGCTCGCGGGCCTCGGCATTCTTGCGGCGCGAGGCCTCGGCGGCGGTCTCCGGAGGCACCAGCGCGTGCGGCCCCCGGCCGATGAGATCCTCGCGGCCGGCCTGCTGCAACGCCTCGCGGGCCAGGGGCCAGTGCTCGGGGTTCCAGAAGAGCAGCAGCGCCTTCTGCAGCCGCTTCTCGCGCAGCCCCTTCGCCGTGTAGACGGGCTCCATCTTCAGCGGATCCACCCCCGTGTAGTACATGGCCGTGGCCACGGACATGGGCGTGGGGATGAAGTCCTGCACCTGGCGCGGCCGCTTGCCGTTCTGCTTCAGCCACAGCGCCAGGTCGATCATGTCCTCCAGCGCCGAGCCCGGGTGCCCGCTGATGAAGTAGGGAATGTCGTACTGCTCCTTGCCGGCCTCCTCGCTGGCGCAGGCGAACATGCGCTGGAAGCGCTCGAAGCTCTCGATGCCCGGCTTCTTCATCTTCTCCAGCACGCGCGGAGACACGTGCTCGGGCGCCACCGAGAGCTGTCCGCCCACGTGGTGCGCGGCGAGCTCCTTCACGTACTCGGGCGAGCGCTCGGCCAGGTCGTAGCGCACGCCGCTGGCGATGAAGACGTGCTTCACGCCCGGCTCCGCGCGCACCTGCTTCATCACGTCGATCAGCGGGCCGTGGTCCGTCTGGAGGTTCTCGCACACCCCGGGGTGCACGCAGGACAGCTTGCGGCACTTGCTCTCGATCGCCTCGCTCTTGCACTTGAGCTTGTACATGTTGGCCGTGGGGCCACCGAGGTCCGTGATGGTGCCGCGGAAGTCGCCCATGCGCCGCAGGGCCCGCACCTCGCGCAGCACGCTCTCCGCCGAGCGGCTCTGGATGACGCGGCCCTCGTGCTCGGTGATGGAGCAGAAGGTGCATCCGCCAAAGCACCCGCGCATCAGCACGATGGAGTGCTTCACCGTCTCGTAGGCGGGGATGCCCTCCTTGTACATGGGGTGCGGCACGCGGTTGAACGGCAGGTCGTACATCTCGTCCATCGCCACCGCGCCGGCCCCCGAGCCCACACCGTCCTCCAGCGGCAGCGCGGGCGGGTTGATGTAGATGGCGCGGTTGCCGTGGCGCTGGGCTACCGGGCGCGCGTTGCCCGGGTTGGTCTCCATCTGGAAGTCGCGCGTCATCACCGCGAAGGCGCGCTTGTCGGCGATCACCTCCTCATAGGAGGGCAGCACCACCGTCTTGCGGTCCGCGGCGCGCTGGGCCGGGTCCGCCTCGTGCACCTTCATCTCCGCGTCGTTGATGAGGTACGCGGTGCCGCGCACGTCGCGGATCTGATCGATCGTCTCTCCGCGGCGCAGGCGGTCGGCCACCTCCCACACCGGGCGCTCGCCCATGCCGAAGATGAGCAGGTCCGCCTTGGCGTCGAAGAGGATGGAGCGGCGCACCTTGTCGCTCCAGTAGTCGTAGTGCGCGATGCGGCGCAGCGAGGCCTCGATGCCGCCCAGGACGATGGGCGCGTCCGGGTAGGCCTCGCGGCAGCGCTGGGCGTAGACGATGGTGGCGCGGTCCGGCCGGCAGTTGGTACGGCCGCCGGGGCTGTACTGGTCCTCGGAGCGGTTCTTCTTCTGCGCCGTGAGCCGGTTGAGCATCGAGTCCAGGTTGCCGGCGGCCACTCCGAAGAAGAGGCGCGGCTTGCCCAGGGCCTTGAAGGGCTCGGCCGAGTGCCAGTCCGGCTGGGCGATGATGCCCACCTTGAAGCCCCGCCCCTCGAGGAACCGGGCGATGAGCACCGGGCCGAAAGCGGGATGGTCCACGTAGGCATCCCCACTGACGATGATGATGTCGAGCTGGTCCCAGCCCCGGGCCTCCATATCGGCGCGGGTGGTGGGCAGGAACGGATGGGGGAAGCGAGCGGGCGTGGCCATGGTCAGTACCTCTCCCCTAATCTCGGAGTGAGAGGGGAAGCAACCCCTGGTAACACCTCCCCTCACAGAAGTGATACCAGAGGAAACGATGGGCGGCTCCGGCGAGGGCTTGCCCGGCGTCCGCCAGAGCAGGCGGCCCAGCGCACTTTCCTTTCTGCCGAGGTGATTCGACACGTGAAAGCACCTGCCCGTCGGCCTCGCGGTACTTCCTGGGCGCTCGTGGCGCTCTCGATGCTGGTGGTGCTCACGTCCTGCAGGGAGGAGGGGGCTCCGGGGCTCGAGCGCGTACAGCGCGCGGGGGTGCTCCGCTGGGGCGCGGATGCCCAGGGCGGCGAGCCCTACGTCACCGAGGAGGCGCCGGGAAAGTACCGGGGCTTCGAGGTGGAATTGGCGGACGCGCTGGCGCGGGAGCTGGGGGTGAAGGCCCAGTTCGTCCAGAACGACTGGTCCAACCTCATTCCGTCGCTGGAGCGCGGCTCGTTCGACGTGGCGATGAACGGCATGGAGATCACCCCCGCTCGCTCGGGCCGGGTGCTCTTTACCCGCCCCTATTACCTCTTCAACCTGCGGCTGATGGCGCGGCGCGAGGACGCCTCCGTCACGGGGCTGGACGCGCTGAAGGGGAAGCGGGTGGGGACGCTGTCCAACTCCCTGGCGTGGGAGCTGCTCCTGCGCAGCGGCGCGCAGGCCATTCCCTACGAAGGCGTGGAGGAGCCCTACATCGACCTGGAGCAGGGCCGGGTGGACGCGGTGCTGATGGATGACCTGATCGCCCAGCGCTACGGCATGCCGCGCGCCAGCCTCCGGGTGGTGGGCGACGTGGGCGAGGGCTACTACGCCATCGCGGTGAACAAGGGCGAGGACGACCTGCGCCAGGCGCTGGATGACGCACTGGGCCGGATTGCCCGCTCGGGAGAGCTGCGCGCCATTCTGAAGCGCTGGAACATCGACGGGGCGGCGCAGCAGCGCATGGTGGACTGGACGGAGGCGCAGACGCGCGAGGTGCTCTCCGAGACGCGCACCACGCGCATGGGGGGCGGGCACGTCCAGCTCTTCCTCCAGGGGGCGGCGGTGACGCTGCTGGTGTCCGTGGGGGCGATGGCGCTGGCCATTCCGCTGGGAATGCTGCTGGCGCTGGTGCGGCTCTACGGGCCCCGGTGGCTGGGCGGGCTGGCCACGGCGTATGTGGAGCTGCTCCGGGGCACGCCGGTGCTGCTGCAGCTCTACGTCCTCTATTACGGGCTGGCGGGCGTGCTGAAGTTGGACCCCATCACCGCCGCCATTCTGGGCCTGGGGCTCAACTACGCGTCCTATGAGTCCGAGGTGTACCGCGCGGGCATCCTGGCCGTGCCCAAGGGGCAGATGGAGGCGGGGCTCGCGCTGGGGATGCCTCCTCGCCTGGCACTCAGGCGGGTGGTGGTTCCCCAGGCGTTCCGGGTGGCGCTGCCCGGCGTGACGAACGACTTCATCGCCCTGCTGAAGGACAGCTCGCTGGTGTCGGTGATTTCGGTGGTGGAGCTGACCAAGCGGATGACGATTACCGCAGTGGATGTTCGTAGCTGGCTCTTGCCCGGGGCGCTGTGTGCGGCGCTCTACCTGGCGATGAGCTACCCTCTGTCCCGCCTCGCGCGCCGTCTCGAGGCGAAGCTGGAGCGTGCATGATCGAAGTCCGGGAGCTGACCAAGCGCTACGAGGGCCGCACCGTGCTGGAGGGCATCAGTGCCCGCTTTGGCAAGGGCGAGGTGGTGGCGTTGGTAGGGCCCTCGGGGGGCGGGAAGAGCACGCTCTTGCGGTGCCTCAACGGGCTGGAGTCCTTCGATGCGGGCTCGGTGCAGGTGGGGGACTACGCGCTCGAGGCCGGCAAGGGGAAGAAGCAGGCCGCGCAGCTGCTGGGCATCCGCCAGCGGGTGGGCTTCGTGTTCCAGCAGTGGCACCTGTTCTCGCACCGCACGGCGCTGGGCAACATCATCGAGGCGCCAGTGCACGTGAAGAAGCAGGGGGTGAAGGAGGCCACGGAGCGGGCGCGCGAGCTGCTGGCCAAGGTGGGCATGTCGCACCGCGAGGGCGCTTACCCCGCCGAGCTGTCGGGCGGAGAGCAGCAGCGGGTGGCCATCGCCCGGGCGCTGGCGATGGACCCTCAGGTGTTGCTGATGGACGAGCCGACGAGCGCGTTGGATCCCGAGCGGGTGGGGGACCTGGTGGCGCTGTTGGAGCAGCTGCGCTCCGAGGGGCTCACCATGGTGACGGTGACGCACGAGATGCGCTTCGCCCAGACGCTGGCGACACGGATGCTCGTGCTCCACGGGGGGCACATCATCGAGGAAGGTGCGCCGGCGGAGATCCTCATCCGCCCACGGCACGAGCGGACCCGTGCCTTCCTGGGTTTCGGATACGCCTAGTGCGGAGCCGGTGAAGACTCGTCCTGCTCCAGCTGCTGTGAGCCGCGCCGCACATGCGTGAGGATGTCGATGCGCAGCTGGAGCCAATCCACGCCCTTTCGCCCGATGTAGTCGTGGGCGGAGAAGTAGGTCGTCACTGTTCCGGCTCTGAGCGTGAAGCGCGCCTCGCGCTTCTGGTACGTGACGCGAAAGCCCTTCTCCCGGCCCACCTCGACCAGGTCCCGGGTGATGGCCTTCGCCTGCCGCTCTGCCTCTTCCGCCCATTCAGAAGACATGGCTCCCCTTCGCTCGCTGGAGTTCTTCCGAACAGTGCTCACGAAGAGGTTGCGTGAGCTTGCCCGCCTGGCTGGGGGCGCAGGCAGGCAGTCGTGCACTCGTTGCTTCGGGAACCCTCACCCCGGCCCTCTCCCGAAGGGAGAGGGGGCTACAGCGACTTCAGCACCGCGCCCAGCCGGCGCATGCCCTCGTCGATGATCTCCGGCGGACGGTTCGAGTAGTTCAGCCGGATGAACTGAGGCTGCGGGTCCGCCGCGAAGAACGACGTGCCCGGCACGAACGCCACCCGCTGCTCCAGTGCCCGCGGGAACACCGCGTCCCCGCTCAGCCCACGCGGCAGCTCCGCCCACACGAACATGCCGCCGTCCGGCTTCGTCCACCGGGTGCCCTCGGGCATGTGCGTCTCCAGCGCGTCCAGCATTGCCTGGCACCGCGCCCCGTAGTGCACCCGGAGCTGGCTCAGGTGCGCGTCGTAGTCGAACTGCCCCAGCAGCCGGTACGCCGCCCTCTGCGCCAGCGTCGCCGTGTGCAGATCCGCCGCCTGCTTGATGACGGTCATCGCGCGGATCACCTCGCGCGGCCCCATCGCCCAGCCGATGCGCAGCCCCGGCGCCAGCGTCTTCGAGAACGTGCCCAGGTGGACTACCACCCCGGCGTCATCCAGCGCCGCCATCGCCGGCAGCGCCTCGCCCCGGAAGCGCAGCTCGCCGTACGGGTTGTCCTCGAGAATCAGCACCCCGTGCCGCTGCGCGAACGCCACCAGCGCGTGCCGCCGCTCCAGCGACAGCGTGGTGCCCTTCGGGTTGTGGAAGTTCGGGACGACGTAGATGAGCTTCGGCCGGCACTCGGTGACCAGCTCCTCCAGCTCCTCCACCCGCATGCCGTGGTCATCGCTGCCCACCACGCGGATGTCCGCCTCGTAGCCCGCGAAGTTCTGCAGCGCCGCCAGGTAGCTGGGGTTCTCCACCACCACCACGTCGCCCGGATCCAGCAGCGCCTTGGCCACCAGATCGATGCCCTGCTGCGAGCCGTTGGTGATGAGCACCTGCTCCGTCGTCCCGCGCAGCCCGCGCTCGGCCATGTGCCCGCGGATCCACTCGCGCAACGGGGCGAAGCCCTCGGTGGTGCTGTACTGCAGCGCCGAGCGGCCCTCCTCGGCCAGCACCTCGGCGTGCGCCTGGGCAATGGCCGCCATCGGGAACAGCTCGGGCGCCGGCAGCCCTCCCGCGAAGGAGAGGATGTCGGGACGCTCCGCCACCTTGAGAATCTCGCGCACCGCGGACGGCTTCAGCCGCTCCATGCGCCGTGCGAGGGGAATGGCTACGACGGGAGTGAGCGCAGGGCTAACGGCCAGAGTCACGGTCGGTCTCCTTTCAACTGCTCGGTGGAGACCTGGACGTGCGTCTCCTCTTTGATCGATGACAACACAATCGTGGTGTTCGTCTTGGTGACGCCCGCGATGGTCCGCAGCGTCTCCACGAGGAGCTGATCCAGCGTCCGCGTGTTCGAGGTCTTCACCTTGAGGATGTACGAGTCCTGGCCCGCCACCCGGTGCGCCTCGAGGATCTCCGGCATCGCCATGACCTTCTTGGCGAAGCCCTCGAAGTACTTCGGGTGCTCGATGGTCACCCCGATGAAGGCGGTGATGTCCTTGCCCAGCTTCTTGGCGTCCACCCGCGCCGTGTAGCTGGTGATGACGCCCCGCTCTTCCAGCTTGCGGATCCGCTCCGCCACCGCGGGCTGCGACAGCCCCACGGCACGCGAAATCTCCAGCTGGGTCGCCCGCCCGTCACGCTGCAGCAGGTCGAGAATGTTGTGGTCTAGAGCGTCCATCTGCCAGGCAGACCTTATTTTTATAAGTCCTCAAGGTCTTCGGCAGATATAATAATGTTGGCGTTCCAAACTATCAAGGGGCTCGAAAAGAGCCCTCCGGGGAAAGAAAACGCTCACTCGAAGGAGCCGTGCCGGCCCGCACCCTGGGTAAAGCGCCGGGCGCCCGCGAGTGATTCGGACTCGAGCACCTTCCGTCCGCCAGTGAATTCCTGACGCAGCGCGGCTTCCAGCGGCAGGCCCTCCTGGGCATAGGCGGAGCGCCGGTCCGCGTTCATGCACGCCTGGGGAAAGGCGGCGATGTCACGCGCCAGAGCCTCGGCCGCCTGCCGCGCCGTGCCTCTGGGCACCACGCGGTTGATCAGCCCCATGCCCAGCGCCTCCTGGGCGGACACGGGCCGGCCGGTGAGGATCAGGTCCAACGCGCGCGACAGGCCGATCAACCGTGGCAGCCGGATGGTGCCTCCGTCGATGAGCGGCACGCCCCAGCGGCGGCAGAACACGCCCAGCACCGCGTCCTCCTCGGCCACGCGCAGGTCACACCAGAGCGCCAACTCCAGCCCGCCCGCGACGGCATGCCCCGAGATGGCCGCCACCACCGGCTTGCTCAGCACCATGCGCGAGGGGCCCATGGGCCCGTCTCCCTCGGGCTCCAGCCGGGGCAGCCGCCCTTCGGCCACCGCCTTGAGGTCCGCGCCCGCGCAGAAGGTGCCCCCCTCGCCGAAGAGGACGCCCACCTTCGCCTCGGGATCCGTGTCGAACGTCCGGAAGGCGTCCGCGAGTGCCTGGGCCGTGGCGCCGTCCACGGCGTTGCGCACCTCGGGACGGTGGAGGATGACGGTGGTGATGGGGCCGCTCTTCTCGACGCGCACGTTCATGGGCCGCGCAGCCTGGCACGGGCTGTTGTTCCTTGAAACCACCGCCTCACGGGACAACTGACCGGAGGCTGAGAGGCGGGTATGGTGCAGGGCAGGGGGTTATGAGAGAGCGCGTTCTCATTACGAGCATCATCGTCTTGCTGCTTCTGCTCGGGGCCGGGGCGTTCTTCACCTTGAGCCGCCTCTCGGGAGATCAGCAGCGTCTCGTCTCCCTCTACGAGCGCACCCTCCAGGCCGCGGTGGATGCGGAGCGGCTGGGAGCCGCCAGCGAGCGGTCCGCGCGCTACGTGCGCACCTACCTGGTGTCGCCCGATGCGGAGCTGCTCACGCTGGTGGCCGCCTCGCGGCAGGAATTCTCCACGACGCTCCAGCGCATGAAGGCCACCAGTGAGGCGCCCGAGGCGCAGGGCCGCTTCGAGGCCATCGAGCAGGCGCAGGGCCAACTCCAGCGGATCGCCGACTCGCTCATGGCCGCCCGGCGCGGGGGCTCGTCCGTCGAGAGCGTGAGCAGGCAGCTTGAGCAGCAGCTCCTTCCCGCGCGCCGCGAGCTGGACGGCGCGATCGCCACCATGGAGGGGGGGATGCGCGCACGGGTGGAAGCCGATCGGGAGCAGGCCCAGCGCCTGCTGCGGCAGGATCTGCAGCTGTTCATCGGCAGCCTGGCGGTCATCGTGGCCGCGCTGCTTGGGATGGTGGGCCTGCTGTCCCGGCTGTTCCAGCAGAACCACCGGCGTGAACACCAGCTCGCGCTCTCGGAAGCGAAGTTCTCCGGCATCGTCTCCATCGCCGCGGACGCCATCATCTCGGTCGACGAACAACGGCACATCGTCATTTTCAACAAGGGCGCCGAGGCCATGTTCGGCTTCCTGGCCGGCGAGGTGCTCGGGCAGCCCCTGGAGCGGCTGTTGCCCGAGCGCTTCCACGAGGCGCACGTCCGCCACGTCCAGGGCTTCGCCGCGGGCCCCACCACCGCCCGCCACATGGGCGAGCGCAAAGAGGTTCTCGGGAGGCGGAAGAGCGGCGAGGAGTTCCCCGCCGAGGCCGCCATCTCGAAGCTCGAGGTGGGCGGCAAGCCGGTGATGACCGTCGTGCTCCGGGACATTTCGGAGCGCAGGCGGGCCGAGCGCGAGCAGCGGTTTCTGGCCGCCGCCTCCGCGGCGCTGGCGGAGTCGCTGGACGCCCAGGTGACGCTCGACCGGTTCGCGCGGCTGGTCGTCTCCGAGTGGGCCGACTGCTGTGCCATTCACCTGCTCGAGAAGGACTCGCTCGCGGTCGCGGCCGTGGCGCACGTGGACGCCGCGGCGGCCCGGGTGCTGCGCGAGTCCCTGCAGCGCACCCCCATAGCGCTCCACTCCGAGCATGCCATCGCGCACACGGTCCGCACCGGCGAGGCCCAGGTGCAGGCGCAGGAGCCCCTGGCTCAGCTGTGCGTGCCCTTGCGCGTGCGGGGCACCTGCATCGGGGCCATCTCGATGAGCATGGGGCCCTCCGGGCGGAGCCTGGGCGCCGGGGACCTGCCGTTGGCCGAGGAGCTGGCTCGCCGGGCCGCGCTCGCCATCGACAACGCGCGCCTGTACGCCGAGCAGCAGCGCGCTACCCGCTCCCGTGACGAGATGCTGGGCATCGTGGCGCACGACCTGCGCAGCCCGGTGAACGCGATGACGCTGGCGGCCAGCGGCGTGCTCCGCAAGCTGAGGAAGCAGGGCGCCGAGCCGGAGCAGCTCCAGAGCGTCGAGTCCGTCATCCAGTCCGCCAAGCGGATGAACCGCCTCATCGAGGATCTGCTGGACGTGGTGCGCATGGAGGCGGGGCGGCTGTCCATTCAGCGCTCGCGGTGGCCCGGAGCCCAACTGGTGCGCGATGCCAGCACGTCCCACCAGGGCCTGTGCGCCGAGGCGGGCATCGAGCTGAGACAGCAGCTTCCCGAGGGGCTGCCCGAGCTGATGGTGGATCCGGACCGCATCCTCCAGGTCTTCTCGAACCTGATGGGCAACGCCATCAAGTTCACGCCCCGGGGCGGCGAGGTGACGGTGGGCGCCTGGCTCGAGCCGGAGCAGGTCGTCTTCTGGGTGGAGGACTCAGGGCCCGGCATTCCCGAGGAGCACCTGCCGCACCTGTTCGATCGCTTCTGGCAGGCGCGCTCCACCGACCGGCGCGGCGCCGGGCTGGGGCTCGCCATCGCCAAGGGCATCGTCGAGGCGCATGGCGGCCGGCTCTGGGCGCGCAGTGTGCTGGGAGAGGGGAGCACCTTCTCCTTCTGCATCCCACTGCCGCCTTCCGCTACGGGGCCGTGATTGCGAGTTTGTCTTTTTTTATCTGAATTTCCGATTACGCTGGGGGCGGCGAATGATGGGCGCTCCTCCAGACGATCCCCAGGTGCTCGAGCGGCGTGCCGAAGAAGTGCGGCATTGGAGCGAAGTCTTCAACAAGATTCAGAAGGGCGAGGCCTCCGAGGAGGAGATCCACGGCTACTACGGCTACCTGCGCCAGGTCTCCGAGGACTTCATCTCCCTGGCCAGCGCGATGCTCACCAAGCATGGCGAGCGGTTGCCTGATCAGGACCGAGGACTGCTGGCGCTGAGCATCGAGCTGCACCACGCCCGGCTGAAGGCCATCCCTCGCCAGACGGACGAGGCGCTGGTACGCAGGCGGCTTCAGGCGCAGCGCCGGAAGAACACGCTGAACTGAGCCTGGCGGTGCTGCTGCCCGGGCTTGTCACTTGAAGAGCTTGGGCAGCTCGGCGGCCAGGGTGTGGCCTCCCATGTAGGTCATCACCAGCACGACGAGGGCGCCGTAGATCGTCATCCACACAGGGTGCTGGTAGCCGCCGACGATCTTCTTGCGGTAGGCGGCCACCAGCATGGTCCCGAGCGCCATGGGAAGGATGAGCCCGTTGAGCGCTCCGGCCAGGATCAGCACCTTTACCGGGCGGCCAATGGCGATGAAGACCAGGGTCGAGACGAGGATGAACGCGATGATGAGCCAGCGGTGGTTGCGCTCGAGGCCCGGGCTGAACGTGCGGATGAAGGAGACGGAGGTATAGGCCGAGCCAATCACCGAGGTGATGGCCGCCGACCACATGACGACGCCGAACATCCGGTAGCCCAGCTCGCCCGCTGCCAGCTTGAAGACGGACGCGGGAGGATTGGCCGCGTCGAGCGCCAGCCCCTGGCTCACGACGCCCAGCGCCGCCAGGAAGAGGAGCACGCGCATGATGGACGCAAGCGTGATGCCCGAGACGGCACTGCGCGTCGCCTCGGGCAGCGAGCTGCTTCCGCGTAGCCCGGCATCCAGCAGCCGGTGGCCCCCGGCGAAGGTGATGTAGCCGCCGACGGTGCCTCCCACCAGCGTCACGATGACCAGCATGTCCACGCGCTCGGGGGCGATGCTCCGGATGAGCGCCTCGCCCACGGGAGGAGAGGAGGTGAGGACGACATAGAGCGTCAGGCCCATCATCAGCACGCCCATGATCAGGGAGAAGCGATCCATCGCCTTTCCCGCCTCGCGCACCAGGAAGAGCCCGATCGCGATGAGGGCGCTGAGCACTGCGCCGGTCTCCGCCGAGAGGCCCGCGAGGGCGTTGAGGCCAAGTCCGGCGCCGGCGACGTTGCCGATGTTGAACGCCAGCCCGCCAAAGACGATGAGCCCCGCGATGAGATAGCCGAGCCCGGGAACCACGAGGTTGGCGATCTCCTGGCCCCGCTTCTCGGCCACGACGATGATCCGCCAGATGTTGAGCTGCGCGCCGATGTCGAGAACGATCGACGCGAGGATCGCGAAGCCGAAGCTGGCCGCGAGCTGCTGGGTGAAGACGGTCGTCTGGGTGAGAAACCCCGGCCCGATCGCCGAGGTGGCCATGAGGAAGGCCGCTCCCAGGAGCAGGCTCCAGCGCGATGCGGCGGGCGTGGATGGCGGGCGTGGCTCTGCCATGGCTCGAGTCCCTCTGAGCGGCATTGTGCAGGGAACCCGGTGGGTTCTGCTAACCCGAAGTTTTTCCTTCGGCTGGAGGGTATGGTGCGCGGCCATGACCCGTTCCTCCTGTCTCTGGGTTCTGGCTTTGCTGTGCGGCTCGCTCACCGCTCAGGCTGCTCCGCCCGCGCGTCCCGCGGCGGGGGCGCCTCCGGGCTGGCAGCTCGAGTGGGCGCGCGGCGCCGTCTTCTACGAAGTCTTCGTCCGCAGCTTCGCCGACTCCAACGGCGACGGCATCGGCG
>DASVVJ010000497.1:0-8702 GCA_036389955.1 Myxococcaceae bacterium
CGAGCACATCCTGCTGGCGCGGCAGGTGGGCGTGCCCTACATCGTCGTCTTCCTGAACAAGGTGGACATGCTGGACGACCCGGAGCTGCGCGAGCTGGTGGAGATGGAGGTTCGCGACCTGCTCAAGAAGTACGAGTTCCCCGGCGACCAGATCCCCATCGTCCCCGGTTCGGCGCTCAAGGCGCTGGAGGGTGACACCAGCGACATCGGCGAGGGTGCCATCCTGAAGCTGATGGAGGCGGTGGACAGCTACATCCCCACCCCGCAGCGCGCCACGGACAAGCCGTTCCTGATGCCGGTGGAAGACGTGTTCTCCATCGCCGGCCGCGGTACGGTGGCCACCGGCCGCGTGGAGCGCGGCAAGATCAAGGTCGGCGAGGAAGTGGAGATCGTGGGTCTGCGCCCCACCCAGAAGACGGTGATTACGGGCGTGGAAATGTTCCGCAAGCTGCTGGACGAGGGCATGGCGGGAGACAACATCGGCGCGCTGCTGCGTGGTCTGAAGCGTGAGGACCTGGAGCGTGGGCAGGTGCTGGCCAAGCCGGGCAGCATTACGCCGCACACCAAGTTCAAGGCGCAGATCTACGTGCTGAGCAAGGAAGAGGGCGGTCGTCACACGCCGTTCTTCAAGGGCTACCGGCCGCAGTTCTACTTCCGCACCACGGACGTGACGGGCACGGTGAAGCTGCCGGACAACGTGGAAATGGTGATGCCGGGCGACAACATCGCTATCGAGGTGGAGCTCATCACCCCGGTGGCCATGGAGAAGGAGCTGCGCTTCGCTGTCCGTGAGGGTGGTCGCACGGTGGGCGCGGGCGTGGTTGCGGAAGTGATCGCTTAGTTACCCGCTTGGTTCCCGGTGACCGAAATACGGTTCGCCGGGAACTGTTGAAAAAGGGTTGCAACCAGAGGGGTGGGGTGGTATTTGCCGCGCCCCTCGTCTGAAGCACGGCTCTGTGACATCCAGGGAACGACAGTCGTAACCGCCCTCGTGCATGGGGCCGTCAAAGAGGTTTTTTCGAAATGGCGACAACGAAGATTCGCATCCGGCTGAAGGCGTACGACTCGAAGCTCCTGGACCAGAGTGCTGGGGAGATTGTCGAGACGGCCAAGCGCACGGGCGCCAAGGTGGCCGGTCCGATCCCCCTGCCCACGCGCATCAACAAGTTCACGGTTCTGCGTTCTCCGCACGTGGACAAGAAGAGCCGCGAGCAGTTCGAGATCCGCACGCACAAGCGCCTGCTCGACATTCTCGAGCCGACTCAGCAGACGCTGGATGCGCTGATGAAGCTGGATCTGTCCGCCGGCGTTGATGTCGAGATCAAGTCCTAGGAAGCGGGGACGGGTCGGCGCGGTTTCAATCCGACCCCCCGAGGAAACTGTCATGGCGAAGTTCAAGGTAATCGACCTGGATGGCAAGCAGGTGTCGGAGATCGAGCTCTCCGACGAGGTGTTCGGCGCCGAGCCGAACCCCCACCTCATGTACGAGGTGGCGAAGATGCAGCAGATCAACCGGCGCCGCGGCACGGTCGGGGTGAAGAACACCTCGCTCGTCAGCGGCGGCGGCAAGAAGCCCTGGAAGCAGAAGGGAACCGGCCGCGCCCGTCAGGGCTCCATCCGCGCCTCTCACTGGGTGGGCGGTGGTAAGGCCATGGCCCCCAAGTCCCGGGACTACTTCTACCGGCCTCCGCGCCAGGTTCGCCGCGGCGCGCTCCGCGCGGTCCTGTCGCTCCGGGCCCGGGAGAACTCCCTGTTCATCCTGGACGGCTTCAAGCTGGACGCCGCGAAGACCAAGCAGGTCTTCGAGGTGCTCACCAAGCGCCTGAAGCTGGAGAACGCCCTGGTCATCGACGGCAAGGACAACGCCAACCTGCACCGCAGCGTGCGCAACCTGGCGAAGTTCGACGTGCTGCCGCCCGAGGGCCTCAACCTCGAGTCCGTGCTGCGTCACAAGCAGCTGGTCCTTACCTCCGCGGCCGCGAAGGCCATCCAGGAGGCCCTGTCATGAACACACACGACGTCATCAAGGGTCCGATCATCACCGAGAAGTTGGACCTGGCCCGTGAGCGCCTGCGTCAGTACTCGTTCATCGTCGACAAGAAGGCGACGAAGTACGATGTGGCGCAAGCGGTGGAGAAGCTCTTCAAGGTCACCGTCGAGGGCGTTCGCACCAACATCGTCCGCGGCAAGATCAAGCGCGTGGGCCGCAACATCGGCAAGCGCCCCAACTACAAGAAGGCCATCGTCACCCTCAAGGAGGGCGACAAGATCGAGCTCTTCGAGGGAGAGACGGTCTAGGCGCACCGCGCTGACTGTCGACTGAGGAAACCACCATGGGCATCAAGAAGTACAAGCCGACATCCGCCGCCCGCCGCCTGATGACGGTGTCCGACTTCGCGGACATCACCAAGGACACGCCGGAGAAGAGCCTCACCGAGTCGATGAAGCGCTCGGGTGGCCGCAACGTTCACGGCCACATCACCCGGCGCCACCAGGGCGGTGGCCACAAGCGTCGCTACCGCGTCATCGACTTCAAGCGCCGTGACAAGGACGGCGTGCCGGCCAAGGTCGCTTCCGTGGAGTACGACCCGAACCGCACCGCCAACATCGCCCTGCTGCACTACGCGGACGGCGAGAAGCGCTACATCCTGGCGCCCGTGGGCCTGACGGTGGGTGACACCCTGTTCGCCGGTCCCAACGCGGACATCCGGCCGGGCAACAGCCTGCCGCTGCAGAACATCCCGGTGGGTACCATCATCCACAACGTGGAGCTGAAGCCGGGCCGCGGCGCGCAGATCATCCGCTCGGCCGGCACCTCCGGCCAGCTGATGGCCAAGGAGGACCGCTACGCTCAGGTTCGTCTGCCTTCTGGCGCCGTGCGCAAGGTGCTCATCGAGTGCCGCGCCACCGTGGGACAGATCGGCAACATCGAGCATGAGATCATCCGCATCGGTAAGGCGGGTAAGAGCCGCTGGCTGGGCATCCGGCCCACCGTCCGCGGTCTGGCCATGAACCCGGTCGATCACCCGCACGGTGGTGGTGAGGGTAAGTCCGGTCAGGGTAACCCGCACCCGGTGTCGCCGTGGGGCAAGAAGACCAAGGGTCTGACCACGCGCACCAACAAGCGGACTGACAAGTTCATCGTTAGCGGGCGCCGGCAGGGCCCGCGCAGCCAGTAGGCTGTAGCTCGAGGATTCTGAAATGGCTCGTTCAATCAAGAAGGGACCGTTCGTCGACGATCACCTCCTCAAGAAGGTCGAGGACATGATCAAGACGAACCAGAAGAAGGTCGTGAAGACCTGGTCGCGTCGCTCCACCATCCTGCCTGAGTTCGTTGGGCACACCTTCGCGGTGCACAACGGCAAGAAGTTCGTTCCGGTCTTCGTGACGGAGAACATGGTGGGTCACAAGCTCGGCGAGTTCGCGCCGACGCGGACCTTCGGTGGCCACTCGGCGGAGAAGAAGGTCGCCAAGGCCCCCGGTAAGTAAGCCGGCCCTTTAGGAGAGATGACGATGGAGTCCACTGCACATCTGCGCAACATCCGCATGTCGCCCCGGAAGCTCTCGCTGGTGGCTGCGCTGGTTCGGGGCAAGCCGGTCGAGGCCGCTCTGAACATCCTCAAGTTCACCCCGCGCGCCGCGTCCGCTCCGGTGGCCAAGCTCATCAAGAGCGCCGTGGCCAACGCGACGGACAAGTCCAAGGGCCAGGTCGACGTGGACACGCTCTACGTGAAGACCATTTCCGTGGACCAGGCGGCCACTCAGCGCCGCTACATGCCGCGCGCCATGGGCCGCGCCACCCGGATCAACAAGAAGAGCAGCCACGTTCACGTGGTGCTGGCCGAAGGCAAGAAGTAAGCCCGCCAGGCTCACACTCGATTCAAGGAGAAGCACGTTGGGACAGAAAGTTCATCCGATTGGGTTCCGCCTCGGGGTCATCAAGACCTGGGATTCCAAGTGGTTCGAGCACAAGAACTACGCTCAGTGGCTGCATGAGGACATCCGCATCCGCGAGTTCGTGAAGAAGTCGCTCAACCACGCGGGCGTCTCCAAGGTGGAGATCGAGCGCGCGGCCAACAAGGTGAAGGTCAACGTGCACACCGCGCGGCCGGGCATTGTCATCGGCAAGCGTGGCGCGGGCATCGAGACGGTGAAGAAGGACCTGCAGCAGTTCACCAAGAACGAGGTCTTCCTCAACATCGTCGAGGTCCGCAAGGCCGAGACCGACGCGCAGCTGGTGGCCGAGAACATCGCCACCCAGCTCGAGCGCCGCATCGCCTTCCGCCGCGCCATGAAGAAGGCCCTGCAGACGGCGATGAAGTTCGGCGCCAAGGGCATTCGCGTGGCCTGCTCCGGCCGCCTGGGCGGCGCCGAAATGGCGCGCTACGAGTGGTACCGCGAGGGCCGCGTGCCCCTGCACACCCTGCGCGCCGACATCGACTACGGCTTCGCCGAGGCCAAGACGACCTACGGCAAGATCGGCTGCAAGGTGTGGATCTGCCGTGGCGAGGTCCTCCCGGGCAAGGGCGGCCAGGCCCCGATGCCCTCCAACCGCTAGCTTTTTGAGCTCCCCGGGGTGCCCAAGGGCGCCCCAGTAGGGGATGAAGGACACCGACGATGCTTCAGCCTGCTCGTACCAAGTACCGCAAGATGCATAAGGGCCGTATGCACGGCGCCGCTCACCGTGGCAGCGACCTCACCCTGGGTGAGTTCGGTCTGATGTCGCTCCAGCCGGGGTGGATTACCTCGCGCCAGATCGAGGCGGCCCGTATCGCGATGACCCGTCACGTCAAGCGCGGCGGCAAGATCTGGATCCGGATCTTCCCGGACAAGCCCATCACGAAGAAGCCCGCCGAGACCCGTATGGGTACCGGTAAGGGTGGCGTGGAGTACTACGTGGCCGTGGTGAAGCCGGGCCGCATCCTCTACGAGATGGAGGGCATGACGGCCGATGTGGCCACTGCCGCGCTGAAGCTGGCGCAGGCCAAGCTGCCCGTGCTCACCAAGATCGTTACCCGCGGCGAGCTGTCGCTGTAGCTGCCGTGCGAGGAGACTGAAGATGGCGACCGCAAAAGAGTTGAAGGAGTTGTCGGCGGAGGACCTGAAGCGTCGCGCGGATGAACTGCGCGGCACTCTGTTCCAGGATCAGCTGAACCTGCGCACCGGCAATCTGAAGAGCCCGGCTGAGCGCGGCCAGCACCGCCGTGATCTGGCCCGCATCCTCACCGTCCTGTCCGAGAAGACCAAGGCGGAGAAGCAGGCCAAGAAGGCTTAGATGGCGGTCCCCTGAGGGGGACCTGGCCGTCACCGGGGTGACCCGGAGACACTGACTGACAGGCGAGATTCACGATGGCTGAACCGACCGAGACCACCTCCGCAGCCCCGACGACTTCCACCCGCGGCCGTCCCAAGACGCGCGTGGGCATCGTCACCTCGAACAAGATGCAGAAGACGGTCATCGTCACCGTCCAGCGCCGCGCTGCTCACCGCAAGTACGGCAAGATCCTGAGCATGCGCGAGAAGTACAAGGCGCACGTCGAGGACCACGACTACCCGAAGAAGATCACCATCAACGAGGGTGACCGCGTGCGCATCGCCGAGACGCGCCCGGCCTCGAAGGACAAGCGGTGGCGGGTGGTCGAGGTGATCGAGAAGAGCAAGAACGTCTGAGCCACGTGGCCCGCGGACAGCGCGGGCGGCTCGAGCCGCGCGGCCCTGCCTTCATCGGGTGGGGGCTGCCCGTAGGACCCCAGAGGAGACTTCCAGATGATTCAGATGACGAGCGTGCTCGACGTGGCTGATAACTCGGGCGCCAAGAAGGTGTTCTGCATCAAGGTGCTTGGCGGCTCGAAGCGCAAGTACGCGTCGATCGGCGACGTGATCGTCGTGTCGATCCGCGAGGCGCTGCCCAACTCGAAGGTGAAGAAGGGTGACGTGGCCAAGGCCGTGATCGTCCGCACCAAGACCGAGGTGGGCCGCCCGGACGGTAGCTACATCAAGTTCGATGGCAACTCCGCCGTCCTCATCAACAAGGACATGGAGCCCATTGGCACGCGCATCTTCGGGCCGGTGGCCCGCGAGCTCCGCGCCCGCAAGTTCATGAAGATCATCTCGCTCGCGCCGGAAGTCCTCTAGGCCAGCAGGCGAGCAGCCAGGAGAAGAAGCCATGCAGAAGCTGAAGGTGGGAGACACGGTGCAGGTCATCTCCGGTGCCGAGCGCTCCGAGAAGACCCCGGCGAGCAAGCGCGGCAAGGTGCTGCGCATCGACCATGACGCGGGCCGCGTCACCGTCGAGGGGCTGCGGATGGTCAAGCGCCACATGCGCAAGACCGCTCAGAACCCCGAGGGCGGCATCGTCGAGAAGGCCGGCACCATCAACCTCTCGGACGTCCAGGTCGTCTGCGCCAAGTGCGACAAGCCGACCCGGGTGGGCATCCGGCCCGAGGGCGACAGCAAGAAGCGGTTCTGCAAGAACTGCGACGCCCTGATTGACTAGCCTGTCGCGTTAGGGCATGTATGCGCGCCCTTTGGACCCCCTGGGCCCATGGGCGAGCAGGCATGCGTACATGAGGGCCCGAAGTAATGGGGCCCTCTCGGTGTTTTTGAGTTTCCAGATTGACTGATCGGGCCGCTGGGTCCACGACGGCGCCCCGAAGCAGAGGAACGAACAATGGCTGACGAGAAGAAGGCAGAGCCGAAGGAAAAGAAGGAAAAGAAGGGCCGCAAGAAGGAAGACGTCAAGAAGGCGGGCTTTGCGGCCAACATCGAAGAGGGCCTCGAGGCGAAGCCGGCGCGGCTGAAGCTGCGCTTCCGCAAGGAGGGTGTGCCCGCTCTGATGAAGGAGCTGGGCCTGAAGAACCCCTTCGAGGTTCCCCGCCTGGAGAAGATCGTCGTCAATATGGGTCTGGGCGAGGCGCTCGCCAACAACAAGATCCTGGAGTCGGCGGTGGATCAGCTGGGTGCCATCACCGGCCAGAAGCCCGTGATTACCCGCGCCCGCAAGTCGATCGCGAACTTCAAGCTGCGCCAGGGCCAGGCCATCGGCTGCGCCGTCACGCTGCGCGGCGACCGCATGTACGAGTTCCTGGACCGCCTCATCACGGTGGCGCTGCCGCGCGTGCGTGACTTCAAGGGCGTGTCCCCCAAGGCTTTCGACGGGAAGGGCAACTACACGCTTGGCGTGCGCGAGCAGATCATCTTCCCGGAAATCAACTACGACCAGATCGAGAAGGTGAAGGGGCTCAACGTCAGCTTCGTCACCACCGCCCGGAACGACGAGCAGGGGCTGGCGCTGATGCGTCACTTCGGCATGCCGTTCCGCACGTAACCTTCAAGGAACACCAGCTCCATGGCCAAGCTCTCAAAGATCGCCCAGGCGAAGCGCAAGCCGAAGTTCTCCGTGCGCAAGTACAACCGCTGCCCGCTGTGCGGCCGTCCGCGCGCCTTCCTGCGCAAGTTCCAGATGTGCCGCATCTGCCTGCGCCTGCGCGCGCTGCGCGGCGAGATCACCGGCGTCACCAAGTCGTCCTGGTAAGCCGGAAGAGGGTGCCCTGGGCCTGTGTTGGCCCGGGGCTTCCTGGCGCCTGAAGGGCGCTCAAAGCAGCACCGTAGTGCGAACGCGGCGAACCCCCGGGATGGGCCCGGCAGGCGCGGCGGTCGAAGTCGCGGAGTGCCTGAAGCGGCCTCCGCTCGGAAGGTTGTCACCCATGCCGGTCAATGATCCTGTCGGCGACATGCTCACCCGCCTGCGCAACGCCTCGCGTGCGCGGCATGACAAGGTCGTCATTCCCCATTCGAAGCTCAAGGTCGAGGTCATCCGCGTCCTGAAGGACGAGGGTTACATCGGTGACTACACCGTCCACGAGCGCCAGCCGCAGAGCGAGATCTCCGTTCAGCTGAAGTACGGGCCGGACCGGGCCTCGGCCATCACGGGCATCAAGCGCGTGTCCAAGCCGGGCCTGCGCCGCTACGTGCCGATGCGCGACATTCCCCGCGTGCTGGGCGGCCTGGGTATCGCTGTGCTCTCTACGTCCAAGGGCATCATGTCGGACACCGAGGCGCGCAAGCAGAACATCGGCGGCGAGCTGCTCTGCACCGTCTACTAGTTACGAGGCCATCATGAGTCGCATTGGAAAGCTGCCGATCAAGCTGGGCGACAAGTCGAAGGCGACTGTCGCCGCCGGCAAGGTGAATTTCGAGGGCCCCAAGGGCAAGCTGTCCGTCAACCTCCCCGCCAAGGTGAAGGTGGAAGTGAAGGACGGCAACGTCATCGTGTCTCGCCTGGATGACTCGCGCGAGGCTCGCAGCCTGCACGGCCTGGCGCGCACCATCCTGGCCAACGCCGCCAAGGGCGTGAGCACGGGCTTCGAGCGCCGCCTGGACATCCGCGGCGTCGGTTTCCGCGCCGAGGTGAAGGGCAAGTCCATCCAGTTCGCGCTCGGTTACTCGCACCCGGTGGTGTTCAACCTGCCCGAGGGTGTGACGGCCGAGGTGGACAAGGCCGCGCGCACCGAGGAGAGCCTGCCCACGGTGGGGCTCACCCTGCGCTCCGCGGACAAGGAGGCCCTCGGGGCCGCCGCGGTGAAGATCCGCGCGCTGCGCCCGCCCGAGCCGTACAAGGGCAAGGGCATCAAGTACGCCGAGGAGAAGGTTCGCCGTAAGGAGGGCAAGACCGGTACGACGTAGTCGTCGTCCGTGCCCTG
>DASVVJ010000498.1:0-4262 GCA_036389955.1 Myxococcaceae bacterium
GCTGCCAGGCCGCGGCGCCCCCGCCCCGCTCGTTCAGGAAGTCGAGCGGCTGGTGCGGTGGTACGACCGCACCTTCTATTCGTTGTCCCCGGTGCCCACGGAAGAGGCCTCGCGCTTCGTGGATGACGTGGAGCGGCTCCATGCCTCCGGGCCCACGGTGGCGGCATGAAGAACCTGCGCACCTTTCTCATCTTCGGGGTGCTCATCACCGTGGCGGCGGCCCTGGGGCTGGCGACCCGGCAGGCTCCTCCCGAGTCCACCGTCCCCTCGGTGGAGAACCCCGGAGCCCTGGGGCTGCGTGCGCTCTATCTCTACTTGCGCGAAGGGGGCGCCCGGGTGGAGGCCCACCAGGCCTCTCTGGAGACCTTGCCCCCCGACGTCCGCACCGTCGTCATCGCCGCGCCTCACGCCCGGCCCGTCTCCTCCGCGGAGGTGCAGGCCCTGGAGCGCTTCATCCAGGCGGGCGGAACGCTCGTCTTCCTTACCTCGCGGGAGAAGGACAAGGGCCAACCTGCCCTGGAACAGTGGCTGGAACTCAAGCCCGCCTCCATGCTGGCCGCGAGCGCCCAGGGCCTGCCCCCGGGTGAGCAGGACCTGGGCGGAACCTCCGTGGAGGTCTGGCTGCCCGGAGGCGCCGCGCGTGGTCTGAGCGGCTTCCGCGTCTCGCGCGATCGGGGCATCCACGTTGGAATGGCGGAGGCAGTCCCCCTCGCGGGCCTGGAGGGCACCGCGATGCTCTGGTGGCTCGGCCTGGGCAAGGGGGAGGTCTACGTGGCCGCGGGCCCGGATCTCGCCGAGAACCGCCGGCTGGAGCTGCTGGACGCCCTGCGCTTCTGGGATGCGCTCGCCGCCCGGGGCCCCATGCTCTTCGATGAGTTCCACCACGTGGCGGAGCCTCCCCCGCCCCTGTCCCGTGGCATCTGGGTGTTCGCGCTGCAGTGCCTGGCCGTGGGCCTGCTGTACGTGGTGGCCCGGGGCACACGCTTCGGAGCCCCCAGGCCGCAGCTTCCGGAGCGGCACCGCTCGGCGCTCGAGTACGTGCAGTCGCTGGGCTGGCTTGCGCGCCGGGCCAAGGTGGAGCGCGAGCTGCTGCCCGAGCTGGCCCGGCACCTGCGTCAGCTCATGCAAGAGCGGCTGGGCATCCCGCTGGCGCTCTCCGAGGAAGAGGCTGCACGGATGCTGGAGCAGCGCTGCGCCATTCCCTCGCGCCATTACCTGGAGGCGCGCGCCGATCTGGCACGGGTGCTCGATCAGCGCACGCTCACTCCCAAGGACTACGCGCGGGTGGCGACCCGGTACGCGCGGCTGGAGGCCGTCATCACCGGCCGCGCGTCCCTCGAAGCCGCCTGAGTCCGTACTGCCGGGGCCGCGCTACAGCCCCCGGCCCGCCTTGAGCATGGCCTCGCCCACGTGGCCGCGGATCTCCTCGACGCGGGCGTCCCAGCTCTCGTGGAAGATGCGCTCGGCGCGCTCGCGGTTCGGGCCGGGGCCCTCGGCGAGGCACTCATCCACCTTGCGCACGAAGTCCTCGGTGGACGTGGCCATCTTGCACAGCCCCACCTTGCGCACCTCGGGGATGTCCGTGGACACCACCGGCAGGCCCGCGGCCAGGTACTCGCGCACCTTCAGCGGGTTGGCGTTGAGCGTCAGCTCGTTCACCGTGAAGGGCATCAGCGCCACGTCGAACGCCTTGCAGTAGCCCGGCAGGCTCGCGTAGCTCTTGCGCCCCAGCATGTGAATGTTGGGCACCGCCTTCAGCGCGGACGCGTCGCAGTCCGGCGCCACCTTGCCGATGATGACGACCGAGCCCTCCGGGTGCGCCTTCGCCGTGGCGATGATCGCCTCCTGGTCCACCCAGTCCGCCACCAGCCCGAAGAAGCCGATGATCGGCTTGGGCAGGTTGGCAATGTCCTCGGGAATCTCCGTGGACGCGTCACACGCCTTCACGAAGTGCTGGAAGTCCGTGCCGTGGCGCACCAGCACCGTGTTCGGGTTCACCTTGGCCTTGTTCTCGCGCAGCCGCTCCGCCGAGGTGATGACCAGGTCCGCCTTGTTCAGCAGCCGCTCCTCCAGCTCCGCGATGTGGCGCCCGTTGGTGTCGCTGAACGCGGAGAACTCGTCCACGCAGTGGTAGACGATGAACTCCTCGCCCAGCGTGCCCGACACCGGCGCCGAGGCCGGCAGGAAGGACCACGAGATGGGCCGCTGGAAGCGCAGCTGCTTCATCGCGCGCTTGACCTGCACCCGAAGCAGCTCGCGGTTCGCCGTGCGCACCGCCTCCGAGCCGTAGAACGGGATGGCCAGCGGCGCCAGCACGAAGAGGTTGGGCTCCACCTCGCGGATGCCCTCGGTGAACGAGGACAGCTTGCGCCAGATGCGCTGCAGATCGTGCGCGTTGGCCTTGGGCGCCCGGTTGCCGATGCTGTTGACCCACAGCACGCGGTTGTCCTTCGACAGGATCCGCATGATGTGGACCTTCGACAGCGGATCTCCGTCCCAGTCGTTGGAGAAGACCACCAGGTCCCTCCCCCGGAGGGCCCGGCGAGCCAAGTCCATGTCTTCACTGCGCCGCATGTCTCATCTCCTGTGTGGAAGTCCACGTGCTACCGAGCCTCGATGGCGCCAGCTCCGCGTACAGCCCCAGCAGCAACGGGCCCGCGTCCGGTGAACTCACCTGCGCCGGCCCCTCGGCGAGCGCCTGGCGCACGCGCTGGGCCAGATCCCCCGCGTGGCCCGCCCGGAACAGGTAGGTGCCCTCGGGCCGCGTGCACACATCGCTGGCCACGCACGGAATGCCCAGGGTCAGCGCCTCGCGAACGGAGATGGAGTCCCCGTCATGCGTCGTGGGACGGACGAAGGCATCGCACCGCGACAGCAGCCCGAGCGCCTCGTCATGATCCAGCTCGCCCAGATCCTCCAGGTGCGCCGCCACGCGGGCCTCCCGCGCATCGCGAGCGAACTCGGGAGCGCGGGTGCCCGGTCCGAAGACCGCCAGCCCCACATCCGGCAGCTCGTCCGCGAGCAGCCGCAGCGCGCGGAACATCATCATCCGCCCATAAACGGGCGACGGGTGATGCGCCATCGCGAGCAGCGGCTTGCGCCGCATCCGGGCCTGCGCGACCGCGGGCGTCACCGGCCCAGGCTGCACCTGAGAGGCGCAGAAGGCCGGGTGCACGAGGATCTTCTCCTCCGGTACCCCGCAGCCCACGAGCGCCTCTTTCACCGCCTCGGACACCGCCACCACGCGCGAGTAGCCCGCCAGCGCCACGCGAGCGAAGGTGCGCCGCGCGGCACTGGCTGCCAGGAAGCCCGGCAGCAGCCCCGAGTGCAGGGTAATGATCCGAGGTGCCCTGGGCGCCGGCACACCCGCCGTGGCGGCCAGCATCCAGGACTTCGGGTTGTTGCCACTGGTGTGGACGTGCACCGTCCACCCAGTGCTCAAGAATCCCGCGAGCTTCAGCCCGAAACGCGCGAAGGAGCGGACAGGGAGTACGTCCGGATCCGGCCGGCCGCCTTTTCCGATGTCCAGCACCTTCGCCTCGACGCCGCGCCCGCGAAGAAAGCGATGAAGTTGTTGTACGTGAATCGAAACGCCGCCATGGGGCGGCGGATAGTCACCGACGAGGAGCACGCGCATGACGCCAGGTCCCCTCCCCTACTGAAGCGTGACATCCGGAGGCCGCACCACAGCCTCCGTGCGGGGCAGCAGCCCCATCTCGCGCTGATACGTGGTGAGCGGATCCGGATCCCGGCGCAGCTCGCGGGCCGGCACTCCGGCAACCACCGTGGCCGGCGGCACGTCCTTGAGCACCACCGCGTTGGCGCCGATCACCGCGAAGTCGCCGATGCGGATGTTGCCGAGGATCTTCGCCCCCGCGCCGATGCGCACGTAATCCCCGATCACCGGAGCACCCTCGAGACCCGAGCGCCCACCGATCGTCACCTGCTGAGAGATGAGGCAGTGGCGGCCCAGCTTCGCCGCCTTGTGGATGACGACCCCGATGCCGCCGTAGCCCACCTGCGTGCCCTCACCGATCTCCGCCTCGAACGGGATGTAGGAGCTGTGCAGGTAGTAGATGGCCTTGCGCAGCAGGTTCGGCAGCAGGGGCACCCCGCGCAGATGCAGCTTGCGAGCAGCCCGGTACAACGTCATCGCGTCCACGCCCATGTTCCTCTCCCCATCCCCTTCCGAAGTGGCACGGAAGCTAGGTACCCACGCGTGAGGAGGGAAGTCCTCCCCACGTGTCCGATTCCAACCGTTC
>DASVVJ010000499.1:0-3233 GCA_036389955.1 Myxococcaceae bacterium
AGCGGAAGCTTCTGTTTTGGATTAGTGGCCCTTAGGCCGCTTTTGGGGCCTCAAGCGAGGGCGCCAGCCCTGTCGCCTACCCTTCAGGCCAGGGTACTACCGGGTGGGCGGCCGCTAAGGCCGGTCAGCGACCAGGAGCGCTTCGATGTTGCCGGCGGGCCCCGGCACGGGCGAGTCCATCACCCCGCGCACGGTGAGCCCCTGCTCGCGGACGAAGGCCGTGACGGCGTCGATGGCCTCCTGGCGAGCGGCGGCATCCTTCACCACGCCGCCCTTGCCGATGCGCTCCCGCCCCACCTCGAACTGGGGCTTCACCAGGGCGACAAGCAGCCCCCCGGGCTCCAGGAACGGCAGCGCGGCGGGCAGCACCTGGGTGAGCGAGATGAAGCTCACGTCGATGACCATGACGCCCACCTTCTCGGGCAGGTCCTCCTGGGTGAGGTAGCGCGCGTTGACGCGCTCACGCGAGCGCACCCGGGGATCCTGGCGCAGCTTCTCGTGGAGCTGGCCGTAGCCCACGTCGATCGCGTGCACCCGGGTGGCCCCCTGCTGCAACAGGCAGTCGGTGAAGCCGCCCGTGCTGGCGCCGATGTCCGCGCCCACCTTGCCGCTCACGTCCAGGCCGAAGCGATCCATGGCCGCCTTGAGCTTGAGCCCCCCACGGGAGACATAGGGCAACACCTCGCCCTTGAGGCGCAGCTCCGCGTCCACGGACACCTGCGCTCCGGGCTTGTCCACCCGCTGGTCGTCCACCACCACCTGCCCGGCGAGGATGAGCGCCTGGGCCTTCGCGCGGGACTCGGCCAGCCCCCGCTCCACCACCAGCACGTCGATGCGCTCCTTGCGCGACTTCACCGGCCCTCTCCCAGCAGCCGCTTTCCCGCCCGCCGCAGGCCCTCGGCATCCAGGCCCAGCTCCGCCCGCTGCACCCGCGCATCCCCGTGGGGAACGAACGTGTCCGGCATCCCCAGGAGCTGCACCCGGACCAAGCGTCCCTGCGCCGCGTACAGCTCCAGCACCGCGCTCCCGAGGCCTCCGCGCGTCGAGCCCTCCTCGGCCACCACCACGTGTCCGCAGGCGGCGGCCTCCAGCAGGGCTGGGGCATCCAGCGGACTGGCGCAGCGCGCATCCAGCACGCTCCACTCCGGCTCGGTCCTCGCGGCCTCCAGTGCGGCCAGGCCCAGCGGTCCCAGTGTCACCAGGGTGAGCCGCGGCTTCTCCGCCCGCCGCAACCAGCGCGCCCCGCGCCCAGAGGGTTCCTCGGAGGGAAAATCGGGCGGCCGCTGCGGGAGCGTGCCCCGGGGAAACCGGATGACGGTGGGACCGGGCGACGCCAGCGCGGTGGCCAGCATGGGCGACAGGTCCTCCCCCACCACCGGCGACAGGAGCGTCAGCCCCGGCAGCGCCCGAAGCGACGAGACATCATAGGTCCCCTGGTGCGTGGCGCCATCCGCGCCCACCAGCCCGGCCCGGTCCACGCCGAAGACGACTGGCAGCCCGGGCAGGCACACGTCGTGAACCACCTGATCGAAGGCGCGCTGAAGGAAGGTGGAATAGATGACGCACACCGGCCGTGCCCCCGCGGCGGCCAGCCCCGCGCAGAACGTCACGGCGTGCTGCTCGGCGATGCCCACGTCGTGCACCCGCTCCGGGTAGCGCAGCTTCAGGCCCACCAGCGCCGAGCCCTCCAGCATGGCGGGCGTCACCACCACCACGCGGGGATCCTTCTCCATCGCCTCGGCCAGCGCGCCCGCGAAGCCTTCGCTGAAGGTGCGCTGTCCTCCGCGCGAGCGCACGAGCTTCCCATCGCGCCATTCGTACGGCCCCATGGCATGGCCGCGCGTCTGTAGGTCCGCCTCGGCCGGCGGGAAGCCCCGCCCCTTCTGCGTCATCGCGTGCACCACCACCGGCCGGGACGAGGCCCTCGCCTCGCTCAGCGCACGCAGCAGCGCGCCCAGGTCATGCCCGTCCACCGGCCCCAGGTAGGTGAAGCCCAGCCCCTCGAAGAAGGC
Source organism: Myxococcaceae bacterium (assembly GCA_036389955.1). GTDB lineage: Bacteria > Myxococcota > Myxococcia > Myxococcales > Myxococcaceae > DATHBR01. The sequence continues at coordinate 2,013 of DASVVJ010000499.1, forward strand.
GCGGGCCTCCCGGGTGCGCAGCAGCGCGGGAATCGCCCCCACGTTGGCGGAGATGGACATCTGGTTGTCGTTGAGCACCACCACCAGCGGCAGGTGTGCGCCGCCCGTGTTGTTGAGCCCCTCGAACGTCAGGCCCCCGGTGAGCGCCCCATCCCCCACCACTGCCACCGCGTGTCCCTTGCGCCCCAACACCCGCTTGCCCGCGAGCAGCCCCAGGGCCGCGGACACCGCCGTGCACGAGTGCCCCGCCGCCACCGCGTCATGCGGGCTCTCGCGTGGATCCAGAAAGGGCGCAATGCCCCCGGCCTGCCGCAGCGTGCCCATGCGCTCGCGCCGCCCGGTGAGCAGCTTGTGCGCGTACGCCTGGTGCCCCACGTCGAAGACGATCGAGTCCTGCGGCGAGTGGAACACCCGGTGCAACGCCACCACCAGTTCCACCACCCCGAGCGAGGCGCCCAGGTGGCCGCCCACCCGCCCACACAGCGAGATGATCTCCTCCCGAAGCTCCTCGCACAGGCGCGGCAGCTCTGCTTCGGGCAGCGTGCGCACGTCCGCGGGCGAGTGGATGCCCGGGAGCAGAGGTGTCACTTGTTGCGCTCCAGCATGTAGCGCGCGAGCGCCGCCAGCGGGCCATCTTCTCCCTCGAGGGGAGCTACCGCCGATACCGCCTCCGCCACCTTGCGCTCGGCCAGCGCCCAGGACTCTTCCAGTCCAATCACCACCGGGAAGGTGGGGCGCCCCGCCGCGGCATCCGCCCTCACGGGCTTGCCCATCATCGTCGGGTCGCCCATCACATCCAGGATGTCATCGGCGATCTGGAACGCCAGGCCAATGGCGTCTCCGTACGCGTCCGCCCGGACGAGCGCCTCCTCGTTGCCGCCCACCGCCAGCACGCCCATGCGGCAGGCGGCACGAATCACCGCGCCCGTCTTCATCCGGTGCAGCCGCTTGAGGTAGTCCAGCTGCGCGGGCCGGTCATCGGCGATGTCCAGCACCTGTCCGCCCACCATGCCCGAGGCGCCGGAGGCCACGGCCAGCTCGCGGCAGAGCACCGTGCGCGTCGGCTCCGGCCCCGAGGCCATCAGCACGAACGCCTCCGAGAAGAGCGCGTCTCCGGCCAGAATCGCCATCGCCTCGCCGAACACCTTGTGGCAGGTGGGCCGGCCCCGGCGCGTGTCGTCGTCGTCCATGGACGGCAAGTCGTCATGAATGAGCGAGTAG
>DASVVJ010000500.1:0-12952 GCA_036389955.1 Myxococcaceae bacterium
TTGTCAGAGGAAGCGGTCACCAGGCGCTGGCCGTCTGGGCTGAAGCTTGCCGAATAAACGGTGCCCTCATGGCCGCGCAGCACCAGAGGTGTTCCCTGGCCATCCGCTTTCCACACCCGGGCCGTCTTGTCAGAGGAAGCAGTCCCCAGGCGCTGACCGTCTGGGCTGAAGCTCGCCGACCTGACGATGCCCTCGTGGCCGCGCAGCACCAGCGGCACTCCCTGGCCATCGGCCTTCCACACCCGGGCCGTGTTGTCCTCCGAGGCGGTCACCAGCTGCTGGCCGTCTGGGCTGAAGCTCACCGAATAAACGGTGCCCTCATGGCCGCGCAGCACCAGAAGCGTTTCCTGGCCATCGGCCTTCCACACCCGGACCGTCTTGTCAGAGGAGGCGGTCACCAGGCGCTGGCCGTCCAGACTGAAGCTGGCCGAATAAACGGTGCCCTCATGGCCGCTCAGCGTCAGAGGCGCTCTCTGGCCATCGGCTTTCCACACCCGGGCTGTCATGTCCTCCGAGGCAGTGACGATGCGCTGGCCATCCGGGCTGAAGCTGGCCGAATAAACGGTGCCCTCATGGCCGTGCAGCACCAGAGGCTCCCCCTGGCCATCGGCCTTCCACACCCGGGCCGTGTTGTCCTCCGAGGCGGTGACGATGCGCTGGCCATCCGGGCTGAAGCTCGCTGATTGAACGGTACCCTTATGGCCACGCAGCATCAGCGGCGTGCCTTGGCCATCGGCCTTCCACACCCGGACCGTCTTGTCAGAGGAAGCGGTCACCAGGCGCTGGCCGTCTGGGCTGAAGCTCACCGAAGAAACGGGCCCCCAATGGCCGCGCAACATCAGAGGCGCTTCCTGGCCATTCGCCTTCCACACCCACACAGTTCCATCCGCACACCCCACAGCCACACGCATCCCATCCGGACTGAATGAGGCCTCCGTAGCTACTCCATGGCACCGCAGGGTAGCCCTTGGAACCCCGTTCACCAGAACATCCAGGGCCAACTGCTCCCATCCGTGCACCTGCTCGGGGCGCTTCACCTCTAGCAGGAGGTGATTGGCCAGATCGGGTCTGCCACGCTGCACCTGCTCACGCGCACCTGCCATCAACGCATGATCGCGTGCGCGGACACCCGCCGACTCCGCCGCCTGCTGAGCCTTCTCAGCCTGGCCACGCGCCGCCTCCGCCTCCCGTTGCTGGTGCAGCGCCCAGAACATCACCAGCCCCATCAGCACCGCTACCACCACCGCACTACCGGCCAGCAGCGCCAGCCTCCTCCTCGCGGCATGCTCCTGCTGGAGCCTCCTCGCTGTCTCCTGCTCCCTGAGCTCCTGTTCCTCCCGCTTCTTGCGCTCCCGCTCCTGCTGCTCCCGCTCCTTCCGCAGCTCCAGCACCTTGGTCGCTAGCCAGTCATGCCCCAGCTCGAAGTAGCGGCTGCCCTGGTGCTCCTCCGCGCGCAGCACCGCGTGGTCCTCCAAGCGGGCGAGCACCGCGCGGGCTTGCGCCTCCGACAGCCCCTTCATCTCCTCGAGCGCCTGCTGCTCCATCAGCAACGTCCGGCTCCCGTCCCGGGCGACGAGGTGCTTCTCCAGCAGCTCTCGCGCGTGGAGCTTCAGCGGGCCCAGCCCCTCCAGCGTCGCCTCGAGGTACCGGTGCAGCATCGGCTCGGCCTTCAGCTGCCCGGCTCCTCCCTTCGCCCGCTCCTCCCAGAGTGACCGGCAGACAATCTGTGCGAAGGCCGCCTGGATCTCGGCCTCCGGCGTCTCTTCCTGCCCGGGCACCTTCACTTGGAGCATGAGCCGGGTCAGCTCCACCTTGTCCCACGACTGGGACGGGTGACCCCTCCGAGCCAGCTCGCATACCACCTCCACCATCTGCCCCACTGTGAGGGGCCCCAGGCGGAACCCTTGCTCCATCAGCTCCCGCCGGCCACGGGTCCGATCCCGGAACAGCCCCAGGTAGTCCTCTCTCAGCGCCAGCACCAGGTGCAGCCCCCGGAGCGAGCCGCGCACCAGGTCCCGCAGGCTCTTGAGCAGCTCCTCCGTCCGCGCCTGCTCGTGCCCCTGCTGGAAGAGCTGTTCGAGCTGATCCAGGTAGATGAGCAGCGGGCGGCTGGACTGCTGCTCCGCCAGATCCAGAGCCACTTCGAGCCGCTGAGACGGGGGCAGCTCCGCGGGCGGCTTCTCCAGCGCCAGTTGATCAACCAGCTCCCGCTCCAGCCGCTCGACGGGCGCCTCCTCCTTGATCCAGCCCTTGATGTGGACGACCCGGCACTCGCGCGAGCGCCTGAGCAGCGGGATGACGCCCGCCTGCATCAGTGAAGACTTGCCCGCGCCTGAGGGGCCGTACAGCGTGAGGCAGGGGTAGGCCAGGATGTGGTCCGCCAGCAGCCGGGTGACTTCCCCCCGTCCCAGGAAGCGCTCCTCATCCTCGGCCCGGTACGGCTGAGGGCCCAGGAAGGGGTTGCCCTCGTGGCTCATGGCGCCCCCTGGGGCCCGAACGTGCCGAGCAGCTGTGCCAGGGCCGCGCACTTCACCTGGACGGCCGAGACGCCTCGCTCACGCCTGCCTCCCGGCAACGACCGCCCTTTCTTCCACCAGTCGAGTTCCGCCGCCTCGGGCTCCACCACCACCATGCTCCGAGCGGGAAGCGGTTCCCGGTCGAGGAGGCTGTGGAGCACGTGCCGGTGCTCCCAGGACTCCAGCGACATGCCCACCAGCACCGCGGGCTGGTTCTTCAGCTGGTTCTGGATCTTCGCGGCCAGATCCACCGGGAGCACATCGCGCAGATTGCGCACGCCGAGCAGGTGATCATCCTCGGTCAGCAGTGGCTCGTGCAGGTCCGCGTCCGGCTTCAGGCCGCGGTAGAGCCGCAGCAGCGCGATGTCCCGGCTGGGATGGAAGGACGGCGGCAGCTCGTGAAGCTCGCTCCAGCCCTGTCCGGGGACGTGGCGCAGAATGGTGGGGGCCTCGCTGTCCACCGGTGAGGGCCAGATGACGTAGAGGGAGAGTTCCGGCCGCAGCTCGGCCAGGGCCTGTTCCAGCGCCGGCAGCCGCAGCAGGGTGAGGTGAAACCCCGGGGAGAGCCGCCGCGCCAGCGCTTCCACCAGGGGCACCTCGGGCAAGGGGCTGCGCGTCAGAGCCTTGAACTCGCTTCGCAGCCGCTCGGCGTTGAACTGCAGCACATAGCGCTGGGCCACCGCGCTCACCGGCAGGTGCTCGGGCGAGGCGCTGGGCAGGGGCTTGAGTTCACCGTGCAGCCGCTTGCGGAAGCCCTCCACGGCCGCGGTCCACGCGTCGTCCAGCAGGTGATCTCCGAGCACCAGCGAGAAGGGCTGCCGCATCAGCTCCAGCAGCGGGCCCACGGCGGGGTCCTGCGTGGCGGAGGACATGGCCGGGGAGAGCGCCCGGGGGGGCACCACCTTGCGGCGGCTGAAGTCGAACAGGACGGGCTGGCGCCCTCGCAGGTACAGCACCGGAGAGAAGGCCTCGGCGCTCTGGTCGAGCCGATTCAGAAGGGTGCGCCGCGCGTCGTGCAGGCTGCGCGCCACATCTCCCGCATACGCGGACCTGCCCGTCAGCGAGCGGTAGAAGGCCGCGGAGCACTGCCGCGCCATGTCCGCCTTCACCTCCCACAGGTGAGCGATGACCGCGCCGGCGGCGCCCCGGGCCAGCTCCTCCGCCGCGCTGAGCAGCTCGCCGGGCTGGGCTCCCGCGCAGGACTCCAGGACGATGAGCCGCAGCTGATGGCGGAAGAGGTTGCGCAGCTCCTCGGCCAACAGGCTCACCGGATAGCCGGGCTCCGGCTCGTCTCCAGCCGCCATGTGCAGACTGGGGCTGCCGCCTTCCATGCTTCCATGCCCGATGAAGTGGAGGATGTGGGGCACGGGCTCCTGACGCAGCCGGTTCTCGACTGCGGCCTTGCTGGCCTTCGGGCCGATGAGCGGCTCGAGCCATTCGAGCTCCCCGGAGGCGAGGCTCTCGCTCAACAGGCTCTTCAGCCGGCCCGGAGCCTCTGAGTCCACCGGGGAGATGACGAGCAGCCGGACCGCGCCCTGCACCTCGCGCTTCTGCCAGGCGGTGGTGGAGGCGACGCCACGCGCCAGGAGCACCTCGGGAGAGGTGCCCAGGAACTCCGAATCCGAGCCCGGCAGGCGGAGCGCCTCCCAGGGAACGGCCTTCAGGGCAGGGCTGCGGGGGTTCACCTTCAACAGCAGGGGCCTGTTTTGCGCCGCGCCCTGGAGCTTGTGCAGCACCTCGCGGATGGCCGGGCGGAAGAGGGCCTCCTGGAGCTGCTGAAGCTGCGGGGCGGATGGGGAGAGCGCGCTCTGGCTGTGGGCAGTGCTCTTCACCCAGGCTGCGAACTGACTGGCGGCCTCCAGGGGGAACGGGAGGGGCTCGGGGGACTCCATCTGCTGGCCGCCCCGGGCCGCCACGGCCACCTCGGTGCCCACCTGGGTGAGGTCGATCTCGAGCCACAGCTCGGAGGCTGCTGGTCCACCACTGTCCATGCGCGCCGGAGCTTACCTGTTCAGCGAGCTTTCGCCGGACTCGAGGTGGGCCGAGGCTTCTTAGGAGGGGTGAGGGCGGGGGCGTAGCACTTGCCCTCGAAAAGCACAGCGCCTCTCTCCGTACACTCCTCGGCGCTCACTGAGGGGAGTTCCAACCAGCAGCCTTCGTTGATGGGCATCTGCGTGCGACCCGGGCACCGGCCTTTTTCGTCGGGCCGGGCCTGGCCCGGAAACGGCTTGGGAGGGGATGGCTGGGAAAGAGGCTTCTCGTCCGTGGGGAGCGGCGTGGCGGCCGGTGGCGTCGTGGGGGAGGAGTCCCCGACGGCCGCTGTGCCCGCGTCAGGGGCCTGCGAGTTTGAAGCCTGCTGCGTGCTCGCGGACAGGTGCACGGACGGGCTGGGCACAGGCTGCCAGTTCCACAGGAGCACCGCGCAGACTCCCGCGGCTGCCAGCGCCAGCCAGGGCATCCAGACCGGGGATTGGTTGCCACGGGTTGGGGCCGGGGCGCTCGGAGGCGGTACCTCGGAAGCGGGCTGTGGCTCGGCAAGGCGCTGTGGCAGGGGCTCGTTCGCCACGGCCTCCAGCGCCTCGGCTGCCTGCGCCGCCGTGCCGCGTGCCTCCGGAGCGTTCGACAGCAGGCGGAGGATCACCTCCCGCAGACGCGGCTCCACCCGGGGGTTGCTCTCCAGCAGCGGTCTGGAGTCAGGGCTCGTCACCTGCCAGGCGCCTTGCTCGTCCTGCTGGACATCCATGGGCGGCGGGTACTGGCCCATGACGAGGCGATAGGCCGTCACGCCCAGGGCAAACAGGTCATCGGCGGGGCAGGGCGGGTAATAGCTGTCCCGGTTGCGCGCCAGGCGGATTTCGAACAGACAGGCCTGAGGGGACAGATAATCGGGAGTGTGCGGAGCCAGCGACTGCCAGGTGCGCCGAGGCGCTCCCTGGAAGTGGCAGGAGCCAAAGTCGATGAGCACGGGCCCGTTGTCCGACCGCCGGACCAGGACGTTGTCCCCCTTCACGTCCCGGTGCACGGCGCCCGCGGAATGAAGGGCCTCGAGGGCACGCGCCAGCCCCGCCAGCACGTGGCACATCTGCTGGCACGAGGGGTCATGCTGCTCGGCCCAGGCGTAGAGGGGCGTGCCGTCCACCCACTCCATGACGAAGAAAGGGTGCTCGACGGCGCCTGATGGATGGCGCAGCAACCCACGGTCCAGCAGGCTGGGAATGCTGGGGTGAGACATGCGCGAGAGCAGCTCCGCCTCGCGGGCGAAGCGCGCATCCCACGGCAGCAGCGAGAGCTTGAGCGCGACGGGCCCAGCGTGCTCCTGGTCCATGCGCACGGCGCGGTAGACAGCGCCGTACGCTCCGTGGCCCTCAAGGGCCACCACGCGCCACGTTGAGAGCTGGGTGCCTGGGGAAAGCCGGTGCACGTGCTCCTCGGGGGTCTGAGGTCCAAGGCCTTCTACCGCGTCTCAGGCCGCCTTGCCTCCCTGTCCTCCCTGCCACGTCTCCACTTCTTCAGGCACTGGCGCGTTCGAGCAGCGCACCTCCGGGGCCAAAGCCCAGCGTGAGGCACAGCACCCGAGCGCCGGTGACGCGCTCATCGCGCCGGGCCGCTTCGGCGGTGAGTTCCGCGTCATTGAGCACCCGCACCGTGGCGTGGGGAGGGTGGAGGCCCGAGGCCGTGAGGATGTCGGCGACCAGCGAGGCGCGAGACTCCCAGCCATAGGTGCAGCCGCCCGGGGCGAGCGCGTCATCGAGCGCGCAGGGCAGGGCGAGGCACAGCGCATCCACGGGCCGGGCGAGTGTCCGGGCGGAGGTGCGCAGGGCTTCAGCGATGAACCGGACCGCCGCGCTCACGTGGTGTCCGTCCGCCGGACGTGTCATGCCGATGAAGAGCCGGGGCATCGCCACCGTGTCCCGCTCGGCGACGTGCAGGTGCTCTTCGGTGGCGGCCTTGATGCTCGTCTGGCCCACGTCCACGGAGAGCGGGCTGGTGGGCCGCAGGTCTTCCAGGAGCCTGAGCCCGGCACGCACGGCGGCGAAGCGGGGCTCTCTCGCTACATATAAAGGATACGGGAGCGAGGCCTGGACTCCGGCCAGCGCGGGCAGGAAACCCTCCAGCGCCAGCAGCCCTCCGCTCAGGTACACCGCGTCTACACGGTACCGGGGCACCAGGGCGGCAATGGCCTCGGTGAGCACGGGGAGCATGCGGCTGGCGAGTGCAGCCTCGGGGACTCCGGCAAGACGGTCCTGCTCCAGCCGGGGCGTGCCCAACAGCTCCCACAGCTCGTGTCCCTGCACGGGAAGGTTCCAGACCTCCAGCGGGGTGACGCCCGGGGCCCGGTAGCGGTGGACCTCCCAGCCGGACAGGCTCACGCGACGAGCCCGGCGATGCGCTCGGCCGCTTCCTTCGCGCCATCGCGGGCGCGGTAAGAGGCGGCGAGGGCGGCCACCTTCGCGCGCAGCGGTGTCCCGGGCTCCAGCAGATGGGAGAGCGCCGCGCGGCAGGCGTCCACGGTGAGGGTCGTCGGATCCAGCGCCAGGCCCGCGCCCGATTGGGTCAGGAAGTGCGCCTGCACGGGCTGATCATTGCAAACCGGCAGCAGCAGCATGGGCACGCCCTCGGTGAGCGCCTCCATGACGGAGTTGGCGCCACCGTGGGAGATGAAGGCGGAGACGCGCGGCAGCAACTGGCGCTGCGGAGCGTAGGGAACGGCGACCACGTCTCCGGGCAGGGTGCGCGTGAACTCGGTTCCCGCGAGTTCTCCCGCGCTGAGCACGAGCGTCACGCCGAGGGGCGCGGCGGCTTCGGCGATGAGCCGGAACAGCTCGGGCTGCCAGGAGATCTGGCTGCCGAAGGAGAGATACACCACGGGCCTGGAGCCGAGCCGCTCCCAGGGAAAGCCGACTTCATCGCCTCGGGGCTCGGGCGGCAGGGAAGGGCCAACGAGGTACGTGTTGGGCGGTATGCGGGCGGTGGGCCCGACGAAGTCCTGAGTGGCGAAGATGGTGTTGAGCCGAGGCGAGAGGCACTCGCAGGTGCGGAACCGGGCGGGGAAGCCATGCGAGGAGAACAGGGCCTGGCGGTCGGTGGCGAGGGCGCGCACGTTGCGCAGCAGGGCGATGTCGATCTCCGGCTCCAGCAGCGTGAGGGCGGAGGACACGCCGGCCCAGGGAAGCTGCTCCAGGTGAGCGGCGAGCACAGCGGCGTACTGCATGCCATCCAGGGCCATGACGTCGGGCTTGAAGCGGCGGACCACCTCGCGCACGGGAGCGATCTGCGCTGGTACGGCGTCGAGGAGAAGGCCCCGGATCCACCGGCCCAGCGCCACCTCGTCACGGACGAGCCGGGCGAGCGCCTCGCCACCGGTCTCGATGGGAGCGGGGGCGGAGGAGGCGGAGGCGTGGGGCAGGTGGAGCACCTCGACGCCGAGCTGTTCGAGCTGAGGAGCGGGCTCGGGCAGGCACAGCCAGCCGACGGTGTGGCCCAGGCGGCGCAGCCATTGGGCCACCCCCACCATGGGGTTGAGGTGGCCCTTCTCGGGAGAGGTGGTGATCAGGACTCGGGACATGGAGCGAGCGCCTCGGCGTGGGCGTGGAGCATGGCGAAGGACACGAGGCGCATCAACAGCCGATCCACGGCGCTGGCGTGAGGGTCCTCGGGAGAGAGCCGGGTGTAGCGGTCCAGCAGCGCCAGGACAGAGGTGGCGTCGATGACCTCGAGGGGTTCGAGGCGGGCGGGAGAGAGCCACGCACGGTAGAGCTCGAGCCAGCGGTCGCGGACGGGGCTGGAGAGCGCGGTGTGGGCATAGCGTGGGGTCTTCGGGGCGAAGCGGATCTCCTGGGGAACGAGCGGGCGCAGGGCGTGGCGGAAGAGCCACTTGCCGGTCTGTTCCCGGGCGAGGAGCTTCGAGGGAAGCGACAGCGCCAGCTCGGCGAAGCGGGGGGCGAGGTACGGCGTCCGTACGGTGATGCCGTGAGCCCGTGCGCCCCGAAGCTCAGGAGGAAGGATCAGCTCACGGAGGACCCAGGAGGCATACCGTATCTCTTCGGCACTCCTTCCCCTCTCCCTTCGGGAGAGGGACGGGGTGAGGGTTCCGTCCCAACTGTCCCCAAACTCCGCGGGCCCCACGTCCCGAAGCACCTGTGCCGCCAGAGCCCGATCCTCGGCGATCCGGGCCCGTGCCCCCGCCAGGGCCTCAGGGTTCCCCATCAGGACTTCATCGGCGCCAGCGCCACTCATCAACAGGCGAGCCCCCAACCTTCGGGCCTCCGCGTAGAACGCGAAGCTGGCCACAGCGCGGGCATTGAGAATGGCGGTCTCATTGGCAAGCACCGCGGGCTCGAGCAGGTCCGGGAGCACGGTGTCCGGAATGGAGACCTCGACCAGCTCAGCCCCCGCTGTCCGTGCCATGAGGGCGGCGTTCCGTTGCTCGGTGGCATCGGCGAAGTGGACATTCATGGTCCATGCCCGCACCTGGCCTGGAGCATGCTGGGCGGTCATGGCGCACAGGGCCGCGCTGTCCAGCCCCCCGCTCAGGCTGACGTCGCGGGCCCCTGTAGAGACGTGCTCGAGAACCGTGTCCGACCAGGCAGCCAGGAGCGCCTGCGCGAGCCGTTCCTCCTCTTCAGGGCGCGCTGGCTCACGGTGGACCTGTGGCAGTGGCACCGGCACGCGGCGCACTCCACGAAAGAGGCTCTCGGTAGGCGCGAGCGTGTGCCTCAGGAACGCTGACACGGAACGTGGATTCAGCCGGGAACCCTCACCCTCGCCCTCTCCCGAAGGGAGAGGGGAAGACCCGGGTTCCGCGAGCAGCGGCCACACGGAGTCCGCCGAGCGCCCTGGCTCGGTCTCTGACTGGTAGCGGGGCAGGGAGGCGAGCGGACCGGCCGCTTCGCCCAAGGCGCGGGACACGGTGGAATCGTGACAAGCGGCGCCGGGCAGGGCAACCCCGGTATAGTCCTCCCGCGTGCGTTACGAACTCCACGACGGCCGTATTCTCACCTGGTCCCTGGAGTCTCACGTCACCACGCACTGCAACCTGCGCTGCGAGCAGTGCTGCACGCTGTCCCCTCAGCTCCCCACCTGGACCGTGGAGCCCGCCGCGCTCGGCAGGGAACTCCAGCGCTTGGCGGGGGTGCTCCGGCCCAGCCTCTTCAAGCTGACCGGAGGCGAGCCCTTCCTTCACCCGGATTTGCCGGCGGTCCTCGACGCGGTGCGGGCCTCGGGCATCTCCGAGCAGGTGTCCATCACCACCAACGGCTTCCTGGCCCAGAGCGCGCCGGAGGCCGTGTACGAGCGGCTGGACCGGATGACGCTGTCCGTCTACACCTCGGCGCCGCTGCCCGAGCGCTCCATCGCCCGCATCGCCGAGCGCTGTGAGCGGCACCGCGTGCACCTCACGGTGAAGCGCATCGACGCCTTCCAGAAGCTCACCCCCGACACGCCGCTCTCCACCGAGGCCGAGGTCCGCTCTGTCTACGAGCGCTGCTGGCTGAAGGTGCGCTGCCACATGGTGTACCGCGGCCACTTCTACGCCTGCACGCGCCCGCCGCACGTGGCTCAGGTGCTGGGCCACCAGTACCCGGACATGCCGGCGCTGCGCGAAGTGGACGGTGTGCCGCTGGACTCACCCGAACTGCTCACCCGGGTGCTCCAGTACCTGGAGCGGGAGGAACCCCTGGCCACCTGCCGCTACTGCCTGGGAGCCAGCGGGCCATTGCAGCCGCACGCTCAGGTACCGAGCCCCCGGAACGGCATCGGCTTGGCTCCCGCCGCGAGGGCCACGGGCTCCACGTGACGTGAGGACACCCGGGGCTCGGCCCAGCCGAGGTTCCGCAGCGCGGCCACCAGACGCTCACACAGCGGACCCACCTCCTCGCTGGAAGCGCCCGCCAGCTCCAGCTCGAAGTGGTCGGCTCCGACCTGGGTCAGCCGGAAGGCCCGCAGGGCATGGTGCTTGAACACCCACGCGAGCTGCCACGCATCCACAGCCCGTCCCGCCGGTGTGAGGAAGCGGCACGCGCCCCGGCCGCCAAAGCCCTCCAGCGTCCAGCCATGGAAGCCGCACCGGCACCCATCCCGGCGCACGGTGCCCGTGTCTCCCGGACGGTAGCGCAGCAGCGGCAGCACGCTGGGACGAAGCCGCGTCACCACCACCTCCTCAAGCCCCGGTTCCAGCCACACATCCGGCGCGAGGACATGGAAGCACCCCATTTGTTCCAGGCACTCCCAGGCCAGCGGGCCCGTCTCCGTCGTCGCGTAGTAGTTGAGGACCGGGACTGCCGGCATCGCCCGCCCGAGCGCCGCGCGCAGCTCCGTGGACAGGTGCTGGGCCGACGTGAGCAACAGCCGAGGCGCGGGGACGCCCTGCTGCTCCACGAGCCAGCGCAGGCCCTCCGGATCCGAGAAGATCACCGCCGGCCTGACCCGGCTCAACCGCTCGCGCGCATCCGGCCGAAGCACGGAGATCCGATGGAGCGCTCCCTCCCGCAGGATGGGAAGCCGCACCGAGTACTCCAGGCCTCCGGGCAGCGCATCGAGCAGGACGACCCGGGGACGGGGAGGAAGCACGGCCCCGGCCCGCTCCACCAGGAACCGCAGCACCGCCCACATGTGCAGGCAGTCACGCCGGTCCCGCACCACGTTCACCGGATCCCCGGTAGTGCCCGAGCTCTTCACCACCACGCACTCGGCGTTCTCCGGAGGCAGCATCGGCACCGCGTCCCAGTGCCTGGCGAGCACGGCCCGGTCCAGCATGGGCAGGTAGCGAAGGTCCTCCAGCGAGCGCAGGTCCCCCGGGTGCATCCCCGCGTCCCGGAGCTGGTGCGTGTAGAACGGCGACTTCCCCAGCGCCTCCCGGAGCCACTCCAGCCGCTCCTCCAGCACCTGCCGGGCCTCGGCCTCATCCGCCAGCGAGGCGAGCTGTGACAGCCCCTGCGCAATGGACTCGGCCCACGGAATGTGCGGCCGCTGGGACGAGGTGTCCCGGCGGATCCGGGCCTTCGGGGCCACTCCCATGTCGGGAGCGGCCATCACTCGCGCCAGCCTCGCGCATCGGCGGCATTCTGGGCCGCTTCCTTCAACATCTTCTCCCGCTTTTCTGCCTCCGCCTTGCGCGCCGTCTCCGCCCGCTCGAAGTCCTTCATGGCCCGGCGGTAGTCCAGGTGCTCCAGCTTCCGCTGAGACTCTGGCGCGGACTCGCCCTTCACCTGCCCTCCCACCGCGTCGATCCACTTGCGCAGGAACTCCTCCTGCCGGAACGCATTCGAGCGCACCATTTCCCCCGACAGGGGGGACACGCTGTCGAAGAAGCGCCCCAGCGCCACCACGGCGTCGAAGTTGGGCTTCAGCGTGCGCACCGTCTCCTCGCGCAGCGACGAGGAGACCAGCACGTGGGCCAGGATGGCCACCTGATCCCGCCACAGCGGGCTCGTGAAGCGCTTCGGGAAGGTGTCCCACGCCGAGCGTGCCGGAGGCCGCACGTTGGCCAGGCGGAACGTGTCACAGATGATCGCCACGGCCAGGTCATGCGCATACGGAGAGACCAGGGGCGCCGCCGTGAGCTGTTGCTTGAGTTGAGCCAGGTCGAAGGCCATCAGTTCTCCAGCAGGGCGTCGGACAGCGCGGCGGCCGCGGGCCCGAACTCGGACATCCACTTCACCAGGACCAGGCGGAAGCGCCTGTCCTCCAGCACCGGCTTCAGCACCTTGCGCACCCCGAACTCATTCGGCGCCGCCAGGAAGGCCACCACCATTCGCGAGCGGCGCACGGCTTCCGCCAGCCGCTTCATGCTCGCCACGTCCGACACGTTCGCCAGGAAGTCCGTGTCGGAGATGATGATCCGCAGCACCTCCGGCTGCTCCTGGGACAGCTTGTGGAGCAGCTCGAAGGGAAACATCGTGCCGCCGCCGATGTAGTGCAGCAGGAAGTCGCGCGCGGTCTCCTCGTCATACATCCACGGCGATACCAGCGGCTTTCCGTCCGAGTACACGATGCCGCGCACCCGGGCGCGCTTGCGCAGCGCGGTGGCCGCCAGCACCTGCGCCGCCAGCGTCATCGCATTGAGCTGCTGCTCCGGGTTGGGCATGGAGCCGCTCGTGTCCAGGTAGATCTCCACCGCGGGCACGTCCGGCTCCGTCGGGGGCAGTGAGTCCGCCTCGAGCTCGCGCCGCAGTGGAGCCACCGCCGCCAGGTGCCCCTGGGTGAGCACCGTGAGGGTCCAGTCGATCTGCGACGGATCATCCCCGTACTCCCAGGACTCCGGAACGGTGCGCAGATAGGGCTCCGGGCGCGAGGGGGTGGAGGGCAGCTTCAGCACGTGCTGGTCCACCAGCCGCCGGTAGTGCCGGCTCACCAGCGCCCGGCGCACCTTTCCACCGCCCTTGCCGGGCAGGTGCTCGGTGACGCGGGCAATCGTGGCCAGCGGATCCGGGTCCTTC
>DASVVJ010000501.1:0-8567 GCA_036389955.1 Myxococcaceae bacterium
TCATCAATTCCCTTCATCCAGGAAAGAACGAATCTAGTAGTAAAGCATGTTGACCTGTCACGCCCTGTCCGTCGATAGTACCGGCTGGGTTACTTCTGTCGTCTCTGCAGGGGCGCCAGCGAGGAGCCCCCACTACCGGGAGCATGGAGATGAGAGCTGCGCTCCAAGTCCGCCGTCGCCACAGAGGGCAGGTCCTCGTGGAGACCGCGCTGGTCATGCCGCTGACGGTGTTTCTGGTGTTGGGGCTGCTTCAGCTCTTCAAGGCTTATGAGGCGCGTTTTCTGGCCGAGTATGCGGCGTTCCGGGCCACACGGGCCGGAGCGGTGGGCCGAGGGGACTGCGAGAAGATGACAGCCGCGGCGCTTCAGGCGCTGCTGCCCTCGCTGGCCAGGACGGACACCCCGGCGATGTTGAAGAAGGCCTGGCAGGGGGCCGAGAGCAACCTTTACCAGCAGCACTGGGCCATCCAGGGCCGACCGCCGGCGGGTGGAAACCCCGCCATCGTCGAGCTGAGGGTGCGGGGGCAGGACCTGCCCACGGACGCCAACTACCAGTTCGACACGCTGGTGGAGGGGGTCAACCGGGTGCACCACGTCACCGTGCAGCTCACCTATTGGTACGAGCTGCGCATCCCCTTTGCCAACCGCATCATCCACCAGGCCTGGCAACTCACCTCCTATGGCTCCGAGGTGGATCTGCTGATGAGCTGGCGCTCGGACCCCAACGCGAACCAAGCGCCCCAGCGCGAGCAGGCCAACGACGTCATCACCGCTGCCACCAGCGGCACCCCCGCCTTCCTGCTGCCCATCCGGACTACCTGGTCCATGCGGCTGATGTCCAACCTCCGACTCGATAGCTTCCAGGGGAACGCATGCCAGCTCGTGCTCTGAAGCACGCCTCACGCGGTGGCCAGACGCTGGTGATGATGGCGCTCACCGGCCTGCTGCTCGCCATCGCCTTGATGGGCGTCATCAACGTGTACCAGGGGGTGAAGCTGAAAATCGAGGTGCAGACGGCGGCGGACACGGCCGCTTACTCCACGGCCCTCACCGAGGCGCGCACCTTCAACTTCTTCGCCATCAGCAACCGGGCCATGGCGGCGCACTTCGCCGGGACGATGCTGCTCTACAGCGAGCTGAGCTACGTGACGGCGGTGGACGACTCGCTACGCCAGGCCGAGCTGGCCTGGAACGACGTGCGCAACGCCTCCAACTGCAGCGTGTTCAACCCCTTCTGCTGTGTCATGCGCCAGGTGGCGGGCCACGTGAGGAGTGACCGGCAGCGTTGGCAGGGCCTGCTGCACCCCGTGCTGCACTCCGCCCTGACGAACGCCGAGAGCGAGTGGTTCGGCATGGACCTGGCGGGGCGGCGTCACTACCACGCGGGCATGGCGCTGTCAGACGCGCAGAGCGTGGCGTTCCAGAAACTGGAGGAGATCATCGAGAAGCGCCTGGTGGCCAACTCCATCCGCCACAAGCTGGACGATCCGGAGACAGGCCCCCAGGCCGACCCCTATGGCATCCGCAAGAGCGCCCACGTCTGGCCCTCTTTCGAGACGGCGCACACCCAGGCCACCTGGGACGCGCTCACCAAGCCCGTGCCGCCCTACAATCTGCCGCCCGTGGAGGTCTACCCGTCCAACGGGATGCCGGGAGGCCCCTGGTCCCGTCAGGGCATCAATGACATCTCCGCTGGCGCCAACGGGGCGCGCTACGACTGGGGAACGCGCCAGGACTTCCGGTTGGGCAGCATCCTGACGCTGGCGGCCCGGCTGGACATGCCGCACATCGATGATCCGCCGACGGGCAACCACGTCGTCTCCAAGGAGGTCTGGGCGCTGCTGCTCACCCAGCGCACCAACATTGGCACGGTGATGGGCGAGGCGCAGTCCATCAAGGGCAACACCGCGCTGTCGGCCATCCGCGGTCAGGTGCGGCGCGGCGGCAACTCCTTCGACGGGATGAGCCCGCGCGACGAGTTCAGCGGCGCCATTGGCGCCTACACGGACATTCCGGTGGTGGCGCGCGGGTGGACGCCGCTGTGCAGCCGCACCCGCACGCGCACCTCTCAGAGCGCGGTGCGCATCTCGGGGATGCTGCAGAGTCCGCTGCACCAGGTGCACACGGGCAACGGGGACGGGCTGCCGGGCACGCCGCTCAAGCACCGCTTCGCCCAGGGCCCGAGGGACATGTTCCCCATCTCCGTGTACCCGTCGGTGGCGCACTTCAACCCCGGCCCGGTGTGGATGAACCACCTGCAGAATCAGCCCTCTGCCTGGGTGTTGATGGAGGCGCAGCCTCGCGGCATCGGGGTGGGCGCCAACGGCACGGAGCAGCGCCTGCCCTGGCAGCTGCGGGGGCGCTTCGGGCTGGGAGGCACCAGCGGCCCGGGCACGGAGTATGACCTGGGCGTGACCGCCGGCAACCGGCGCGGCAACACGCACGAGGTGGGAGGCGAGAAGTCCGTGGGAGTCATGGGGGCGCTGGCGCGAGGCCTCGTCTACTACCACCGGCCGCCGCTCAACTCGCCCAACGGGGCGCAGAGTTGGAGCGAGCGGCCCAACTTCATGAACCCCTTCTGGCGCGCCAAGCTGGAGCTGTACACCACGGGTGGCAACCAGAGCGGGTGGAGCACCGCGCGCTCGATTCTCGAGCAGAGCGGCTACCAGCACACGCAAGACCTGGCGACGCAGATTCCCCCCGCGCTATGAGGCCGCGCCCCATGAGACACGTTCGCCCTGACCGCCGCGCGGGCGCCGCGCGCGGCACCGCCACGACGGAGCTGGCCATCAGCATGGTGGTGCTCATCCCCGTGGTGCTCTATGGCCTGTACCTGGCCGACGCGCTGCTGGTGGGCCTGCGGGTGCAGCAGGTGGCCATCCACGAGGTGTGGGACAGCACGGGCCTGCGCGTCCACCGCTACGCGGGCGCGGGGGATGATGACGCCGCCAACGCGGATGCCTATGTCAACCGGGTGGTGCAGGTGGCGGACGCCGTGAGAGACCACACCCAGCTGCGCTACCAGCGGCTCAACCCGTTCTCTCCCACCGAAGGCGTGGGGACCTTCGCGGTGATGGCGCCCACGCTGGATCCGCCCAGCACCCCGGATCCCGAGCAGCCGCTGCGTCCGGGGCAGAGCTCCGGCGCCGCGGTGACGCACGCCACCATGGGGGCGCGCACGCGCGTGGAGTTCTTCAACTACCAGATGATGACCACCTTCCAGCCGCACCTGGATCCGGTCTTCCCCATGGGTGGCAGCCCCGAGGGGGTGCAGGCGGAGCTGGATGCGGAGGGGTTGTTGCGCCGCGACTACGCCATCAAGGGCCAGGCGGGCATCACGGTGCGGACCACTCCGCTGACGCAGAACCGCTTCCAGCTGCTCACCGAGAAGAAGGCGATGTTCGATCCGGAGAACTTCCGGGGCCCGAACGGCGGGCCGCTGGAGCTGCGCCTGTGCGCGGTGGGCCTGGCCAACGAGGGGGGGCGGTGCACCATCGCCAACGGCTTCATGGTGCTCATCGACGACTGGGCGGTGGGAGATGGGCGGCCGCACATGATGACCGGTACGGCCAACGACGAGTACTTCAGCGTGGTGGACCGGATGTACGTGGACGCGGCGCGGCTGGATAGCACTCAGACGGAGAGGGTGGACGAGACGGCCATCGGGTGGACGGAGATGCTGCTGGGAGGCATCAACCTGCCACGGCCCCGCGCGGTGCTCTATTTCCAGGCAGCGGACACGCGGCGCAGCCTCACCACGGGCAGCAGCAGCGACAACATCTACACCACGCCCAACAACCCCTATGTCTCCGGGAATCGCTCCGGGTGCTACCTGGGCCTGCCGTGTCTGGGGAACTGATGCTTGCTTTGTGCCGGGTAGGGTTGGTGCTGCTGGCGGTGCTGTGCTCTTCGCGGGCGGTGGCCCAGGAGGTGGTCGAGGCGCTGCGGCCGGAGTTCCCCGTCTATCCGCGTGCCGAGCCGTGGATGCCCATTGCCGACGAGCTCTTCTACCGGAGCTACGGCATGAAGGCGGTGTCGTTCCGGACGGAGGATCCGCCAGGGGCCGTCATCCCTTTCTTCGTCAAGGCGTTCAAGGCTCAGAACCTGGTGCCGGGCAAGCTGCCCATCCCGGACCATGAGCCGGAGTGGGTCATCGTTGGCATCGATCCGGACCGGCTCGTGCAGAAGCTGGTGTGGGCTCAGCCGCACGGCAGGGGCTCTTTCGTGATGCTGGCGCTGGCGCCCATGGCGCAGGCGGCCGGCCAGGTGCCGGATCCTGCCCCACCGGTCGTTCCTCCCGGGTGCCGGCAGACCTCGAGCACCGGCTCGCGGGATGGGGAGGTGCTCACGCGCGTCATCACCCTCACCTGTGACATGCCACGGCCCCGGCTGGTGCAGGTATATGGCGAGGGGATGAGCCAGGCAGGCTTCCAGAAGGTGGAGCAGGCCTCGGACAGCCAGGAGACGGCGTGGCGCCGCGGCGAGCAGACCTGGAGCGTGCGCACGGTGGAGGCGGCGGGAGTCTCTTCGCTGGTGATGGTGCTCCAGGGCCGCCTGCCCCCCGCCGCGCCCAAGCTGGCTCCCGCCGGACCGACAGCGCCTCCGGCAGCTCCCGCCGCCGCGCCCGTGAAGCCAGCGCCCCACCCCGCGCCTTAGCACCACAGCCGAAATTCCAGAGAAACTTCAGCCACTTACGCGGGACCCCCTTTGAGGTTCTTCCGCCTTCTGGAGCGGTGGCTCCAAAGGGCTGAGAAGGAAGACAGAACGCCCCGTCAAGCTTTGCGGAACAGAATGGGCGTGATAACCGTTTGCGTGGGCAGATGGGCGTCATGCCCATTCAAGGGGAGAGGTGTGCGGCTCGTTCGCTCTGGTGAGGTCCAGGTCCTGACCGGCCTCTCAGCCGACCAATTGAGAGAGTGGACCGGCCGTCGTGGCCTGGTGTCGCCCGATGTGCGCCCTCGTGGCAAGGGCACACAGGCCCGGTTCTCCTGGCAGACCGTCCTGGTGCTGAGGCTCGCGGTGCTCCTGAAGCAGACGTTCCACGTGGAGTTGCAGGCCCAGCGCGAGTTCTTCGCTTGGCTCCAGCGCGAGTTGGCGGGACGCTCCTTCCCCTCGCTCTGGCGGATGGCGGTGGTGCTGCACGCGCCTGGCCAGTGGGAGTTGTCGGAAGTGGAGGGCGTGAAGCTCAGGACCGACGAGGGCTTCATGGCTCTGCCATTGGCTCCGCACCTGCGGACGCTGTCTGTCGAGTTCGGTCTCCCTGAGCCCGTGCAGCAGTTGCCCTTGTTCGCGGCGGTGAAGGTTCAATGAGTACCGCTCGCTCGACCCGATTGTCCGCGCTTCTCTCCCGACTGGGCTACACCTCAGAGAGCGGCTGGCTGGAGGCTTCGGCTTTCGATACGGCTTTAGCGCACCGGTTCGCCCTGCAGCAGGCCAGGCGGGAGATGTCGGTTATCGGCGCGTTCTGCCTGCAGAGCTCCTCCGGCCATAGAGCAGGGCCCCTGGCGGCTCCCCTCGTCTACGTGGCCGAGGCGGAGAGCAGCACTGCGGCCCAGGAGATTCACCGAAAGGTGTGGAGCCAGGGGCTCGTGCCGTTTCTGCTGATCGCCACGCCCACCGCGGTCATTCGCTGTCCCGGATTCTCCTTCTCTCGCGACCAGTGGGAGCACCAGGTTCATCCGTTTGATTGGGGCACCGTCGACACGTTGCCGCGCGATCCGACCGCCACAGTCGAGCTCACAGGGGACGCCGCCGAATTGTGGGAGCTTCGGTCGATACAATTGAGAACATCTCTGTTCTGGCGTGATCACACGATCGACGTCGAGGGCAGGGTCGACCGCCGCCTGCTCGAGAACCTCGACCGGCTCAGCGACGTGTTGATGGACGACGTTCACGTCTCCCGTAAGCTCCTGCCGCCTGCCGCCAATGGCCTTATCGGTCGGCTCCTGTATGTGTTCTTCCTCTCGGACAGAGGCATCATCAATCAGCAGTGGGTGACCGAACGAGGCCACAAGAGGATCAACCTGGAGGAGCAGGGGGCTGAATGGCCCGCTGACGCAACCTGGGAGTTCCTGGACGACCTCGATTCCATCTTCAACGGCAGCATCTTTCCCCTGGAGGGAGCCGAGCGCGCAGGGATCGATGAGACACATATCAACCTCGTGCGCAGGGTGATGAAGCATGCGGCGGTGCCGTTGTCCTCAGGAGGCGTGCAGCTGAGCTTCCTCGATTTCTACTTTGGCGCCATCCGCACCGAGACGCTGTCGTCGATCTACGAGCAGTTCCTGAAGAATTTCCGCGGTGGCGAGAAACGGCGAGTCGGCGCGTTCTACACGCCGCCGTTTCTAGTGGACTTCATGCTCGACCGCGTCGAGGAGGCGCTGGTGTTACGCGATGGCGTGACCGTCCTCGATCCTGCGGCGGGCTCGGGTGTGTTCCTGGTGGGGGCCTACCGCCGGATCATCGAGCGGGCCCGGGCGCAGCGGCCAGCTCAATATATGAGCCTGGATGAGCTGCGCGAGTTGCTGGTGCGAAACATCTTCGGCGTCGAGCGCAATCCGGATGCCTGCCACGTCGCGGCGTTCAGCCTCTACCTGACGTTGCTGGACTACGTGGACCCGCGCGACCTCACGCTCGTGGCAGCCGGCAAGGACCCCGACAAGCTCTTTCCCAAGCTGGTCGGCACCACACTTTTCCCGCTGGACTTCTTCGAGGAGCGAAGTGCCTTCCCAGGCCTGCCTGAACGGGTGGACTGCGTTGTCGGTAACCCACCCTGGCAAACCGTGGCGAAGCTGCAGTCCCAGGCGGCGGAGACCTGGCATAGCCGCCAAGTCTCCGCTCCCATCGGCGATAATCAGGCGGCCGAACTCTTCACCTGGAAGGCCTTGCGCGAGCACCTCGTTGATAAGGGAGTTCTGGCCTTCTTGGTGCCTGCCAAGTCCTTCATCAACCAACCCTCGTGGAAATTCCGGTGTGAACTGGCGCGCGAGTTCACCGTCCTTGGCTCCGCGAACTTCTCCCACTTGCGGTACCGCCTGTTCGAGGATGCGCGCCAGGGCGTCGTGGCCACGTTCGTTCAGCGGCGCGTGTCCACCGCTCGCGACCGGACGTGGGTCTACTCGCCCCTGTCTGTCGGGCAGCCTATGGCGCGCAAGCAGTGGCCTTGGACCCTGCTGTTCGATCGGGCCGAGGTGCAGTTCTTCCGGCATGGCCATGTCACGAGCGATCAGCGTGGGTGGTTCGAAGCCTTCATGCTCCGCCCGGTGGACCGGTACATCCGGCAGCTGCTGGAGGATGCGGCGGCAGAGGGCCGTATCTCGCTGCTGGGCGACCTCTGTGACACAGTTGGCGCCGCCCTCAAGCGAGGTGGCAACCCGGAGGAGACGGGAGTCCCCCGGCCTTACCTCATCGATGCCCCGAGCGAGCCTGGCACCGCAGCCGAGCCCTTGCGGTACCGGACCGGCGAGCTTTTTCCCGATCCGGTGAACCCCGATGTCGTGCTGCCCCAGCAGGTCCTGGCTCGCGCCAAGTCTTCCTATCAGCACCGCTTCGGCGGCAACGTTTTGTTGGTGCCTCGCAGCCTCAACAGCATCCGCTTCGTCGAACACGCCATTGCTTATACCTCCAGCACGATGGCCGTCTTCTTCGACAAGCCCTCGAAGAAAGTCACGGGGCCCGAGAAGAGGTTTCTCAAGGGACTGGGCCGGTATCTGAATAGCCGGACCGCGCAGTATCTGGCGGCGACGACAGGGCGGCGGTGGCTCATGGACAGGAAGAACATCGAGCCTGGGGACTTGAAGGCCTTCCCTGTCCCGCTCACCGGGCTGCATGATCCCCGGCTCACCGGTTTGTTGAAACTCAAGGGCGAAGAACTCGAGACGTTCGTGCGCCAGGCCTTGAGCCTGGAGGGTGATCTCGAACGCGCGGTCGAGGAGTTCCTCAAGTTCCGGATCGGGTTCAAGGACGGCAATGTGCCCGAGAACGCCCTGCAGCCTCCTCCGCGAGAGAAGATCGCCCGGTACGCCGCCGTGCTGAAACGCAACCTGGATGGACTGTTGGGCCGTACGGGGGCGTTCGCCGTGGCGCACCGTGTCGAGGTGGGCTTGGGAGTCGGGGTGGTCGCCGCGCAGTTCCAGGAAGCCGGCTCCGGAAAGAGCATGGGCGACTGGAAGGAGTTGCTGTGCCGCGCGGCGCTCCGGCGATATCTACGATCCTCGTCCAACAGTTTCTCCGACAGCTTGAGCGCCACGTACGACGCGAAGACCACGAGCGTCAGCTTCGTCAAGCCGCTGGAGTTCTTTCGCTGGACGGTAGACAGCGCGTTCGCCGACAGTCGGCAGATGATGGACGCCTTTGTAGCGGGCCAGCAGTGAGGGGGGCGCTGCAATGGGAACAGACCTGAGAGAGCTGCTTCGGCAGCACGGGTTCACCCCGTTCAATGCGGAGCGCTGGTCGAACTTCGTCACGCACGTGCTCAAGCGCTTCCGAGACGCAGCGGACGAGCTGCGCCAGCCGGACAACTGGGAGAAGTTCAAGCAGAAGAAAGGCGCTCTCGGCAGGCCGAGGAAG
>DASVVJ010000502.1:0-5614 GCA_036389955.1 Myxococcaceae bacterium
TCGGGCGCGGGGGGCGAGACGGCCCCGGCCGTGCGCGCCGAGGCGGCCCTGGAGCTCATCGAGCGCATCGAGGTCTTCGTGAAGTCCCAGCGGCCGGCGCTGAGCCTGAGCCTGAGGGGAACGCTGGACGCGACGGTGGAGCTGGAGCGGACCGGCCCGCGCGAGGTGGCGGTGCGCCTCCAGGGCCGCAAGGGGCCGGTGCCGGTGGAGGAGCTGGCGCGGCTGAGAGATGCCCTGGAGGCCCGGGGGCTGCGGCTCAGCGCCCTGCGCTCGGAATGAGGATGAGGCGCCCACCCACGCGAAAGGCCCTCTCGCCGGGGGGCGGGAGGGCCTTCGGGGGACACGCTGGGGGCCGCGTGCTACTTGCCGCCGGCCTTGGCCAGAAGCATGTTGCGCTTGTCCTGCTTGTCCTTGAACTCCTCGGCCTCGGGCAGCGGCTCCTTCTTCTCCGCGATGTTGGGCCACTGGGTGGAGTACTGCGCGTTCAGCGGCTTGTACTCCTTCCACTTCTCCGGCAGCTCCGTCTCCGGGAAGATGGCCTTGGTGGGGCACACCGGCTCGCAGGCGCCGCAGTCGATGCACTCATCCGGGTGGATGACGAGGAAGTTGGCTCCCTCATAGAAACAGTTGACCGGGCAGACCTCGACACAGTCGGTGTACTTGCATTTGATGCAAGGCTCGGCGACGACGTAAGCCATCGAAACGTTCTCCTCAACGCCAGCAATCAGAGGGCGCGAACACTAAACGGTTTGTGGCGGGGATGGCCACCTGAATTGAGGCGGCCTGCCCCTCAGCCCAGCAGCCCCTGGGCCCGCATCAGCTCGGCCACCAGAATGGCTCCCTTGGCCGCGCCCATCTTCGTGTTGTGGGACACGAGCAGATACTTGAAGCCGTTCTCCAGCACTCCGTCCTCGCGGACGCGGCCCACCGTGGTGGCCATGCCTCCGTGGGTATCCCGGTCCAGCCGGGGCTGAGGCCGGAACGGCTCATCCAGCACCTCGATCCAGTTGGGCGGCGCCGACGGCAGGTTGCGCGAGACTTCCGCGCCCCGCCACTCGCGCATGGCGGCCACCACCTCGGCCACGGTGGCCTTCTTGCCCAGGGACACGAACACCGACTCGGTGTGGCCCTCGAGCACCGCCACGCGGGTGCAGGTGCAGGACACCTTCACGTCATGCCCGGCGATGGACGCGCCGTCCGCCTGGAGCGTGCCAAGGATCTTCTTCGTCTCGACCTCGACCTTGTGCTCCTCCTTCGGGATGAAGGGGATGACGTTGTCGAGGATGTCCAGGCCGATGACGCCCGGCGAGCGGCCGGCGCCCGACATGGCCTGCATGCTCGTCATCAGCACGGCCTTCACGCCAAAGCGCTCGGCCAGCGGCGCCAGGGTGATGGCCAGGCCCGTGGTGGTGCAGTTGGGGATGGGGACGATGAAGCCCTTGAAGCCCCGGCGCTTCTGCTGCTCGCGGATGAGCGGCGCGTGGGCAGCGTTGACGGGAGGGATCAGCAGCGGCACGTCCGCCTCGTAGCGGTAGGCGCTCGCGGCGGAGAACACCGGAATGTCCTTGGCCAGCCGGGGCTCGAGCTCGCGCGCCACGTCCGCCTCCACGGCGGAAAAGGCGATGTCGTAGTCCTTGCCCTTCACGTCATCGCCGCTCACCACCGTCATCTTCGCCAGCTGAGCCGACAGCGGCTCGGGGACGAACCAGGCCGTCATGCCGTTGGCGGTGCGCAGCGCCTCCGCGTAGGGCTTGCCCGCCGAACGGGGCGAGGCCGCCAGGCCGGTGAGCTCGATGAAGGGGTGGTTCTGCAGCGCGGCGATGAACTGCTGGCCCGCAAGGCCAGTAGCTCCAATCAGGACGGCGCGGAGCTTCGACATGGTGCGTTATCTCCCGTGGGTCCCGGGCTCCTTACCACCCTTCGGCCCCGGCTTCACGCGGGGCGTGGACGGTGACATGCGGCCGGCCCCGGTGCCGCTCGGTGGGCAAGCCCTCCGTCACCCAGGTGTGGATGCCTCCTGGGATGAAGACGGCCTTGCGGCCCCGCAGCAGCAGCAGCTGACACAGCCGCAGCACGGCGTCCGCATCCGACTCACAACCACACAGGACAATCAGCTCGTCATCCGGGAGGACGCCCTGGTCCTGAACGACTTCTTCCGGAGTCATCCGCAGGGCACCGGGAATGTGAAACTCGAGCTGCTCCCAGTCCCGGGGGGAGCGGCAATCGAGCACCAGGACATCGTCGTCCCCAAGCCTGAGGTACAGCTCGGCGCAGGGGATACGAAGCTCCATGAAGAACCTCCACTGCGGGCATCCATCAGTGGCAACCCGGAACCCTGGAGGCCTCTTCCCATCGTGCCTGGCTGTCTGCCCCTCCCCATGGAGCGCCGCGTCACAACCCGAGCTGCTTGGCGATGATTTCGTTCATCACCTCGCTGGTGCCTCCACCAATGGGGCCGAGCCGGGCGTCGCGCCAATGACGCTGGATGTCATACTCCATCATGTACCCGGCCCCGCCGTGGAGCTGGAGGCAGGCGTCGGCGACGCGGCAGGCCGTCTCGGTGGCGACCTTCTTCGCCATGGACGTCTGCGCCACCGCGTACTGCCCACCCACGTGCAGGCGCAGCGCGTGGTAGGTGAGCTGACGCGCGCACTCGAGCTCGGTGAACAGCTCCGCCAGCTTGTGGCGCACCACCTGGAAGCCGCTGAGCTGCTGGCCGAAGGCGCGCCGCTGCTTCACGTGCACCAGCACCTTCTCCAGCATGTCCTCCATGGCCCCGAGCGCTCCGAGCGCCAGGGAGAGGCGCTCCCACTGGAAGTTGCCCATGATCTGGTAGAAGCCCTGCCCCTCCTGGCCAAGCAGGTTCTCGGCGGGCACGCGGCAGTCCTCGAAGAACAGCTCCGCGGTGTCCGAGGCGCGCCAGCCGAGCTTCTGCAGCTTGCGCCCCACCGTGAAGCCGGGAGTGCCCTTCTCGAGGAGGAGCATGGACAGGCCCTTGTGGCCCGCCTGCGGATCCGTCTTCACCGCCAGTACCACGAAGTCCGCACGCACCCCGTTGGTGATGTACGTCTTGGAACCGTTGACGAGGTAGTGGTCCCCCTGGCGCACGGCGGTGGTGCGCAGGCCCGCGACATCGGAGCCGGCGTCCGGCTCGGTGATGCCCAGGGCGCCGATCTTCTCTCCTTTGATAGCGGGAGCGAGGAAGCGCCGTTTCTGCGCGTCCGTGCCGAACAGGTGCAGGGGGCCGGTGGCGATGGTGAACTGGCCGGCCAGGCCCGCGGACACACCGCCAGAGCCACACCGGCCCAACTCCTCCAGGAGCACCGCCTCGTACAGCTCCCCAGCGGCCGAGCCTCCGTACTCCTCCGGGTACTTCAGGCCCAGGAAGCCCAGCTCGCCAAAGCGCCGGTACAGCTCCCGGGGAAACTCCTCCTCGGCCTCCCATTTGTGCACGAAAGGAAGAATTTCTTTGTCCACTACGGCCCGCACCGTGCGTCTGAAGGCCTCGTGCTCTTCCTGGTACAGCCCGTAGCCGTGCAGCATCCGCGAACCTCTCCTGGGGGGCGGGGTTGCCCGGGGGAGATGCTAGCGAAGGAGCCGCTCAAGGGGCGTCGTTGCTTCCTTGACCGGGTGGTGGCGCTCTTCGTATAAGACCGCTCCCTGGCTGCGGCGCCATAGCCAAGTGGTAAGGCAAGGGTCTGCAAAACCCTCATTCCCCGGTTCGAATCCGGGTGGCGCCTCAAAAACAAAGGCCCGATACGACTCACGGTCGTATCGGGCCTTCGTTTTTTCCGGGCGGGCCGGTGGGACTAGCAGCCCACCTCGACCGCGCCGATGTCCGGACCGCTGCCGCAGAACGGCAGGCCCACGTTCGTGCCCGAGTCTACCGCGGGGGCCTCGGGCTTGAGGTCCGGAGAGAGGCGCGTGTCGGTGGCCACCGACGTCGCATCCCCCGTGGCCTGCTTGAAGTCCTCCACGCCCACCACCTGGGCGCCCGTCTCGAACTGGGCATTGGCCGGAAAGAGGTTGAAGCCCATCTTCAGCCCCGGGCGCTGGCCGCCCAGGCGCACCGCCACCTCCGCGTCGATGATGTTGTTCTCCACCCGGACGTTCTGCGTGGGACCGCCCGTCCCCTGGCCCAGCACAAGCGCCGCGGCCGCCACGCGGGTAATGGTGTTGTTCACCACCACCGTGCCCACGGAGTTCTCCAGGCGGATGCCGGAGCCCTCGCCGCCGCCCTTGTTGGTGATGTCGTACACCCGGTTGCGCCGGATGACGATGCCGGTCGGCATGGGGCCCTGGCGGTTGCCACCCACCGAGATGCCCTTGCCCGAGTCGTACACGTCATTGTTCTCGATGAGCACGTTGCGCGCCGAGTAGTGCACCACCAGCGCGTCACCCTTGGCCGTCGCCGAGGGCTTGAACTGGTGCATCCGGTTGCTGCGGATCACCACGTCATGGCACGTCTTGATGTCGATGGCGTTCTCGCGGTTGGCGTAGAAGTGATTGTTCTCCACCACCAGCCCCTTGGCCGGGGGCAGCGTGCTGAAGCCCTCGGGCCCCAGGCACTGCACCGAGTCACCCGAGTTGCCATGAATGTCGTTGTTGCGCACGGTGATGTCGCGCGACGTCGGCTGCACCACCACGCCGTGCGAATCCAGGTCGCCAATCTTCTTCACGAAGCTGTGGATATGGTTGTTCTCGATGATCGCGCCCGTGGCGTTGGCATAGGTCGTCACCGCGCCGCCGCCCGTGCCATGGTGCAATTCCGAGTTGGCCAGCACCGAGCCCTTCACGTTGCCCTCGAAGGTGACAGCGAACTGCGGCTTGCCCTGCAGATCGAGCTCGAAGCCGTCGATGATCCAGTTCGGCTGGCGCACCTGAATGAGCGCGCCGACTCCCCCACCGGGGACGAGGCGCGGCTTGCCCTCGCCCTGCAGAGAGATCTTCGCCTCGGGGGTGCCCGCCTTCACGTTGGCGCCCAGGACAATGTTCTCGCTATAGGTGCCGGCCAGCACCCGGATGAGCTCACCCGGTCCCGCCACGCTCACCGCCTTGCCAATGGTCTGGAAGGGCTTGGCGGCGTTGCCTTCAGCCGTGTCGCTGCCGTTGGGGGCCACCACCCACTCGCGCTTGAACGCCGCGGCGGGGGTCTCGGGCTCGGTGGCCTGCGCGCCCGGCTGAGCCGCGATGGGGGCATGGCCCTCGTGCGCCGGCAGGTTTGCCACCGGGGTGTTCGGCACGGGCTGCGCGCCCACGGGGACCGCCTGGCTGGAAGCGGACTGGGTTTCCGGGCTCGTGGGAGCCGTGGGGCTCGCGGGCGTCACCGGCGCGGGGACCGGAGTCACTCCAGGGGTACCGCCGGTGCGAGGCTCTCCCATGGAAGGGGGGTTGTCGGCCTCATCGGTTGCGCCACCGGTGTCTCCCGGCTGGCAGGCCCACAGGCCCAGAGAGAGCAGGCAAGCGGCCATCCAGGCCGCAGGGGACTTCCGCATCAATTGCCTCCGTGAAAGTGAATGAGTACCGCCAACGCGCAACCCCGGGCCCCCTATTCGCCTCGGAGCCAGGTGGGCAGGCGGCCCGGCAAGCCCTCGAAGTGGCGGCCGTTGCCAGG
>DASVVJ010000503.1:0-2461 GCA_036389955.1 Myxococcaceae bacterium
CACGCTGGCGGAGCTTTTGGCCACGGGCAAAGAGCCGCGCATCTTCGTGGCGCGGCGGCTGCTGCACCTGTACCGGCGAGGGGCGCTCTCACCGCAGGTGGCCAAGGGCCCGCTGGTGGGCGAGGCGCCCCAGGTAGCGGAGCTGCTGGTGGCGGCCCGGAGCTTCATGGAGGCAGGCCGGTACGATCACGCGCTGGCGCTGGCCGAGCAGATCCTCGAGCGCGGGCCGATGCCCGAGGCGCATGCGCTGTACCGCAAGGCGGAGGTGTCGCTGACGCTGGCGGTGTGTGACGAGCTGTTCTCCATGGATGGGCGGCTGATCTTCGAGCCTCTGCCTCGCCCGCTGCCGGCGTCCCTGACGGCGGACGATCTGTACCTGTACTCGAAGCTGCGCAGCAGCGTGAGCATCCGCCAGGCGCTGCGCACGGCGGCCATGGGCGAGGCGGCCGCGTCGCGCTCGGTGCACCGGCTGCTGGCCACGGGGCTGCTGCGCATCGGCCCAGAGCTGGGCGCGCTGGAGCCGCAGCGCAAGACGGACCCGTACGGCTTCCTGCCCACGTTGGAGAACTGAGCCCAGCCCAACCCCCTCTCCCGCGTGGCAAGAAGGGGCGGGCTTGAGCCTTGCCGGGCGCTACCAGGGGCAGTTGGAGACTTCCACGGTGCGGAGGACAGCCGCCGTCAGCCGTAGAGCTTTTTCAGCTCGATGCCGTCCCGGAGCGCGTGGACGTTGGGGTACACGCGGCTCAGGTCCAGATCCACGTACGTCTTATCCGCGTCGAGCAGGGCGAAACTGGTGGAGACACAGAGCTGCTCGTCCCCTACCCGCTCGTAGCCCTCGCGCACCACGTCATGGCCGTAGATGGCGATGCGGCCGTCCAG
Organism: Myxococcaceae bacterium; assembly: GCA_036389955.1. Taxonomy (GTDB): domain Bacteria; phylum Myxococcota; class Myxococcia; order Myxococcales; family Myxococcaceae; genus DATHBR01. Next base: position 880 of record DASVVJ010000503.1, read on the forward strand.
CACCTTCAGGAAGGAGCGAGCCTGCTCGGGACGGGCCATGCGGCTCCACAGGATGGGCCCCAGCACGGACACCTGGAAGAAGTCCTCGATGCCCCACAGGCCGTAGCCATCGAGCTGCACGTCCTCGAGCTCCTGCACGCTCTTGAGGTTGGCGGAGGGCGCCGCGTGCAGCAGCACCACGCCATTGGGCGCCGCCGCCACCAGCGGCATCTGGGCAATCAGCTCGCGCATGGCCGCGGCGGCCGCGGGCCCCATGCGGTCCTCGAGCACCTGGGCCTCGTCCATGTGGAACTTGGCGGTGCGCGGGCCGCCCACGTGCGCATGCTCGTGGTTACCCAGCAGGCAGTGCACCCGCCCGGGGTAGCGCTTCTGGGCCTCCACGAAGGCACCGATGACGGCGGGCGACTCGTCGCGGTACGGCGTACCCAGGAAGTCGGGCCAGTTCTCCTCCGTCTCCGGGTCCGGGCCGTGCACCAGATCGCCGGTGAACACCAAGACGCTGTCCGCCGGGGACGCCTCGAAGAGGGCCAGCATGCGCTGAAAGTCCCCGAGGTTTCCCTGGATGTCAGTGGCGACCAGCAGCCGGCCAGAGGCAGGCAACCGGAGGAGGCGGGCAGTCACGTCCGGCAGAGTAGATGCAGACGGGCCTTCCTCCAACCCTGGGGAGTCCGATTCTACGCCCCGGCCTGCCGTCTCCTGGGCCGGGGCGGCCCGGACGGCGTGTCACTGCGGGGGTGGTGCTCGTCATACACGGCGCGCAGACGGGCACTGTTCACGTGGGTATAGATCTGCGTGGTGGCCAGGTCCGCGTGGCCGAGCATGGCCTGCACGGCGCGCAGGTCCGCACCGCGCTCCACCAGGTGGGTGGCGAACGAGTGCCGCAGCTTGTGGGGCGACAGCGGCTTGCGGATGCCGGCCTTGAGGGCGTAGCGCTTGAGCAGCTTCCAGAAGCCCTGCCGGGTGAAGCCCCCGCCGCGAGGGGTGACGAAGAGGACGCGGGACTGCTTGCGGCCCAGCAGGAACTGCCGGGGCCCGGCCAGGTAGGCCTGCACCTTCTCCACCGCCACGCTGCCCACCGGGACGACGCGCTCCTTGGAGCCCTTGCCCTTGGCGATCAGGTAGCCCGCGCCCAGCTGCACGTCGTTGATTCCCAGCGAGCACAGCTCGCTCACGCGCAGGCCCGTGGCGTACAGCACCTCGAGCATGGCCTTGTCGCGCAGCCCGGTGGGGTTGCGCTCGTCCGGAGCGGCCAGCAGCTGCTCCACCTCCTCCAGCGTGAGGAAGCTGGGCAGCTTGCGCGGCGAGCGCGGGGTGTCGAGATCCTCGGTGGGATCCTTCTCCGAGATCTTCTCGGCGATGAGGAAGCGGTGGAAGCCGCGCACCGCCGCCAGGTGCCGCGCCTGGCTGCGCCTGGACAGGCCCCGCTGCCCCAGGCGCTTCAGGTGCTCGCTCACATGCTCCTGCTTCGCCTGCTCCACGCTGTGGAGCCCCAGCGCCCGCAGATCCTCGAAGTAGGTGGTGAGATCGCCCGCGTACGCGTCCACCGTCTTGCCGGACAGTCCGCGCTCGGCGCGGATGAAGG
>DASVVJ010000504.1:0-3920 GCA_036389955.1 Myxococcaceae bacterium
CGGTGCGCGAGGAGCACGCGAAGATCTTCCAGGACGCCAAGAACCACATCCGTGAGGGCCGCTGGCCCGAGGCCAAGACCCTGCTGCTGCAGTTGAAGGAGCAGGCGCCGGACATGGCGCAGGTTCAGGACTACCTGGACCGGGCGGAGAAGGAGATCCCCAACCTGGAGCACCTGAACGCGGCGCAGGCCTCGCTCAAGGAGCGCCGGCTCGGGGCGACCAAGGTCTCGCTGGACAAGATCACCGCGGACACGGGCATGTATGACCAGGTGGCCAAGCTCAAGCGCGAGATGCGCGAGGCGGCGGACCTGCAGGCGCGTGAGGCGCGCAAGATGCTGGACGGCAAGCAGCTCGATCCGGCCAAGTCGATTACCGACGACGTGCTGCTGGCTTTCTCCGAGCACCGCGACGCGAAGATCATCAACGAGGAGGCGGCGCGGCTGATCAAGATCCGCGACACGCCGGTGGCTCCGGCGCCTCCTCCTCCGCCCAAGGATCCGTGGGAGGCGGCCGTGGCGCGCTTCGTGGACGGAGACCTGTCCGGCGGCGCGGCGCTGGCCAACGCCTGCATTACCAAGTCCAACAAGTGCAAGACCGGCCTGAAGGACATGACGGAGTTCGGCAACCTCTACAAGAAGCTGGAGGATCTGGACGCCAAGGGTCTGGCGCGCCTGCTGTCGCTGGACAAGGAGATCACCGGCGCCCGTGGCCCCAGCAAGATGGCGAGGAACGCGGGCACGCGCGCGGGCAACATCTTCTACAAGAGCGCCTCGGCGGCGAGGGCCGCGGGCCAGTGGGCGCGCGCGGTGGAGTACTCGCGGCGCACCCTGCAGGCGGACCCCGGCCACGCGGGCGCGCAGAACATCATCAACGACCTGAAGACGAAGGCGAAGGAGATCTACCTCCAGGCGTACGCGCTCAAGGACGCGAACCCCGAGGATGCGATCCCGAAGTTCCGCGAGGTGATCGCGATGACGCCTTCGGATGACGAGACCCACGAGAAGGCCAAGAACTGGCTCGAGAAGCTTCAGAGATGAAACGGCGGCGCGGGGCGGGAGCAAGCACCCCCGCCGCTCCCTTGCAGCAGGGAGACCTGTTCGGCGCGCAGGCCGGTGCCTCCCTGCCGCCAGCCGTGGTGGCCTCCTCCGAGAAGCCGCCTGCCCCGGAGAAGGTGCCCCCGGCTGAGCGGGCGCCCTCCGGGGAGAAGCCTCCTCCGGTGGACAAGCCGGTCCTCGTCGAGACGGTGGTGACGGTGGTGCAGGAGGTCTCTGTTCCGCTGCCCTCGTTGCCGGGTGCCCCGGCGCGCGCCCCGCGCACGGTGCTCACGGTGGGCGAGCTGACACGGCAGCTCAAGGAGACGATCGAGTCGCGCTACCCGCGGGTGCTAGTGCGCGGCGAGGTGTCCGGCTACCGGGGACCCAACGCGCGCGGGCACCTGTACTTCACGCTCAAGGACGTGGACGCGTCCATCGACGCGAAGGTGTGGGCCTCGCAGGCGGCCCGGCTGCGCTTCGCGCTGCGCGAGGGGCTGGAGGTGGTGGCCGAGGGCAGCGTGGACGTGTACGCGCCCCAGGGCCGCTACAGCCTGATCATCTCCCGGGTGGAGCCAGTGGGGCAGGGCGCGCTGGCGCTGGCCTTCGAGCAGCTCAAGCAGAAGCTGGCGGAAGAAGGGCTCATTGGCGACCGGCGCATCCGCCCGCCGCGCCCGCTGCCGTTCCTGCCCCGGCGCATCGGCGTGGTGACGAGCCGCACCGGCGCGGCGCTGCAGGACTTCCTGCGCGTGCTGTACTCGCGCCACCCCCGGCTGAGCGTGCTGCTGTGTGACGCGCGGGTGCAGGGCGAGAACTCCGCCTACGAGGTGGCGCAGGCCATCGAGCGGCTGAGCCGCACGGACGTGGACGTCATCGTCGTGACGCGCGGCGGTGGCTCGGTGGAGGACCTCTGGACGTTCAACGAGGAGCTCGTCGCGCGGGCCATCCACGCCTCGCCGGTGCCGGTGGTGTCGGCCATCGGGCATGAGATCGACTTCACCATCGCCGACTTCGTGGCGGACCTGCGGGCGCCCACGCCCAGCGCGGCGGCGGAGCGGCTGGCGCCGGTGCTGAGCGACCTGGAGCTGACGCTGGACACCCACTTCTCGCGGCTGCGCCAGGGCGTGGAGCTGCGGGTGCTGGAACTGCGCGAGCGGCTGGGCAGCCTGTCCTCCCGGCTGGTGGATCCGCGGCGGCGCCTGGGCCAGGAGCGGCTGCACCTCTCCGAGCAGCTCGAGGAGATGATGCGGGTGCTGCGGCCCGCCCAGCGCGAGCGGCGGGAGAAGTTCCGGGCGCTGCAGGAGCGGCTGCAGCGGGCCCGGCCCCAGGCCCGGCTGAGCGAGCAGCGCGCCCACCTGTTGAAGCTGGCGGCGCGGCTGCACGAGGCGGCCCAGGCCAGCATCACCACGCGCCGGGCGGACCTGGCCCGGGGGCGGCTGGGGCTGGAGCGCACCAGCCCGGCGGCCCGGGTGGCGGCCGAGCGTGCGGCGCTGGCGGTCCGGAAAGCCCGGCTGCTCACCCTCGAGGGGCAGGTCCTGTCCGAGGCCCGGCACCGTTTCGAGCGTCTGGGGGCCCGGTTGGATGCCATGAGCCCTCTGAAGGTCATGTCCCGAGGCTACGCGGTGGCACTGCGGCGCAGGGACGGGGCGGTGGTCCGCTCCGTCTCGGACGTGCAGCCGGGAGAGCTGCTCGGTATCAAATTCGCCAGTAGTGGGGCGAAGACACTGGAGGGCTGCGAAGAGCTCGAAGTCACCGTAACCGCCGTCAAGGGTCCAGTGGACTGCTGAGACCTGTCAGTCCGGGTTGGCTCGGAGCCACACCTCCTTTAGAGTCACGCGCCCAATCCTCATGGGTGTGGAGGTGTCGGACGTGTCGAAGGCAGGTAAGGCAGCGGAGCCAGCGCCCGAGCAGTACGGGGACGTGGTGGCGAAGCTGGAGGAGATGGTGGCGAAACTGGAGAGCGGCGCGCTGTCGCTCGAGGAATCGCTGAAGGCATTCGAGGAGGGCATCCGGCTCGTACGCAAGGGAGAGAAGCTGCTCAATGACGCGGAGCAGCGCATCGAGCAGCTCCTGGTGGACGAAGATGGGAAGGAGACGGTCGCCCCGCTTCAGGTGGGCACCCGTTCCGTGGTGACAGCGGCCCCGAAGGCGCCGGCCGCCAAGCCTCCTCCCGAAGACGATGTCCCGTTCTGACAGGCGCACGGCGCGGAGTCAGCAATGGAGAAGCCCAGAATCATCATCGTCGATGACGACCGCGATACGCGGGAGCTGCTCGCGCTTGCGCTGGAGAGCGAGGGTTTCGAGGTGACGAGCGCGGCCAACGGGCTGCGGTTGATCTCCTCGCTGCAACTGCACCGCCCGCACCTCATCTTGCTGGACGTGAACATGTCCTGGATCGATGGTTTCGAGCTGTGCAAAGCGGTGAAGAAGAACGAGAGCTTCCGGGAGATTCCCGTCGTTTTCGTCAGCGGACGGGGAGAGCCCGAGGATCGCCGGCGCGGCATCGAGGCCGGCGCGGCGGACTACTTCGTCAAGCCGTTGGATCTCAACCGGCTACTCACCCGTATTCGGGAGCTGGTCCCGGCCATTGCGCCGGAGGAGCATCAATAAGCCGTGAATGCCCTTGAACTGCAGTCCTTCCTGCGTGTGCAGCAGGTCCGGATCGAGTCGCTGTTGCGCGAGCGCGCTGAGAAGCTGGAGCCCTCGGGCTCTCCCAGGCGGCTGGCCGAGGCCATGCGGTACTCCCTGCTGGCCGGGGGCAAGCGGCTGAGGCCGATTCTGTGCATGGTGTTCGCCGACACCCTGGCCCAGAAGGGCGCGGGGCTGGCGCTGGCCGAGGACGCTGCGTGCGCGCTGGAGTACGTGCACACCTACTCGCTGGTGCACGAC
>DASVVJ010000505.1:0-3145 GCA_036389955.1 Myxococcaceae bacterium
GCATGAATTCCCTGCCCTTTGGCAGATACGAGGTCCTCAAGAAGCTCAGCGTGGGCGGCGCGACGGAGGTGTGGCACGCGCGGCTGCCTGGCCGTGACGGCGAGGCCTCCCGGGAGCTGGTCCTCAAGCTGCTGCTACCGCACCTGGGGGAGGAGCCCCCGCTGGTGGAGGCGTTCAAGCGAGAGGCGCTGATCGCCGGCAACATGAACCACCCGAACATCGCACGCATCTACGAGTTCGGTCAGGTGGGGTCCAATCACTACATCGCCCGGGAGTTCATCGCGGGGGGGACGGCGGGTGACGTGCTGCGCCGCAGCCGGTCCAGGTCTGCTCCCGTCCCGCCAGCGCTGGCCCTGCGCGTGATGAGCCTGGCCTGCGAGGGGCTGCACCACGTGCACACGCTCACGGACCCGCTGGGCCGGGACTTGAAGCTCGTGCACCTCGATGTCCATCTGGACACGCTCCTCCTCGGGTTTGATGGCGCGGTGAAGTGGATCGGCTTTGGCCGCATCCCGGGTGCTCTCCCGGAGGCGGTCGCGCACTCGTACCTGATGGAGGGGACCCTGCGCATGGCCCCCGAGCAGATCAGGAACAAGGCCGTGGATCACCGCACGGATGTCTTCGCGCTGGGACGCATGCTCTACGAACTGCTCACGGGGGAGCGCCCGTTCAAGCGGGACTCGCAGCTGGACATGCTCAAGGCCATCCTGGGTGTCGAGCTGCGGCCGCCTTCCACCGTGGCCCACCTTCCCTCCGGGCTGGATCCCATCGTGGTGAAGGCGATGGCCCGGGAGCCGGCCGACCGCTACTCCAGCGCACGCGAGCTCCAGCAGGAGCTGGAGCGGTTCATGGCCGAGCAGCGCTGGGAGGCCACAGCGGAGCAGCTGGGGCAGTGGGTGGCCGGGCTTCTGCCCCAGCGCTGACTTCAAGAGCGCGGGAAGGTGCTCCCGCGCCCCTGAAGCCGGGTCAGTTGTTGTTGGGAGCGCCCGCGAGAATCCACGAGCGCACGCGAATCAGCAGGCCCGGGTTGCTGCTGAAGTACTGCGGGTTGTTGGACGGCATGCGGGTGCCGCACGTGTTGCCCTCCATCTTGCGGATCAGCGACGAGTTGCCGGGATCCCCCGGGACCACGCGCTTGAGCGTGTTGCACTGGGCGTTGGTGGTGTTCTGGTTGACCAGGTTGGTGTGGCTCGAGCCAGAGGCGAGGCTCAGGCCGCCGCCGCCGCCATGGCAGCCCGTGCACGTCGTGTTCCAGACCTCCTGAACCGAGCTGTAGGCCGGCACGGTCACCGGCACATTGACGGTGCGAACCACGGCGGCGCTCTGGTTATCGGTGACGCTCACCGACAGGGTGAAGGACGCCGACGCGCCGATGGCGGGCGAGAACCACCGCGTGCTCTGCGCCGAGGTGCTGCCGACGAAGGTTCCCGCGGAGGGGACCGTCTGCTGCCAGGAGATGGTGAGCGGATCGCCGTCCGGGTCGCTCGCGGTGATGGAGAAGTCGCCCGTGTCACCCGCGAGCAGCGAGCCCGGCGCGTTGATGGTGGCCGACACGATGGGCGCCTGGTTCACCTTCTGGACGGTGATGTTGATGGAGCCCTGAGCGGTACCACCCTGGCCATCGCTGATGACGACGCGCAGCGTATAGGTGCCGCTCGTCGTCACATTCGGCGCGGTCCAGGTGGGCTCTCGCGCGGAGCTGCTGCTGAAGGTACCCACCGGAGAGGCGGGGGCCGTCTGGCTCCAGGCATACGTGAGCGTGTCACCGTCCGGATCGAATCCGGTGACGGAGAGCGTGATGGGCTGCTGCTCGTCCACCGTGGTGGAGGAGGCCGACGGGCCCGCGTCAATCTGGGGATCGGTGTTGACGAACGCGCGCACCGTTACCTCTACCATCTCGGTGTCCGTGCCGCCGCGGCCATCCGAGGCCGTGACGCGCAGCTGGAAAGTCGTGTCGGCCGACACGCGTGGAGCGATCCAGAGAGGGTTGAACGCCGTGGCGTTATTGAAGGAGCCTGCTGGCGAGGCGGGATCCTGCGTCCACAGGTAGGTAATCGGATCGCCGTCCGGGTCCGACGCGCTGACGTTGAGTCCGACGGTGCCCCCGGAGTTCACGGAGGAGGGCGTGGCCTGCGGAGTCGTCAGCACAGGGGCGCGGTTCTGAGGCGCCGGCGGGGCTACGTCCACGGTGATCGAGCCCTGCACGGAGCCGCCCTTGCCATCGGTCACCGTGACCCGAAGCGTGAAGGTGGTGGCGGCGGTGACGGTGGGCGCGGTCCAGGTGGGCTCTCGCGCGGAGGTGCTGTTGAAGGTGCCCACCGGAGAGGCAGGGGCCGTCTGGCTCCAGGCATAGGTGAGCGTGTCACCGTCCGGGTCAGACGCAGTGAGCAAGAGCTGCACGGGAACGGGACCCGTCACGGAGCCGGGATTGGCGCCAGGACCCTGATCAATCGTGGGATTCCGGTTGACGGGAGCAAGGACCCGGACCGTGACGGAGCCCTGCACCGTGCCACCCTTGCCATCGGAGACAGTGACCTGCAGCTGGAAGTCCGTGTTGGCCGTCACCTGGGGCGCGGTCCACGAGGGGTTGGCCGCCGTGGTGCTGCTGAAGGCGCCCGCGGGAGACACCGGGGCCTGCGTCCAGGTGTAGGTGAGCGCATCATTGTCCGGATCGGACGCGGTGATGGAGAGGTTGACGGACTGCTGCGCGTTGACGGTGGAGGCGGAAGAGGTAGGGCCCGCGTTCAACACGGGCGCCTGGTTCTGCGCCACTGGCGGAGCCACCTGCACCTGCACCTGGCCCTGCACCGAGCCACCCCTGGCATCGGTCACCGTGACCCGCAGCGTGAAGGTGGCGGCGGCGGTAACAGTGGGCGCGGTCCAGGTGGGGTTGGAGGTGGAGGTGCTGTTGAAGCTACCGGCGGGCGAAGCGGGGTCCTGCACCCAGGCGTAGGTGAGCGCATCGTTGTCTGGATCAGTCGCGGTGACGGACAGCTCCACGGGCGAGGACCCCGTCACGGACGTGGGCGAGGCGGTGGGGCCTTGCGAGAGGGTAGGGGCGCGGTTGGCGGCCGTGGGCGGACGCACCATCACCGTGACGTTGCCGCTGGCCGAGCCTCCCCGGCTGTCCGACACCGTGACGCGC
>DASVVJ010000506.1:0-2121 GCA_036389955.1 Myxococcaceae bacterium
CGCTCCGGGCGCCATTCAGTCCTGGGCGCTGTATGTGAAGGATCTGCAGACGCTGGAACTGCCCGGCGGCTCTGATCTGGCCAGCACCCTTCAGCTGCTGTGGAGCCCCGAGGCGAGCCCCGCCCGGCGCGCGCTTTATGATTTGATGACACTGGCCTCGCGGCTCAAGCCGATGCAGCGCCAGGTGTTCCAGCTGGCCCTGGAGGCCGTGGGCAGCGTGAGCCTGCGCGCACTCGAGCAGCTGTCGCGCGATCTCAAGGCGTGCACCGGCAAGCAACTGGTGAGCATCGAGTGCCTGAAGAGCCAGCTGGCCGCGGGCTCCTGGGGCATCGGTTCGGTGGAGCTGGACCTGCCGGTGGAGATGGAGCAGGAGGCGCTCAACACGGTGAAGGCCGTGTTCGCGATCTTCACCGACCTGTTCGACCAGATGCTGGACTTCGTCCAGCGGCGGATGGAGGTCGAGAACGATCCGCTGGGCTGGGAGCGCACCGCCTCGCTGACGTTCCAGCAGTTCGGCAACTCGAGGCTCCAGGCGCTGTGCGAGGCGGTGGGGTATGACGCCTCGGAGATCTCCACCGTGCAGCGGTTCTTCTCGGTGATGAGCGACGGGTGGGGGCAGTGCCGCATTGGCCAGAGCCCGCCGTGGCTGTCGGAGATCACCGACGACCACACCCCGTTCGAGTTCTCGGTGGCGTTGGAGGAGGGGGCTCCCGAGGTCCGGTTCCTGATCGAGGCGCAGAACAGCCCCACCACGCTGCAGACGAGCTGGGATGACGGTATCGCGCTGAACGAGCGGCTGAACCGGGAGTTCGGCATCCCGCTGGAACGCTTCAACCTGGTGAAGGATCTGTTCGAGCCGAAGGATCCGAATGCCCGCTTCTCGCTGTGGCACGCCTTCTGTCTGAAGCCCGGTGGCAAGCCCGCGCTGAAGGTCTACCTGAACCCGCGCGCCCGCGGCATCGAGCACGCCAACGAGATCATCAAGGAGGCCCTGGCTCGGTTGGGCTTCGCCAACGCCTGGCGCTTCATCTCCGAGGTGGCCATGCGCCGCGGAGAGCTGGACCAGGTGGTGTACTTCTCGCTGGATCTGTCGGCGCACCGCGCCGCCCGCATCAAGGTCTATATCGCCCACAAGGACGCGAACGCCGAGGACATCGAGTACATCATGTCCCAGGCCAAGGAGTACGTGGCCGGCGAGGCGTACGAGTTCTACCGGAAGCTGCAGGGCGAGGAGCACCGCTTCCAGGTTCCGCGCGGCGCGCAGACGTGCCTGTCCTTCACCTCGGACGATGACGAGCGCCCCTACGGCGTGCAGCTGTACGTGCCCGTGCGGTGCTACGCCGAGAATGATCAGGACGCGATGGTGCGCATCTCCTCCGCGCTGGATCCGCGCCGCTTCGCGCTGCTGGAGCAGGCGGTGCAGGCGCTGGCGCACCGGCCGCTCGAGGCTGGCGTGGGCCTGATTCAGTGGGCCGCCATGCGCCGCGAGGGTGGCCGGATCCGGACCACTTTCTACCTGGCCACCGAGGCCTATTCGAATGCCGCCGCGCGCACCCTGGTGCCGCAGGGCACCGTCTTCACTCCCAAGGAGCAGCAGAAGGCGGAGCGGACGCAGGCGACTCCCTGAAGCCCCCCTGTAGCGCGCCTGGGACTTGTTCTCCCGTGGCCCCTGGGGTCTAACTGCCTGCGTGATTGACCAGCTGAAGTTCTCCGAAGAGGTGCGCCGCGCGCTGGACGCGAAGGCGCCGCTCGTCGCGCTCGAGACGAGTGTGGTGGCCCAGGGCCTGCCGTACCCCGACAATCTCGCCGCTGCCCGCGCCTGCGAGGAAGCCGTGCGCCGTGCTGGCGCCGTGCCCGCTCCAATCGCCGTGGTGGATGGTCAGGTGTGGATCGGCCTGGAGGACAGCGCCTTGCGCCGGCTCGCCGAGGGCAAGGAGAAGCTGATGAAGCTCGGCTCGCGTGATCTGGCGGTCGCCATGGCCCTGAAGGCCAGTGGGGGCACCACCGTGAGCGCCACGTGTGAGCTGGCCGCGGCCGCCGGCATCCGCGTCTTCGCCACCGGCGGCCTGGGTGGGGTTCACCGCGGCGCCAGTGAGCACTGGGACGTGTCCCAGGACATTG
>DASVVJ010000507.1:0-17984 GCA_036389955.1 Myxococcaceae bacterium
CCGAGAGACACCGGCGCACAGCGCTCAGGCATGGATCGTGCCCTCCCGGCGCTGGGGTTGGTGCGTAGGTTTGGGTCGTGAAAACACCCAATCTCGCCAGACTCTTTCTCGCCCCCCTCTCGGCCGTAGCGCTGGCGATGGGTGGTTTGCTGTTCCTCCCTGCCTTTGGCACCTGGCCCGCGGTGGCGGCGCCCGCGGCGGCCAAAGCTCCAGAGCCCTGCCTCACCGAAGAAGGCGGGGACCCGGGCGCCTGCAAAGAGCTCATCGAGCTCGTGGTGCGCGACGTGGTCCCCCTGGTCGAGGCTCAGACCCACGCCGTGGTGCTGACGACCGAGGACGGGACGGTGGTGCTGCCCATCTTCGTGGATGAGTCGGCAGCCGTAGCGATCGCCTTCAGGCTTGCTCACATGGACCCGCCGCAGCCGCTCGCGCAGGACCTGCTGGACGACGTGGTGGTCAAGCTGGGCGCCAAGGTCACCGAGGTGCGCATCGACGACCTGCGCGGCGACATCTACACCGGCCGCGTGTTCCTCGAGCAGGGCAAGAAGAAGCTGGAGCTGGATGCCCGCCCGGCGGACTCCATCGCCATGGCGCTGGACGGCTCGGCCCGTATCCGGGTGACGCGCAAGGTGCTGGCCATGGCGGGCATCAGCCGCGACGACATTGACTCGATGCACCCCGAGGGCCCGGGCGTGGGCGGCAGCGGCCCGGAGGGCATGGGTGAGGAAGCGGTGCCGGTCCCCATGGGCCCCGTCCCCAAGGGTAAGGAAATCAGCCTCTAGGTCCCGCCCCACGCGAGCCCTGGAACACGAAAGCCCGGCCCCCCCTCCCAGGGAAGCCGGGCTTTCACTTTCCTCAGAAACGACGTGAGGATTCTAGGGCCACGATCGCCGAACGCAACTCGGCGGCCGCGCGCGGGAGGACTTACGCTTCTACGTGGGAAGCTGTCAAGGCACCGGGGCTCGGCTTAGGATGCCGGCCCTATGCGCAAAGCGAAAATCATCTGCACGTTGGGACCGGCTTCGGACACGCCGGAGGTCATCGAGGGGCTCATCCGCGCTGGGATGAACGTGGCGCGCCTCAACTTCTCTCACGGTACGCACGAGGACCACCGGCGGCGGCTGAACACCATCCGCAAGGTGGCCCGCAGGTTGGGGGTCCCGGTGGCCATCCTGCAGGACGTGCAGGGACCCAAGATCCGGCTTGGCCGGTTCGAGGGCGGGCAGATCACCGTGAAGCAGGGCCAGCAGGTGACCGTGACGACGCGCGCCGTGCTGGGCCAGGGCACCATCATTCCCACGCCGGTCCGGTCGCTGCCGAAGGACGTGTCGCGGGGGGACGTCATCCTGCTGGACGACGGGCGGGTACGGCTCCGGGTGCTGAAGGTGTCGGGCCGGGACGTGAGCGCGAAGGTGGAGATTGGTGGGGTGCTCAAGGACCACAAGGGGCTCAACCTGCCGGGCGCGGCGATCTCGGTGCCCACGATTACCGAGAAGGACGCGGAGGACCTGGCCTTTGGCCAGGAGGTGGGCGTGGACTACGTGGCGCTCTCGTTCGTGCGCACGGCGGATGACATCAAGCAGGCGCGCGAGCACGTCTCGAAGCTGAAGACGCCGCTCATCGCGAAGATCGAGAAGCCTCAGGCGGTGGCGAACCTGGAGGCCATCGCCGCGGTGGCGGACGGGGTGATGATTGCCCGAGGCGATCTGGGCGTGGAGATGCCACTGGAGCAGCTGCCGGGCATCCAGAAGCGGGCGGTGGCCGAGGTGAACCGCATGGGCGGCCTGGTCATCGTGGCCACGGAGATGCTGGAGAGCATGGTGGGCAACGCGCGCCCCACCCGCGCCGAGGTCTCGGACGTGGCCAACGCCATTCTGGACGGGGCGGACGCGGTGATGCTGTCGGGCGAGACGGCGGCGGGCAAGTACCCGATCGACGCGGCGGCGACGATGGCGCGCATCGTCGAGGAGACCGAGCGCAACGTGGGCAACAGCCTGCGTCCGTCCCTGGTTGACCGGCCGGATGACCTGTCAGCGGGCGTGGCGGCGGCGGCGGTGGCGGCGGCCGGGCAGCTGGGCATCGAGACGATCGTCACCTACACGGAGCGGGGCCACACGGCGCGGCTCATCTCGGAGTTCCGTCCGAGGGCGCGGATCATCGGCCTGACGCCCAACCCGGACACGGTGAACCGCATGGCGCTCTACTGGGGCGTGAAGGGGCTGCAGGTGGGACGGCTGCAGTCGACCGACGCGATGCTCCGGCAGGTGCGCCGGCTGTGCAAGGAAGAGGGGCTGTGCAAGGTGGGCACGCCGGTGGTCATCGTGGCGGGCGTGCCGCTGAACGAGCCGGGGCGCACGAACATGATGTCCGTGCACCGCATCTGACTCACAGCGTCTTCTGCGTGAAGTCGTACAGCTTCTCGACAGCAATCTGCCGGTAGCGCTCGACCTTGAGGGCGCGCCGGGCGCAGTCCCAGACAAGCTCCTTGGCGGGAGCGTCCGGCTCCTTCTTCTTGCGGCGCTTCACCTCGCCCTTGATGGACTTCACCGCCTCGCGCGGGTGGTAGCAGAAGGCGGCGGAGAACAGCAGGTGCCCACCGAAGGGAATGAGCCGGGCCTCGAGGATGTCGCCCGACTCCAGGCCGGCGATGTTGCGCCGCTCGGTGACGTCGAAGTCCTTGCCGGAGAACAGCTCGCGCAGGCGGATGAGCCCCTTGCTCAGCTTGCGCACCTCGAACAGGCCGTGGACCGTCTCGGTGAAGCTGCGGAAGGCGTTGGCCTCCTCGGGCGCGGCGGTCTTCAGCCGCTGCTCGTACAGCTCCGCGGCCGGCGTCTTCCCGGTGAGCGGGGAGACGCGATCGTAGAGGTAGTAGTCCAGGAAGGACGCCATCCGGAGCTCGAAGATCTTGTCGTCCTCGAACACCTCGCCGGTGAGGCGGAAGTACTCGCCCTTGGCTGCGAGGAGGTCCGTCTTGCGCGGCTCCTCACTGCCGTAGGCGATGAGCTGGTCCAGATAGGGCTGATACGACAGCGGTGAAGCGGAAGGAGCGTCCATGGAGCGCGGGGATCTTACTCGGCCATCAGCTTGGCGAAACGCTGGAAGAGATATCGCGCGTCGTGTGGGCCTGGAGATGACTCTGGGTGGTACTGAACGCTGAAAGCCCGCGCATCGGGGATGGAGAGCCCCTCGACGGTGCCGTCATTCAGATTGATGTGGGTGACCACTGCCCTGCCCTTCAGGCTGGCGTCATCCACGGCGAAGCCATGGTTCTGCGCGGTGATCTCCACCTTCCCGGTAGTCAGATCCTTCACGGGTTGGTTGGCGCCCCGGTGGCCGAACTTCATCTTGTACGTGCGGCCACCCAGGGCAAGCGCGAGGATCTGGTGCCCCAGGCAGATGCCGAACACGGGCACCTTGCCCAGCAGCGCCGCCACGGTCTTGTCCGCGCCCTTCACCGCGGCGGGATCGCCCGGCCCGTTGGCCAGGAAGACGCCGTTGGGCTTGCGAGCGAGCACCTCCTCGGCGGTGGTGCTGGACGGCACCACCGTCACCCGGCAGCCCACGTCCACCAGGAACTGCAGCATGGAGCGCTTGAGGCCATAGTCATACGCCACCACGTCGAAGCGCGACTCGGGCAGCGCGCGCGGCTGGCCGCTGAACACGTCCGGTGAAGGCGTGGTGAAGGCGTACGGCTGCTTCGTGGAGACGCCGGTGGCCAGGTCCATGCCCTCCATGCCGGGCGCGTTCTTCGCGCGCTCGACGAGGGCCGCCGCGGAGACGTTCTCGCTGGAGATGACGCCCATCTGCGCGCCGTGCGTGCGCAGGTGCCGCACCAGCCGCCGGGTATCGATCCCCTGAATGCCCGCCACGCCGTAGCGCTTGAGGTACGCGTCCAGCGTCTCCCGGGCGCGCCAGTTGGAGGGCTGCTCGGTGTACGAGCGCACCACCATGCCCACCGCGTGCGGCCGCAAGGACTCCTCGTCCTCCGGGGTGGCCCCCACGTTGCCCATCTCCGTGTAGGCCATGGTGACGATCTGCCCGACGTAGGAGGGATCCGTGAGGATCTCCTGGTAGCCGTACATCGAGGTGTTGAAGACCACCTCGCCCACCGTCTCCCCGATCGCACCAAAGGAGCAGCCCTCGAACAGGGTGCCATCCGCCAGCGCGAGCACCGCCCGCTTCATCACAGGGACTCCTTGATCTGACCGTTGTCGAATACGAGCCGGCCGCCCACCCAGGTCTGGGTGACGCGGCCTTTGAGCAGCCGGCCCTGGAAGGGGGTGTTCCGGCTCTTGGAGAAGAACCGCTCGGCATCCACCGCCCACTCCACCTGGGGGTCGATGAGCGTGACATCCGCCGGAGCCCCAGCAGCCAGGTGTCCGCCCGGCAGGCCGAATGCCTTCGCCGGGCCCGTGGTGAGCAGCTCCACCGCCCGGCTGGCGCTCAGCACACCCTCGTGCACCAGGGCCATCGTCAGCCCCAGCGCCGTCTCCAGGCCCACGATGCCGTTGATGCCCTTCTCGAACTCCACCTGCTTGTCGAGCACCCCGTGCGGCGCGTGGTCCGTGGCGATGGCGTCCACCGTGCCATCCACCATGGCCTCGCGCAGGGACTCCACGTCGCGGCGCAGGCGCAGGGGCGGATTCATCTTCGCGTGGGTGTCGTACTGGCCCACCGCCGTGTCATCGAGCGTGAAGTGGTGCGGCGTCACCTCGGCGGTGACGCGCAGCCCGCGCTTCTTCGCCTCGCGCACCAGGCGCACGCTGCCCTCGCAGGAGACATGGGCGATGTGCAGCCGGCCCCCCGTCTCCTCCAGCAGGACGAGATCCCGGGCCACCATGGCGATCTCCGCCGAGGCGGGAATGGGCAGCAGGCCCAGGCGCGTGGCAGTGGGGCCCTCGGTCATCGCGCCCTTGCCCGAGAGCGTCAGGTCCTCCTCGTGGACCATGACGGGCACGTCGAAGAGCGTGGCGTACTGCAGCGCGCGCCGCATCAGCGAGGCGTTCATCACCGGGCGGCCGTCGTCGGTGACGCAGACGCAGCCGGCGGAGATCAGCTCGCCCATCTCCGACAGCTCCTCGCCCTTGAGGCCCTTGGTGATGGCGCCCGCGGGGTACACGTGGCACAGCCGGGCGTCCCGGGCGCGCGCGCGCACCAGCTCCGTCACCATCACGCTGTCGTTGACCACCTTGGTGTTGGGCATAGCCACCACCGAGGTAAATCCTCCCGCCACCGCCGAGCGGCAGCCGGTGAGCACCGTCTCCTTGCCCTCCTCGCCCGGCTCGCGCAGGTGCACGTGCAGGTCGATGAAGCCGGGCACCACCCAGCGCCCCTGGGCGTCCACCACACGGGCGCCAGGCACCTGGAGCGGGGCCTCGGACACCTGGGCCACCCTGCCCTCCTGGACAAGCACATCGCGCACGCCGTCAATGCCATTGCGCGGATCGATGACCCGCCCGCGGCTGAAGAGGACGGGAGCGCTCACGTGCACACCTCCAGGATGGCGCGGCGCACGGCCACTCCATTGGCCACCTGCTCGAGGATGACGCTGCGGGGCCCATCCGCCACGGCGGGAGCCACCTCCACCCCCCGGTTCATCGGCCCGGGGTGCAGCACCAGCGCCCCCGGCTTCATGCGCTCGGCCCGGGCCGCGTTGAGGCCGAAGAGGCGGGAGAACTCGCGCGTGGACGGAAAGAAGGACTCTGTCTGCCGCTCGAGCTGGAGGCGCAGGCACATCACCGCGTCCACCTGCGGCAGCACCTCGTCCAGCTTCGTCGTCACCTCGGCGCCCAGCTCCGGCAGGCCCACGGGCAGCAGCGTGGGCGGGCCACACACCACCACGCGCGCCCCCAGTGCCCTCAGGCACAGGATGTTCGAGCGCGCCACGCGGCTGTGGAGGATGTCTCCCACGATGAGCACCGTGCGGCCCTCCAGCCGGCCCCAGTGCCGCCGCAGGGTGAAGGCGTCCAGCAGGGCCTGCGAGGGGTGCTCGTGGGTGCCGTCACCGGCGTTGATGACGGCGCAGCGCACGTGCTGGGCCACCAGGTGCGGCGCACCCGAGGAGCGGTGGCGGATGACGAGGGCCGCGGGACCCGTGGCCTCGATGTTGCGCACGGTGTCCAGCAGCGTCTCGCCCTTGGACACCGAGGAGCCCGCGGCGGTCCAGTTGAGCACCTCGGCGCCCAGTGTCTTGGCGGCCATCTCGAAGGAGGTGCGCGTGCGGGTGGAGTCCTCGAAGAAGAGGTTGGCCACCACCTTCCCCTGCAGCACGGGGGTGCGCGCCGAGCCCCCGGGGAGATGGGCCTCGGCCCGATCGAGCAGAGCCTCGATCTCCTCGCGCCGCCAGCCTTCGATTCCGAGCAGGTGTCGCATAGACCGAGCCGCGCACTAACAGTGCCACTGAGGTGCGTCAAGCGTCCGCGGCACGCTCAGCGTACAGGTGTGAAGAACCTGTTCAGGCTCAGGCCCGTTCCATCGAAGATGCCACTGAACACGCCGTCGTAACCCAGCGACAGCCACACCACCATCGCCTTGCCCTTGATGTGGCCGTAGGGAACGTACTGCGGCGCGTGACCGGGCCCGATGAAGCCCACCCGGCTGTCCGAGCTGTTGTCGCGGTTGTCGCCCATCACGAACACGTGCCGCTCAGGAACAACGAAGGGGCCCTCGGTGATGCCGGCGCGCGGGTGGCTCTGCTCCTGGAGCACCGAGTGCACCACGCCGTCCAGGTTCTCCCGGTAGTGCACCACCGTCTCGGCCTCCCACGGGCCGTGGGGCTGGTTGTAGACCACGAAGTTCTGGTCCGTCAGCGTGCGCTCCTGCGGCACGCCGTTGACGTGGATGACCTCGTTGATGACCTCGATGCGGTCACCGGGCAGGCCCACCACGCGCTTGATGAAGTCCTTCTCCTCTTCAACGGGGTTGTTGAAGACGATGACGTCGCCGCGCGCCGGGGCCCGGACGATCTGGAACGGCACCACGTTGATGAACGGGATGCGCACCCCGTAGATGAACTTGTTGACGAAGACGTGGTCGCCAATCTCCAGCGTGGGGAGCATGGAGCCGGAGGGAATGCGGTACGGCTCGATGAAGATGGTGCGGATGATCAGCGCGATGGCCAGCGCCTTGGCGAACCCGGAGACCGTGTCCCAGGCGGACTGCTTGCGGTAGGCGCCAAAGAGATCCTGGTGGAGCTTGTCGAGCGCCCTCACCTCTTTATCCAGCCGGGCCACATCCCCAGCCAGCGAGGCGTCCTCCACGCGCAGGGACTGCTCCGCCACGCGCTCGGAGGCATTGGCCGGCAGCTTTCCGGGCAGCTGCTGGAAGATGCGCTCGGCCTCGTGGAACAGCTCGCGCGCCTCGCCGCGCAGGTTGCGCAGGGTGCGCTCGCGCTTGGAGATCAGGCGCCAGGCCAGCAGGCCCGCCCAGGCGAAGAACATCGCCGAGCCGAAGTACTTCATGACCGGCTGGGCCCACGAGGCCGTGGCGGGCAGGCTCTCGATGAGGAACAGGTAGGGGATGAAGGCGATGCCCACCAGCGTCAGCGGCGCCCAGAGGCTGGTCAGCAGCTGCCGCCACATGAGCGCGCGGCGGGCCTTGAGCTGCTCCGGCGTCAGGCGGGCGATCAGCACCTCGCCCGGCTTCACCGGCGTGGTCGCGGCGGTCATCACTCCTCCGTCTTCAGCACCGCGAGGAAGGCTTCCTGCGGGATCTCCACCGTGCCCACCTGCTTCATGCGCTTCTTGCCCTCCTTCTGCTTCTCCAGCAGCTTGCGCTTACGGCTGATGTCACCACCGTAGCACTTGGCGAGCACGTTCTTGCGCATGGCGGAGATGGTCTCACGGGCGATGATCTTCGCACCGATCGCCGCCTGGATGGCCACCTCGTACATCTGCTTGGGAATGACTTCCTTGAGCTTCTGACACACCTCGCGGCCGCGCAGGTAGGCGCGCTCGCGGTGGACGATGACGCTCAGCGCGTCCACTGGCTCCCCGTTGATGAGGATGTCCAGCCGGGCCAGGTCCGCCTCCATGTAGCCCGCGAGCTCGTAGTCGAGGCTGGCGTAGCCGCGCGACACGCTCTTGAGCTTGTCGAAGAAGTCGAACACCACTTCCGCCAGCGGCATCTCGTACGTCACCTGCACGCGCTGGCCGGACGAGCCCAGGTACTTCATGTCCTTCTGCACCCCGCGCCGGTCCTGGCACAGCTTGAGGATGGCGCCCAGGTGATCATTGGGCACGTGGATGTGGCAAGTGAGGATGGGCTCCTCGAACTTCTCGATGTTCTGCACCGGCGGCAGCTTGGCCGGGTTGTCGATGAGCAGCGTCTCACCCTTGCTGGTGGTGATGCGGTAGACCACCGAGGGCGCCGTGGTGATGAGGTTCAGGTTGTACTCGCGCTCCAGGCGCTCCTGAACGATCTCCATGTGCAGCAGGCCCAGATAGCCGCAGCGGAACCCGAAACCCAACGCCGTGGAGGACTCGGGCTCGTAGGTGAACGCCGAGTCATTGAGCTTCAGCTTGGCCAACGCGTCGCGCAGGCCCTCGTACTCGGCGGAGTCCACCGGGAAGATGCCGCTGAACACCATGGGCTTCACTTCCTTGAAGCCCGGGAAGGGAGCGTCCGTGGGGCGCGCCTCTTCGGTGACGGTGTCACCCACCTTGGCGTCCTGCAGCTCCTTGACGTTGGCGACCAGCACGCCCACCTCGCCCGCCATCAGCTGCGGCACCGGCCGGGAGAAGGGGCTGAACACGCCCAGCTCCTGCACCTCGAAGACCTTGTTGTTGCTGAACAGCTTGATCTTCTGCTTGAGCTTGAGCGTGCCCTCCAGCACGCGCACCAGCGTCACCACGCCGCGGTAGTTGTCGTACCAGCTGTCGAAGATCAGCGCCCGGAGCGGCGCGCTCGGCTCGCCCGAGGGCGGCGGCACCACCTGCACCACCTTCTCGAGGATGTCCTCGATGCCGATGCCCTCCTTGGCGGAGGCCGGCACGGCCACCGAGGCGTCAATGCCGATCACGTCCTCGATCTCCGAGCGGGTGCGCGCCACGTCCGCGCTGGGCAGATCGATCTTGTTGATGACCGGGATGATCTCCAGGTTGTGGTCCAGCGCCATGTAGACGTTGGCCAGCGTCTGAGCCTCGACGCCCTGGCTGGCGTCCACCACCAGCAGCGCGCCCTCGCACGCGGCCAGCGAGCGGCTGACCTCGTAGGCGAAGTCCACGTGTCCCGGCGTGTCGATCAGGTTCAGGACGTACTGCTGCCCGTCCTTGGCCTTGTAGTTCATGCGCACGGACTGGGCCTTGATGGTGATGCCCCGTTCGCGCTCGATGTCCATGTTGTCCAGGAACTGGGCCTGGGCTTCGCGCTTGGTCAGCGTCCCCGTCTTATCGAGGAGGCGGTCCGCCAGCGTCGACTTGCCATGGTCGATGTGAGCGATGATGCAGAAGTTACGGATGTGGGCGTTCTCGGCCGGCATGGATCCTAGGGCTCGTCGCAGCTTGTCAAAGCGCGCGTTGGTAACACCTAACCCGGCCAAAATCCATGCATCCGCGCGTCCGCTGACCCGTACAGCGGTCAGCGGGCCGCCTGTCCTGTCGGGCAGTAAGCCCCGAAGCAGGGCCTAGCCGTGAGCGCGGGCGGGCTCCCGCGCCTTGGCGCGGAAGTACTCCACCGTCTGCCGCAGGCCTTCGGCGATGCCCACGGTCGGCTCCCAGCCCAGCACCTTGCGGGCAAGCGACGCGTCGATGCAGGAGCGGCGCTGCTCGCCCGGTTTGCCCGGAGCGTGGGTGGCCTTCACGTTCGAGCCCGCCGCCTCGGCCAGCAGGGTGAAGAGCCGGTTGATGTCGGTCTCGATGCCGGTGCCGATGTTCACCGCGCCCACATAGTCCTTCTCGAAGGCCAGCAGGTTGGCCCGGGCCACCTCTGGCCCGAAGACGAAGTCACGCGTCTGCCCGCCGTCGCCGTAGATGGTGCAGGGGCTGCCGGCGACCAGGCGCTGGCTGAAGATGGCCACCACGCCCGCCTCGCCGTGCGGGTTCTGCCGGGGGCCGTAGACGTTGGCGTAGCGCAGGGCCACATAGGGCAGCCCGTACTGCGCCCGGTAGTAGCCCAGGTACAGCTCGCCCGAGGCCTTGGACACGCCGTAGGGCGACACCGGCCGCGTGGCGTGGGACTCGGGCGCGGGGAACACGTCCTGCTCGCCGTAAATGGCGCCGCCGGTGGAGCTGAAGATGAACTTCTTCACCCCGGAGACACGCGCGGCCTCCAGCAGGTTGAGCATGCCCAGGATGTTGGCCTCGGCATCGAAGCGCGGGTCCTCCACGCTGCGGCGCACATCCATCTGCGCGGCCAGGTGACAGATGGCCTGGGGCTTCTCGGAGCGGATGAGCTCCGCGGCCTCGGAGCTGCGGATGTCCAGCACCGCCAGCCGCACGCGCGGGTCGAGGTTCTCCTTCTTCCCGCTCGACAGGTTGTCCAGGGCGATCACCTCGTGCCCGGCACGCACGAACTGATCACACACGTGCGAGCCAATGAAGCCCGCTCCACCCGTCACCAGCACTTTCACGCAGACGCTCCCGCCACCCGCCGTGGCTATAAAAAGTTCAAAAAGGCGTCCGCAACTTAAGAATCCCCTCAGGGACCGGCAACGGTGCGGAAGTACGAAATCGTCTCCCGCAGACCCTCTTCGAGCGGAACCCGGGGTTCCCAACCCAACAGCGTGCGCGCGCGGGTGATGTCCGGCTGACGCTGCTTAGGGTCGTTCTGGGGCAGCGGCTTGTGGATGATCTTCCCTCCCCCGCCCGCGGCGGCCCGCACGGCCTCGGCGAACTGGAGCATGTTCATCTCGCGCGGGTTGCCGATGTTCACCGGGTCCGTCACGTCCGACAGCATCAGCCGCACCAGCCCGTCCACCAGGTCCTTCACGTAGCAGAACGAGCGCGTCTGGGTGCCGTCTCCGAAGACGGTGAAGTCCTCGCCGCGCAGGGCCTGGCCCACGAAGGCCGGCACCACCCGGCCGTCATTCAGGCGCATGCGAGGCCCGTACGTATTGAAGATGCGGACAATGCGCGTCTTCACCCCGCGTACCCGGGCATAGGCGGAGGTGATCGCCTCGCCGTAGCGCTTGGCCTCGTCGTACACCGCGCGCGGGCCAATGGGGTTCACGTTGCCGTAGTAGCCCTCGTGCTGCGGGTGCACCAGCGGATCGCCGTACACCTCGGAGGTGGAGGCCTGGAGGAACACCGCCCCCTTGGCCTCGGCCAGCTTCAGCCCGTTCTCCGTGCCGATCGAGCCCACCCGCAGCGTCTCGAGCGGCAACTGCGCGTAGTCGATGGGCGAGGCCGGCGAGGCCATGTTGAACACGTAGTCCACCGGCCCCTCGACCGAGAGCCCCTCGATGATGTCCTGCTTCAGAAACTCGAAGCCTGGCCGTCCGCGCAGGGTGCGCAGGTTCTGCTCCGCGCCGGTGATGAAGTTGTCCACCGCCACCACGGCGGCCCCGTCGTCCAACAGCCGCTCACACAGGTGGGAGCCCACGAACCCCGCGCCCCCGAGCACCACTGCCCGCTTGCCTCTCATTGCCGTCATTGGGAGGCCTGCCTAGCTTAGCTCGTCGAAGGTGGCCTGCCCGGGCAGCTGCGCCTTGTACTTTTCGAGCACCAGATCGATGCCCTGCCGGATGTACTCGGCCACGGGCACCTTCGTCTTCTGGTTGAGCGCCTTCAACAGGTCGTTCTGCTCGGGCGTGATGTAGATGGTGGTGCTGATCTTCTTTCGAGCCATGGCGATATGTGAAAATATATGGAATGTCGTGGCGCGTGAAGGAAACGGCGCTGACGGATGACGATCCCCGCGGCGCCCGATCTCTCCGGGAGCAGGCGTGTTCTCAATCAAATCAAGCGTTTACGTAGGCATCCTGGCCTTGTCGGGGCTGGTGGGATGCAAGGGCGACGAGCCGGCCAAGCGGCCCATCACGGTGGAGCCCCTGGGAGAAACCTACGTTCCTGAGCCGATCCGTCCCGAGCGTGCCAAGGACGAGAAGGTGCAGGAGCAGGACGTCAACCGGGACAACAAGCCGGACCTGTGGCGCTACTACGTCGAGGTGAAGGGCGCGGACGGGCAGACCGTGGAGCGCACCGTGCGCAAGGAGCTGGACCTCAACGGCGACGGCAGCGTCGACATGACCCAGTACTACAACGAGCGCGAGGAGAAGGTGCGCGAGTCGTTGGACCAGGACTTCGACGGCAAGGTGGACACGGTACTCTTCCTCGAGAAGAGCCTCATCGTGCGCACCGAGCGCGACGTGGACGGCAACGGGCGCGCGGACCAGTGGCTGTACTACGAGAAGGGAAAGCTGGCCCGCAAGGAGCGCGACACCAACGCCGACGGCAAGGTGGACAACTGGGAGTACTGGGAGGGCGGCCAGGTGGACCGCATCGGCGACGACCTGGACGGCGACGGGAACGTGGACCGCTGGACCAAGAACCCCAACTCCCAGTAGCTCGGGCGCGCTAGTTCGCGCCGGCCACGAACGCGTCGAGCTGCGTCTCGCGCTTGAAGTCCGACAGGTACCGCGAGGCGGCATCCCGGCTGGGGAAGCTGCCCATGCGGACCCGGTACCAGGTGCCCTTGTTGGCCACCTCGGCGGCGACGATGTAGGGGGCATAGCCCCGGTCGCGCAGCCGTGCGACGAAGCGATCAGCCTCATCCCGGGTCTGGAAGGCGGAGAGCTGCAGTGTGAAGGCGCCACCGGGCACGGCCTCGGCGGGCCGCTGGGCGGCACGGGCGATGGCGTCCTTCAGGTTACCGCTGGCGGGCGTGGCGGTGCGGGTGGGCACGGGGGCCTCCTCCACCTCGCGCGGAGCGGGCTTGGGAGCAGGCGCGGGCTTCTCGGCGGCGGCCACGGGCGTAGGCGCGGGAGCCTGGGGGCGCTTGACGGCGGCCAGCGCGGCGAGCTCCTCATCCGCCGAATGGAGCGCGGGCGTCGGCTCCGCGGCGGGCGCGGGCTTCTCGGCGGGGACCGGCTTCTCCACGGGCGCGGGCTTCTCGGCGGGGGCGGCCGGAGTGGCCGCGGCGGTGGTGGTGGCGGTGGGCTTGGCCGGGGCGGGCTTGGCGGCGGCGGGCTTGGCCGGGGCGGGCGCGGGCTCAGCGGCGGCCTTGCGGGTCAGCTCGTCCTGGAAGGTGAGCGGCGGCTCCTTCTGGGCCTCCTGGAGCACCTGGGCGTTGGCATCCAGCGCGGACAGCAGATCCGGCGCCGCGGCGGCCTCGGCATTGCCGGCGAGCTTCTTGCCCACCACCACTCCGAGCACGAACACGGCGCCCATCACGACGATGCCAGCGATCAACAGGCTGACGATCTGCCGGTTGTCCAGGGAGACGTCGAACTTCTCCTTCATCCGATGAGCATCCCGCATGGTCTTGGCGTTCCTCGTGCGCTGGCAATCCGGCCGGCCACCTGTGAAGTGTTGCGGCCTGTAGCGCCAACGCTCTGGAAGGTACGCCCCACCTCCCACCCGGTCAAATTCGCGGACCTACCTCTGCAGCGGCAGTGGGGTTGATGCGCTGACGCAGTTCCTTACCGGCAGCGAAGGACAGAGCGACGCGCCGTGGCACCGACACGGTCTCACCGGTTTTCGGGTTGCGCCCCATGCGGGCGCTCCGGGTCTTCACCGTGAAGCAACCGAAGCCGCGCAGTTCGATGCGCTCTCCGGTCCTCAGGGACTCGGCCATCTGCTCGAAGATGGCGTTGACGATGGATTCGATGCGCCGGGGAGAAACATGGGGCGCCTGTTGTGCGATGCGCTCGATGAGCTGACTCTTCGTCATGGCCGCACCTGGCCTTTGGAAGCTGCGAGCCGCCATGCCTGGCTGGCTCCGGGGGGTGCGAGCGACTTTATCGAGCGGGGGTGACATCCCCCGGAGCGGGCTCAGCGCAGGCGCAGGTCCGCCGGGCCGTCGAGGTCTACCTCTTTGCCCTCGGGAGTACGGATGACCACCTCGGCGCCCTTGGGAACGAGGAGTCGCACCGTGCGGCCCAGGGGAACCTGCCGGTCCTCGAGCAGCACCGCAGTGGCCAGATCATCCGTCTCGGCGATGGCGAAGCCGTCGGTCACCTCGGCCACGAGGCCGCCCTCCCCCAGCGGTCCCGCGTGAATGTACGGAACCTTGGGACGGAAGGGCGGCGCGGGCAACGGCTTGGTGGGCCCGTCAGGCCGGGGACCCGCGCCGAGGTTCTCGATGCCATTGGGGGTGAAGAAGGCCTTCAGGTAGTCGCCCGTGGTGGGCGTCTGGTCCACGATGAAGGGCGTGGAGCTGAAGTTGGTGTAGCGCGCGGCCACGATCCGGGGCAGGGCCTGGGCGTCCTGAATCTCTTCCCCGGCGAGGCGCCGGGACGGGATGTTGGAACCCAGCAGCTTCGCCTCGTCCACGTCCCCGACTTCCAGCTCGTCCCCGTCGTCGAGGAAGCGCATGCCGCCACCGAAGTACTCCAGGAGCGCGGGGCCGGTGGCGAAGATGCGGTCCTCGGGCTTGAGGTGCGAGCCCACGGCGATGGGGTTCTTCTCCTTGCCCTTGAGGAGCAGCACCGGGGCGCCCGCGGAGTGCAGGCCCGCGATGGGCTTGTCCGATGGCTTCTTGCAGCCCGCCGCGAGGGCCAGGACGGCGATCAGCAGAATGCCTGGGTGCCGCGACATGCCCACCTCCGGCCAGGGTCAGACGATCCAGCCCCCACCTAGCACGCGATCCCGATCGTAGACCACCGCGGCCTGGCCTGGCGTGACGGCGCGCGCGGGCTCGTTGAGCTTCACGGAGACCAGCCCGTGCGGGGAGATCTCCACGCGCCCGGAGGCGCCCGCGTGGCGGTGGCGGATGCGGACCTCCACCGTCTGGTCTGGCGGCGGAGGCGCATCCACCCAGTGGGGCTGGAGCAGCCCGAAGGAGTCTCGGCCCACGGCGGTGGCAGTGCCGACGACGACACGGTTCGTCTCGGGCTCGATGCGCTGGACGTAGCGGGCCTCGCCGCCTCCGAGGTTCAGGCCTCGGCGCTGGCCCACGGTGAACCGGTGGATGCCGTTGTGAGAGCCGAGCACCTGGCCCTCGGTGTCGACGACCTCGCCAGCGGGCTGAGGCCCGGCGACCTTCTCCACAAAGCCGGCGTAGTCGCCATCGGGCACGAAGCAGATCTCCATGCTCTCGGGCTTCTGGCTGGTGGGCAGAGCGTGGCGCTCGGCGACGGCGCGGACCTCGGCCTTGGTCATGTCGCCCACGGGGAAGAGGATGTCGCTCAGCTCGCTCTGGCCGAGCGTGAAGAGGAAGTAGCTCTGGTCCTTGGCGAGATCGCGGGCGCGGCGCAGGACATGGCGCTGGCCGTCATGCTCGACACGGGCGTAGTGGCCGGTGGCCAGCTTGGCGCCGAGGGCACGGGCGCGCTTGAGGAGGAAGTTGAACTTCACGTCCCGGTTGCAGGCCACGCAGGGAATGGGCGTCTTGCCCCCGAGGTAGGACTGGACGAAGGGGTTGATGACGCGGTCCTTGAAGATCTCCTCGGCGTTGGCGACGTAGAACGGAATGCCGAGCGTCTGAGCGACGGCGCGCGCGTCATCGATGTCATCGGGGCTGCAGCAGCTGCCGCACTGGGCCTTGCCCTCGTAGGACCAGACGCGGAGGGTGATGCCGATCACCTCGTGGCCCTGCTCCTTGAGGAGCGCGGCGGCAGCCGAGGAGTCCACTCCACCGCTCATGGCAATGACGACTCGCATGACATCCTTCCTACACACCGGCATGGCCGGGAGCGATTCGAGGACGCCAGTCCCCATCGCATCCGGACAGACCCACAACCCCCTCTCCCTTCGGGAGAGGGCGGGGGTGAGGGTTTATCGTCACTGTGTACCTACCGGGAAGCATAGAACGTCCCCAGTGGGCGTCAGCTCCCCTTCCCTGCCTGCCAGGAGCGCAGCAGCTCTTTCAGCCGCTCGGGCTGATTGAGCGTCGGGTCATCGAGGACGGACTCCATGAGGAACCGGGTGGCCTGTCCCACCTGCGGAGACGGCCCCACGCCCAGCGTGGCCATGATGTCCCCACCCGTGAGCGCGAGTTCTTTGGCACTCAGGGGAGGTTTCGCCGCAGCCAGAGCCCGCAGGCGCTCCTGGAGCCGCAGAAAGTCCGGAAGCACCTCAGGAGCCCGGACCTGAACCCGGGCGTGCGCCACGGCCAGCAACGGCTCCAGGTTCTCGAGCCCCACCCTGGCAAGCAGGCGCCGGAGTGCCGGATCGCTCTCCGTGAGCCGCGTCTCGAGCGCGGCATGGGTCACGAGCAGCCCCACATGTTCCGCGGTCTTGGTCGGGAACTTGAGCCGGATGCAGAGGTCCTTGGCTTGGGGACCGGTGACCAGGTCCGCCAGCAAAGCCGCCATCCGCACTTCCACCTGCGCGGGAGCCGCCTGCGCCGCAGCCCGGGCCCGGCGTGCAGCCTCCGCCTCTGCACGGGCCAGCTCGGGCAGGAAGACGTCCAGCAGCCCTGTCTCCGCCAGCAGCGTGAGTCCGGACTCGGCACGCGGAGTCATCAGCGTCTTGACGAACTCCTCACGCACCCGCTCCAGCGCCACCTTGCGGAACACGGGCAGCGTGGGAGGAATGGCCGCGAGCGTCTTCGGCTCGATCGTGAATCCCAGCACCGCCGCGAAGCGCACGGCACGCAGCGCGCGCAAGCCGTCCTCGGAGAAGCGCTCGTGCGCATCCCGCACGCACCGGATGACCTGGGCCTTCAGATCCTCCTGGCCCCCGAACGGATCCACCAGGTCACGGCTGATGGGATCGTACGCCATCGCGTTGATGGTGAAGTCCCGGCGCGACAGGTCCTCGTTGATGTCCGTCTCGAACGACACGGAGCTGGGGCGGCGGCCGTCGTGGTAGTCGCCCTCGCTGCGGAAGGTCGTCACTTCCACGTGGTGGCCGCCCATGAGCACGGTGACGGTGCCGTGCTGGATGCCCGTGGGGATGACCTTCTTGAACGCGTCCTGGACCTGCTCGGGGCGCGCGCTGGAGGCCACATCGAAGTCCTTGGGAGGCATTCCCCGGACCATGTCGCGCACGCAGCCGCCCACGAGGAACACGGCGTACCCCAGCTCGCGCAGGCGGCGGAGCACGTCGAGCACGGGGCGCGGGATGTCGGCGTTATGAAGGTTCGCGATCATCCGGCGCGCCGCGGTCGTGAGGAAGGAGTGACCCCGACAGGAATCGAACCTGTGGCCTGCGGTTTAGGAAACCGCCGCTCTATCCAACTGAGCTACGGGGTCGGGCAATCAACCTGTTGAAACTCCTGGCACCTGAGGCGCCTGCACCACGGTGTGCGTTATACCAGGTGGCTCGATGTGCGCAACGAGCGTGAAGGCCTGCCGTGTTGGCACTGTTTGTGCGCGGATGTTCACCCCGGGCGCCCGTGTGGGGCCGAGCCCGGATTGACGCTTCCGCTGAGCCTGTGTTCAGGTCTTCACCATGGTGCCTGAAGCGCGAAAGGGCAAGGAGGCGGCCTTCCACTCCTTCAACCATCGCCTGCGCGATGGGCTGCGCCACTACGTCGTGCTGAAGTTCCACGAGCCCGTTCCCGCTCGGCACAAGCCCGTGGTGCATGTGGACTCGCACCAGCTCCAGGGGTGGCTGCGCCGCCTGGCGCAGGACCACTTCAACCTGCAGACGCTGCGCGAACTCGGCTACGGCCACGTCTCTTCGACGGCGTTCGGCACCGCGGCCCTGGAGGAGCTCGTTCGCCGGGCCGCCACGCAGTTGTTGGACGGCCGCCTGCGACTGGTGGAGGCGCCCGTGGTGCCGCTTCGCGGCCTGCTGCGCACCGTCAAGAAGGAGGAGACGTTCTTCCCTCCCCCGGAGGAAGAGAAGTTCTCCTTCTCCCTCCAGGTCGTCGACGACGTCACCGATGAGCCCATCTCCGGCATCAAGCTGAAGCTCAAGCTGCCCGGTGGCAGCACGCAG
>DASVVJ010000508.1:0-16633 GCA_036389955.1 Myxococcaceae bacterium
GAGCTCAAGCACGCCGCGCACCACGCGGCCCACGGTGGTGCGGAGACGGCCGCGGCCGGCACCCTCACCCACGGAGCGCACTAGAGCCATGGAAGCCAAGGTCTTCGAATCCTGGGTGATGGCCGAGTTCGCCACGCCCGACGCACTGGTGAAGGCCACCAACGAGATGAGGCTCAAGGGCTTCCAGGGCATGGACACCTACTCCCCGTACCCGCTGCACGGCGGGTCCGAGGCGCTGGGCCTGCCTCCTTCCCGCGTGCCCTTCATCGCCCTGGGCGGTGCCCTC
Source organism: Myxococcaceae bacterium (assembly GCA_036389955.1). GTDB lineage: Bacteria > Myxococcota > Myxococcia > Myxococcales > Myxococcaceae > DATHBR01. Next base: position 287 of record DASVVJ010000508.1, read on the forward strand.
ACCGGCTGCTTCACCGCGCTGGCCATGCAGACGTGGATGAACACCATCGACTACCCCATCAACGTGGGTGGCCGTCCGCTGCTCAGCCTGCCGGCGTGGGTGCCCATCACCTTCGAGCTATCGGTGCTGCTGGCCGCCTTCGGCATCTTCTTCGGGCTGCTGGGCCTTAGCCGGCTGCCGCAGCCCTACCACCCGGTGTTCGAGCACGACGCGTTCCGCAGCGCCTCCACGCACGGCTTCTGGCTGAGCATTCCGGTGGTGGCGGGCCTCAACGTGGACGACACCAAGAATCAGCTTCAGGCCCTGGGTTCCACCCAGGTCACCGTTGTCACGGGAGAACCGGAATGAGGTGGCTCATCCCCGCGGCGGGGCTCGCGGCTCTGACGGGCTGCGAGATCCCCTCTGAAGTCCTCCATCGCATGGAGGTTCAGTCCAAGTACGAGTACTACGAGGCCTCGGAGTTCTGGGCGGACGGCCGCGCCATGCGCACCCCGCCCGAGGGCACCATCCCCATCGAGCGTCCGGTGGGTAACCCCGGCCAGAGCACCGGCCGCGTGGGCGCGCAGCTCGTCACCTCCATTCCGGTGGAGGTCAACCACGAGCTGCTCAAGCTGGGGCAGAAGAAGTACAACATCGTCTGCTCGCAGTGCCACGGCGTGCTCGGCGACGGCAACAGCGTGGTGGCCGAGAACATGGGCCTGCGCCTGCCGCCCTCGCTGCTGGATTTGTCCGGCAAGCCGGTGGGTCACTTCTACGCGGCCATCAACGAGGGCTATGGCGTGATGCCCTCGTTCAGCGGCGAGCTCAACACCACCGAGCGCTGGGCGGTGGTCGCCTACGTGCGCGCGCTGCAGGCCGCCCGCGGCGGCGGCGCGCAGCCCCTTCCTCAGGAGAACCGATGATTTCCGTGGAGCGTTACACCGGCAAGCCCAAGCTCATGGCGCTGGCGGGCGGCCTGGGCATCCTCGGCATGGTGCTGACGGGCGTGGGCTTCGTCACCGATGCCAAGGCCACCGCGCACGCCTACCTCATCGCCTTCTGCTACTGGATCGGCATCTCCGTGGCCTCGCTCATCATGGTGGCCATCTTCCACACGGCCAAGGCCAAGTGGACCACCGTGCTGCGCCGGGCCATGGAGACGATGGCCATCGCCGTGCCCATCTTCTTCGTGCTGGGACTGGTGCTGGTGCCCTTCCTCAAGCAGCTCTACCCCTGGCTGTGGACGCAGGAGGAGCTGCTCAAGACGTACACCTCCGTGGAGGTGAGCCACCTGGAGCACAAGCAGCACGGCTACCTCAACGTGCCCTTCTTCGTGGTGCGCCAGCTCATCTACTTCGGCGTGTGGAGCTTCGTCAGCCACCGCCTGCACTCCTGGAGCACCCGCCAGGACGAGACGGGGGACCTGGCCCTCACCGTCAAGGCGCGCATGTTCTCGCCGGGCTCGCTGCCCTTCCTTGCGCTCACCATTACGTTCGCTGCTTTCGACTGGCTGATGAGCCTCACGCCGCTGTGGCAGTCCACCATCTTCGGCGTCTATTACTTCGCTGGCAGCTTCCTGGCCGCCTTCTGCGTGCTGACGATCGCGACGGTGAACGCTCAGGGCAAGGACCTGTACGGCAACCTGGTGACGACGGCCCACTTCCACAACCTGGGCAAGCTGATGCTGGCCTTCACCGCGTTCTGGGCCTACATCGCCTTCTCCCAGTTCATGCTCATCTGGATCGCCAACCTGCCGGAAGAGGCGCCCTGGTACCACATCCGCATCAACCCCGAGGGCGGGTGGCGCAACCTGTCCGCCTCGCTGTTCTTCCTGCACTTCCTGCTGCCGTTCGGCATCCTGCTCAGCCGCAACCTCAAGCTGCAGCCGCGCAAGCTGGCCGTGGTCGCCGTGTACATCCTCATCATGCACGCGGTGGACCTGTACTGGCTGGTGTGGCCGGCGCACTCCGAGGGTGGCCCCTCGTTCCACTGGACGCTCATCACCTCGTTCCTGGGCGTGGGCGGCATCGCGATTGCCTTCGCCCTGTGGCGCGCGGGCGGCAAGTACACCGTGCCGGTGAAGGACCCGTACATCGCTGACTCGCTGAGGTACGTGCAGCCATGAAGAAGACGCAGAGCGAAATGGAGTCGCGCGTCATCGTCGGCGCGCACGGCGTGGCGGCCGAGGAGGACCACCTGGTCCTCTCCAAGGTCATCAAGGTGGGTGTCCTCTCGCTGGTCATCTTCGCCGTGGGCTGCATCTGGGCCTACCGCATCCTGGTGAACGCGGTGAACGAGTCCCAGCCCAACGGCCCGCCGCCCCGGCCCGCCGCCATCGGCCAGTACGAGATCGGCATCGTCAACCAGCGCATGTTCGAGCACGACCTGCACGCCGAGCAGAAGATTGGCGCTCAGCAGCAGGCACTCAAGAACGGCACCGGTGAGCAGGGCGCCGCCGCGCGCATGCCCATCGACCAGGCCTTCGAGCGCGTCATCGCCGACGCCAAGGCTCCCCCTCCCCCTCCTCCGGCTCCCGAGGTGGCTCCGGCTCCGGGTACGACCCCGGCTCCCGGCTCCCCTCCGGCCCCTTCTCCCAACCCTCGCTAAGCCCGCTTTGATGTCCTCCCTGCCCTCTCACTTTCCTGTACACGCGGCCGCTTCCGCGCGGCTTGCCCTGGCGGCGCTGGTGCTGTGCGCCACGCTGCCGGCGTTCGCCCTGCCGGGCGGCGGCAGGACGCCTCAGCCCATCGTCGAGGCGGACTCGGACAGGCCGCCCGCGGTGCGCGGCGTGGACGTGGAGGAGCACCTGGGGGAGCCCCTGCCCCTTCAGGCGCGCTTCTTGGACGAGGAAGGCAAGGAGATCCGTCTGGCGGAGGTGTTGCCCAAGGACAAGCCCACGCTGGTGACACTGGTGTATTACCAGTGCCCCATGCTCTGTAACCTCGTCATCAACGCGCAGGTGAGCGCCATGCGCGAGGTGGGGCTGGAGCTGGGCAAGGACTACGAGGCCATCACGGTGAGCATCGACCCCAAGGACACGCCCGCGCAAAGCACGGACCGGCGCCGCCGCCACCTGCAGGCGATGGGCAAGCCGGAGACGGCTCCCTGGCGTTTCCTCACCGGCACGCAAGAGAACATCCAGCTGCTGTCGCAGGCGCTGGGCTTCAAGTACACGTATGACGAGGCCACCAAGCAGTACGCCCACCCGGCGGTGGTCCACGTCATCACCCCCGAGGCCAGCATTGCCCGCTACCTCTACGGCACCAGCTTCCCCGCCCGGGACATGAAGCTGGCGCTGCTCGAGGCGGCGAACGGCCGCGTGGGGACGAGCTTTGACCGGGTGGTGCTGTCCTGCTTCAAGTATGAGACGGCCACACGGCAGTACAGTTTCTATGTCTTCGGGTTCATTCGGACCGGAGCGCTGCTGGTGTTCGCCGCGCTCTCGATGATGCTGATCTATTTCTGGAGGCGCGAGCTGAAGAAAGGCGCTGCGGCATGAGCAACCTCGCTGACAAAATCCTCTTCCTCCCAGAGCGGGCGTCGACCTTCGCGGACAAGGTCGACAACCTCCACTACTTCGTCGTCGGCATCACCATGCTGTCGTCGATTGGCGTGGGCCTGGCTGCGCTGTTCATGTTCTTCCGCTACCGGCGGCGGACGCCCAACCAGCACACCGAGTACGTGGTGCCCAACCTGGTGACGGAGTTCCTCTTCGTCTCGGTGCCGCTGGTGTTCTTCCTGGCGTGGTTCGCCATCGGGTTCCGCGACTTCGTCTGGTACACCACGCCGCCCAAGGACACGTACGACGTGTACGTGATGGGCAAGCAGTGGATGTGGAAGTTTGCTTACCCCGAGGGTCCCAACGGGGTGAACGTGCTCCACGTGCCAGCGGGCCGCCCGGTGCGTCTGCTCATCACCTCGCGTGATGTGCTGCACTCGTTCTACGTGCCCGCCTTCCGCATCAAGATGGATGCGCTGCCGGGCCGCTATACCCAGGCCTGGTTCGAGGCGACCAAGCCGGGCACGTACCAGGTGCTGTGCACCGAGTACTGCGGCCTGTCGCACTCGAAGATGCTGGCCGAGGTGGTCGTCCTCTCGCCAGAGGACTTCGAGGAGTGGCTGAAGGAGCAGCGCCGCGGCCGCCTGGCCGGCCGTCAGGACGCGCTGGCGGACACCTCGCTGGTGCCGCCGGTGGCCCGCATGGCCGAACAGGGCCAGAAGCTGGCCGGTACCCAGGGCTGCTTCAAGTGCCACTCGGTGGACGGCGCGCCGCACATCGGCCCGACCTTCCTCGGGATGTATGACCGTATGGAGAAGCTGGCCGACGGGAAGACCATCCGCGTGGACGAGGCTTACATCACCCAGTCGATGATGGACCCGGGGGCGCACCTGGTGGCCGGCTACCAGAACGTGATGCCCACCTTCCAGGGCAAGCTCCAGGGCCCGGAGACGGCCGCTATCGTCGAGTACATCAAAACCCTGCGCACCGCGAACCTCCGCGAGGGCGCCTCGGAGGGACCTGCTTATGACCCCGTCCAGTAGCACCACCGCAGACGGCGCCCTCCCGGCGCCTGGCGCCCACGGCGCGCACGACGCGCACGGGGCTCACCACCACCCCAGCTACCTGGTGGACGGCACCACCGTCCGCTCGTGGCTGCTGACGGTGGACCACAAGCGCATCGGGTTGATGTACCTGGTGTGGATTCTGTTGTTCTTCCTGGTGGGCGGCATCTTCGCGATGGCCATCCGCCTGGAGATGCTGACGCCCGGCCCGACGATCATGGACGCGATGACGTACAACCGTACGTTCACGCTCCATGGCATCATCATGATCTTCTTGTTCATGATTCCGGCCATCCCGGCGGTGTTCGGCAACTTCGTGCTGCCGCTGATGCTGGGCGCCAAGGACGTGGCGTTCCCCAAGCTGAACCTGGCCAGCCTCTACATCTACCTGGCGGGCGCGTTCCTGGCGCTGTGGGGGATGATCAACGGCGGCCTGGACACCGGCTGGACGTTCTACACCCCGTACAGCACGCACACGACCACCACGGTGGCGCCGGTGCTGTTCGGCGCGTTCATCATCGGCTTCAGCTCGATTGCCACGGGTCTGAACTTCATCGTCACCGTGCACACGATGCGCGCGCCGGGCATCACCTGGTTCAAGATGCCGCTGATGGTGTGGGCGCTGTATGCCACCAGCTGCATCCAGGTGCTGGCCACCCCGGTCATCGGCCTGCTGCTGGTCATCGTCACCGGTGAGCACATCTTCGGCTTCGGCCTGTTCGACCCGGCGCGCGGCGGTGACCCGGTGCTCTTCCAGCACCTGTTCTGGTTCTACAGCCACCCGGCCGTGTACATCATGGTGCTGCCGGCCTTCGGCGTGATGAGCGAGATTGTCGCCACCTTCAGCCGCAAGAACGTGTTCGGCTACCGCGCGGTGGCCTACTCGAGCTTGGGCATCGCCTTCGTGGGCTTCTTCGTGTGGGGCCACCACATGTTCGTGTCCGGCCAGTCGACGTTCGACGCGGGCATGTTCGGCGTGCTGACGATGCTGGTGGGCGTGTTCACCGCCATCAAGGTCTTCAACTGGGTGGGCACCGTCTACAAGGGCGCGGTGGACTTCAAGACGCCGTTTGCCTACTTCTGCGGCTTTTTGTTCTTCACCGTGTTCGGCGGCATGACGGGCATCGCGGTGGCGACCATCTCGCTGGACGTGCACTGGCACGACACGTACTTCGTGGTGGCGCACTTCCACTTCATCATGGTGGGCGCGACGATCATGGCCTTCCTGGCGGCGCTGCACTACTGGTTCCCGAAGATGTTCGGGCGCACGTACCACGAGGGGTGGGGCCTGGTGTCCGCGGCGCTCATCATCCTGGGGTTCAACGCCACGTTCATCCCGCAGTTCCTGCTGGGCAACTACGGCATGCCGCGGCGCTACTTCGAGTACCCCGAGCGCTTCCAGGCGCTGAACGTGGCCTCCACGGCGGGCGCCTCGCTCCTGGCGTTCGGCTTCATCATCATCGCCATCTACCTGACGTACTCGCTGTTCTACGGGCGGGCCTCCGGGCAGAACCCGTGGCGCAGCAAGGGCTACGAGTGGCTGACCGAGTCGCCGCCGCCCACCCACAACTTCGTGGGCCCGCAGCCCACCTACCCCGAGGAGCCGCACTTGTACGTGGATCCGAAGAAGGCCGAGGTGCCCGATGCAGCCTAGCGCTCATGCCGCTGGGGCCCCGGTTCCCCGGCTTGCCGCTCACTTCGCCTCGCTGGAGGTACAGACGCACGCGGCCCGCCTGGGCATGTGGCTGTTCCTCTCGACGGAAGTGCTGCTGTTCGCCGGCGTGTTCGTGCTCTACGGCGTCTACCGCTTCCTGTACCCGGAGGCGTGGGCCGCCGCCAGCCGCTCGCTGGACCTGACGCTGGGCACGGTGAACACGGTGGTGCTCATCACCTCGTCGCTCACCGCGGCCTTGGCGGTGCACTTTGCCAAGGAGGGCCAGAACAAGAAGGTGGTGGTGATGTTCGCCCTCACCCTGATGATGGCGGTGGGCTTCCTCGTCATCAAGGCGTTCGAGTACGAGCACAAGTTCCACGTGGGCGCCCTGCCCGGCCCGCACTACCGCTTCGCGGACATTCAGCTTCCGGGCGCACCGCTGTACTTCTCGGTGTACTTCCTGGCCACCGGGCTGCATGCCTTCCACGTCTGCGTGGGCATGGGCGTGCTGGCGTGGCTCATGATTCGGACGATGCGCACCCCGAACCTGGGGCCCAACAACTTCACCGCGATCGAGCTGGGCAGCATGTACTGGCACCTGGTCGACCTGGTGTGGATCTTCCTCTTCCCGCTGCTGTACCTCGTCTAGGAGCCGCCCATCATGTCCGTGGCCAATGAGTCCCGCGCGGAACAGCACAACATGCAGGAGCACCACGGCGCTGGCCGGTACTACATGGTGTTCGCCGCGCTCATCGTCCTGACGATCGTGACGTACATCACCGGCCGCATGCACCTGCCCACCTTCGGGCTGGCGCTGGCGCTGCTGATTGCCACCACCAAGGGCATGCTGGTGCTGCTGTTCTTCATGCACCTGGTGGACCACAAGGGTGCCAACCGCCTCATCATGGGCGTGTCGGTGCTGTTCGTGCTCCTGATGCTCATCTTCCCCATGGCGGACCTGGCCACGCGCTTCCGGCCGGCCAACCCCGCGGGCTCGCACATGAGCGACATGCCGGACCTGCTGTTCCCCAACAACCCGGCCACCACGAACTACAACCGGGGCACCAACCCCACCACCCCGGGCACGCACCCGTAGTCTGAACAGCGTTCCGGGTTGTCTGCGCGCGGCGCCGAGGGCACTCCCCGGCGCCGCGTCGCATTTGCGGGCCTGGCGCCGTTCACTCTCCGGCACCCCTCCCGTACTCCGCGTTTGACGCCCTTCCGCCGGTCGAGTACACGCTGACGGTGATGTGGCTGATAATGCGAATCGAAATCAAAATTCGGCGAAGCATCGGCCAGGAGTGGGCTCGCGCCGGGGCGCTGCTGATGCTGCTGCTGGTCCAGGCCGCCGCGGCCCAGTCCTCTACGCCGCCGCCCGTGCCCGAGCGGGCCGCAGGAGTCGGTGGCATCGAGGGACAGGTGGCACCGTGCGCCGAGGGCGTGCTGGCCGAGGCCGAGGTGCTGCTCCAGGAGGGAGCGCAGGCACGGCCTGTCGAGGTGAACTCCACGGGGCGATTCCTCGTCGAGGGGCTCTCTCCCGGTACGTATGAGGTGCACGCCTACGTGCCCGGCTGTGCGCCGGCGGGTTACCGGGTGCAGGTGGCGGACGGACAGCGCACGCCGCTGCGGGCGGAGCTGGCTGCGGCCGAGGCGCTGGAGACGACGATCGAGCTGACGGGCCGGAAGCTGACCCAGGCCGAGGAGCGCAAGGCGTCCGCCGAGGCCGTGCGCGTGGTGGAGCTGGAGCAAGCGCGGCAGCACACCGCGGACCTGGGCGAGGTGCTCAGCCGCAACGCGGGCGTGAGCGTGCAGCGCACGGGCGGGCTGGGCTCCACGAGCCGCCTGTCGCTCAATGGCTTCTCCGGTGAGCAGGTGCGCTTCTTCCTGGATGGGGTGCCGCTGGAGCTGGCCGGCTTCGGGCTGGGGCTGGCCAACGTGCCGGTGAACCTGCTGGAGCGCGTGGAGGTGTACCGGGGCGTGGTGCCAGTGCGCTTCGGGGCGGACGCGCTCGGGGGCGCGGTCAACCTCGTCTCCGCCGATGGTGATGAGCCGAGCGGTGCTTCCGCCTCGCTGCAGACGGGCTCGTTCGGCACGTGGCGCGGTGCGCTCGCGGGCCGCCACCGGTTCAGCCAGGGAGGCCTGTTCCTCAAGGGCCACGCCTTCGGAGACCTGGCGCGCAATGACTACCGGGTGGACGTAGAGGTCCCCAATGCCCAGGGCCGGCTCGAGCCCGCCCGGGTCCCCCGCTTTCACGATGGGTACCGGGCGCTCGGCGGGGGCCTGGAGGTGGGCGTCGCGGACCGCTCCTTCGCCGAGCACCTCTCGCTGCGCCTGTTCGGCACGCGGGCCTGGAAGGAGCTGCAGCACAACATGGTGATGACGGTGCCGTACGGCGAGGCCCTCTCCACCGAGCAGGCGCTGGGAGCACTGCTGCACTGGAAGCACGGCGCACTCGAGTCCGGGAAGCTGCGGCTGGAGGCCTCGGGAGGCTATAGCCGCCGGGATACCGGCTTCCGGGACCTGGCGACGTTCGTCTACGACTGGTACGGCAACCGGGTGCGTGAGCGGCTCCAGCCTGGAGAGCTGGGCGCCACTCCGACGGATCAGTTCATCCGGCAGCACAGCGCGCTGGCGCGCCTGCATGCGGGCTACACGTTCAGCGACACCCAGGCACTGCGTCTCTCGCTGGCGCCGACCTTCACGGCGCGCCAGGGCGAGAACCGGCTGCTGCGGGGCACGGACCAGCGGGACCCTCTGCGCGCCCAGCGCGACCTGTTCACACTGGTGAGTGGCCTGGAGCACGAGTTGCGGCTGTGGGACGGGCGGCTGGAGAACGCCGTCTTCGTGAAGGGCTACCTGCTGCGCGCGGAGTCCGAGGAGGTGCTGGCGGGAGACGTCTCGCGGCGGAGGGATCAGTCCAGCGAGCACGTGGGGGCGGGCAACAGCACGCGGCTGCTGCTGCCGCACGGGCTGCTGGCCAAAGTCTCCTACGAATACGCCACCCGGCTCCCCAGCCCGGACGAGTTCTTCGGGGACGGGGTGCTCGTCATGGCCAACCTGGGGATCCAGCCGGAGACGAGCCACAACGTAAACGTGGAGCTGGAGCTGCGCGACACGGCCACCGCCCTGGGGAGCTTCCGCGGCAGCGTGGGAGGTTTTGCCCGGCTGGCGGATCAGCTCATCGTGTTGCTGGGCAATGACAGCGTGTTCAACTACGCCAATGTCTACGCGGCGCGCTCGCTGGGAGTGGAGGCGGCGGCCGGGTGGACGGTGCCGGGCGAGTGGCTGTCGGTGGACGCCAACACCACCTGGCAGGACTTCCGCAACGCTTCCGGGGAGGGAGCCTTCGCGGCCTACTCGGGAGACCGCATCCCCAACCAGCCCTGGCTCTTCGCCAACCTCAGCGCCCGGCTGCGAAGCACCTCGCTGCTGCGCTCCGGAGACGAGGCCACGCTGAGCGTCACCTCGCGCTACGTGCACGGCTTCTTCCGCGGCTGGGAGAGCCAGGGGCTGCGCGAGGACAAGCAGAAGGTGCCCGCGCAGCTTACCCATGGGCTGGCGCTCACCTACTCGCTGCCGTCCCGCCTGGCGCTCGGCGGCACGCTGGAGGCGCAGAACCTCACGGACGCGAAGACCTACGACTTCTTTGGCGCCCAGCGCCCGGGCCGCTCCTTCTTCCTCAAGCTCAACGTGGAGCTCTGACCGTGCCTTCCCTCCCCCGCGTCAACCTCACGCGTCTGGCGATGCGCGTCCACTCCTGGTCGGGACTGCTGGGCGCCCTGGTGTTCCTCGTGGTGGGACTGAGCGGCGCAGTGCTCGTCTTCCACGAGCCGCTCGATGCCGCCCTCTTCCCGCGCCTCTTCGCCGTCTCACCGGGCGGCGGGGCTCCGGCCTACCAGCGCGCCTTCGAGACCGCGCAGCAGGCCTTCCCCGACGCTCGCATCCGCGGCATGCGCGTGCCTCCTCCGGGCGAGCCCAAGGTGCTCAAGGTCCAGGCCGTAGGTACTCAGGGTGGGCCCACGCTCATTGCGCTGGTGGACCCTTACACCGCCGAGCTGCGCGGCACCCGCATCTGGGGAGCCGGGCATACGCGCTTTCTGGAGGATCCGGTGAGTTGGATCTACCTGCTCCACTACCAGCTCACGGCGGGGAAGACCGGCCAGCTCGTGGTGGTGTTGGCCGCGATCCTGCTGGCGCTCTCCGTGCTGACGGGGACGTTCGTGTACCGCAAGCAGCTCCTGCGCGCACTCACGCTGCGCGAGTCGTGGCGCCGCAAGGGCTGGCCCGCTCGGCTCTCCGTGCTGCACCGGATGGTGGGCGCGTGGACGCTGGCGCTCAACCTGCTGCTGTCCGTGAGCGGCCTGTGGATGCTGCGTGCCACCTTCACCGCGGACTTCTGGAAACGGGCGGACGGGCGGCCTGCGCCTGCGGGCCCCGCGGCTTCCAGCCCCCACTCTTTTGACGAGGCGGTCGCGGCCGCTCAGCGCGCCCTGCCCGGCTTCGAGCCCAGCTGGGTGGAGCTTCGCGCCCAGCCGTCGAGCCGCTTCGTCATCCTCGGCCGCCACGAGCAGGCGTCGTCTCTCTATGGCCGGTACTCCAGCGCCGTGGTCCTGGGCGGCAGCGGCCTGGAGGTGCTCGAGGTGCGGCGCCCGGAGGAGCTGTCCCTGGGTGGGAAGTTCGATGCGCTCGCCTTCCCGCTGCATCAGGGACACTGGGGCGGGCTGCCAGTGAAGCTCCTCTATGTACTCGCCGGGCTCGGGGTGCCGATGCTCAGCCTCACCGGGACGCTGATGTGGCTGCGGCGCACCCGGCGGCTGGCTTCTCCGGCCGCACAGCCTGGGAACCGGACCCGGCCGCTCCCCGCGGCGGGGGCTTCCGAGGTGTAGCCTCTGGACAGGACTGTTGAGCGCCTGGCCTCGCTGGCGCGGCGAACTCCCTCTCCCCTCGGGAGAGGGCTGGGGTGAGGGTTGGGCCGCTCCCACCGTGTCCCCGCATCAAGGGGACCTGGAGCCCCAGGCTATGTCCCAGGAGTACACAACCTGTCTCACCTGGGGCTCTTGTGCCATCAGAGTGACGTGGAACCCTCACCCTGGCCCTCTCCCGAAGGGAGAGGGGAAACGACGGCGTTACTTCACTCAGTCGTTCGCGAGCGGGTTGGGCAGCGTCCCGTTCGGGTAGAGCGCATGGCGCAGCGCCCGGTCCGTGTAGCGGGTCACCACCAGCCGGTCCCGGTTGAGCGCGTACCGCGGAATCCTCGGGGTGAGCAGGTCGTACTCGGCGAAGCGCTCGCTCAGCTCCGGGAACCGCTGGTGGAAGGCGAGAATGGTCCGCCGCACCTGCTTCCAGAAGGCCTGCTCCGGCAGGCCGAGCTGCTCGGCGCACAGCGGCGCCAGGTAGCGGAAGTGCCCCACGAAGACCTGGTCCACCACGTGCTGGCGGATGACCGACGGGTGCTTGCGCGGCAGCACGTGCTCATGGCCGTCCGGCTCCGGGCCCCGCTCGGGCACGTCGGTGAAGGACACGCACACGTCATCCACGAAGTCCTTCAGGTACAGACGCCGGGGAACGTCCCGCTCGTCGAAGCCCAGCAGGGTGTTCTGCCCGTGCGGGTTGAAGGTGATGCCGTAGCGATACAGCACGTGCATCAGCGGCACGAGCAGCGTGTCGAACAGCTGCTGCAGCCACTGCTCCGCGCTCAGGCCCGAGGCGCGGACGAGCTCGGCAACGAAGGCCGTGCCCTGGTTGTCCACGTGCAGCAGCGAGGCGAAGGTGCGCACCCGCTCGGCGGAATCCTGATGCACCGCGACCGGCTCGCGCCAGATGCAGCCCAGGCTCTCCAGGTGCTGATACGGCACGTCCGCCAGCTTCGAGAGGTACGGGTGGCGCACCGTCACCGAGGCCACCTCCCCGAGGAACACCGTGCGGCACTCCTCCGTGAGGAAGGCGTCGCTGCCCAGCAGGCCCTGGAGCCACTGGGTGACAACGGGCGCCCCCAGGGTGCAGTGCGGGGGGATGCCACGCCAGACCAGCGTGTTGAGGATCTTCAGCGGCAGCTTCACGTCGAAGCGGCTCGGAGTCGACACGTTGGCCATCGTCCGGATGGACTGGCCGGGCAGGTACAGGTCAGGGCTCTCGCCCAGGGGAACGATGCGCCGCTGGGCCACGTCCGCGGCGTGCAGCACCTGGACCGCGTGGTCCCACTGCCACGGGTGCACGGGCATCCACACGTAGGAGTCCGGCACCAGCCCGGCGGAGGTCAGCACCTGGGCGAACCGGCTCCGCGTCCCCTCATCCAGCTCGCGGGCGAGGATCTCCCGCTCGGAGAGCTGAGAGGTACCGCGGAACTCCGCCAGCCCGCGGTGCACGGCCACCCAGCGCAGCCGCACCGGCTGACGGGCCTCGGGGGCATAGCGGCGCACGTCCGAGGCGGAGAAGTTCACACGGCCCTTGTTCGCCACCAGCCAGTTGTGCCCCGTCATGTGGCACTCCAGCTCCGTGTGGCCCAGGGCGCGCAGCTCCGAGGCGGTGTGGCCACCGTGGGCGATGCGCGCGGCATCCACCGCCAGCGTGGCCGACAGTTCGTTGAAGTACGTGGCCAGCGTCGAGGGATCCGTTCCCAGCGTGGAGGCCGCGTCATTGAGGAACTGCAGCGGGTCCCAGGCCGGCTCGGCGATGCTGTTGCCCAGCATGCTGGTGGCGCTTCGGGTGATGGAGCCTGGCTCCACCTTCAGCCAGCCGAAGGCGCCCGGCCGCGCGGCGAACACGTAGGAGGTGCCGCTGCCCAGGTCCACCCGGTAGCGGCCCTCGCCGTCCTCCACGGGCTTGAGCATCTCCTCGAAGCACCACTCTCCCAGGGCCTTGGCCAGCAGCCGCTGGCTGGCCTCCCGCCAGGCCGCGGGGCCTACTTCGGCCAGGGCCGGTATCGGGTGGCCACGGCTCCCCTCGAGGGAGACGTCCGCGAGCTCGGTGGTGATGGGAAGGACGTTGGCAGGGGAACTCTGATCCAGGGCTTCGGTTCGGGATTTCACGGTGACTCCTTCAAGGAAAGGGAACGATCAGGAACGACCACGGGTGTGGCCTGAGACGAGGGACTGGGCAGGACGCGCAAGGCGAGCACGGTTCCCACCAAGCACACCGCCGCGGAGGCCACGCACACCGATAGATACGCGTGGGCAAAGGCCGCGCGGGCGAGCGGCTCGAATGCGGACTCGACGAGGCTGAGCTGCCCCGTCTCCACCGCCGTGCGCACGTGCTGGCTCACCTCGGCGGGCAGCGAACCTTCCGCGAGGCGCGTGCCGAGCCGGGAGGAAAACACGGCACCGAACACCGCCACGCCCGTGGCGGTGCCCAAGGGGTAGCAGGCATTGGTCAGCCCCGAGGCCATTCCCGCCCGGCTGGAGGGAACCACGCTGACCGCGACGCCCATCAACGGAGGGAAGAGAACGGCGCCGCCGGTTCCCAGCAGCACCAGTCCCACCATGTTGAGGGCCCACTGCCCCTGGGACGCAGCCGCGCCGAGGGCCAGCAACCCCAGCCCCTGAAGGGCGAAGCCGCTGGCCACCAGCCCGGCAGAGGAGAAGCGCGCCTGCAGCCGTGCCATGAACAGGCCCGCGATGAGCAGGCTGCCGGTGAGCGGCAACAGCCGCAGGCCCACCACGAGCGGCGAGCTTCCGGACGCACCCTGGAGCCACAGGGTGGTGAAGACGAGCACACCCAGGCTCGACATACGGGCCAGGAACCCGAGCACCGCCGCCCCCGAGAGCGCGGGGATGCGCAGCAACTCCAGGTCCAGCATGCTGCCGGGCCTCCGCTGGCTCGCGACGAGCGCCACCAGCAGCACGGCCCCGGCACACGCGGGGACGAGCACCTGGGCCGAGCCCCAGCCTGCATCCGGCCCCACCACCAGCGGATAGTGCAGAGACAGCAGCACGCCGATGGCGAGCAGCGCGCCCAGGAGATCCAGCCGCCGGCTCGTGTCCTGCGGAGTGAGCGCCGACATCCGGGTCAGCGCGCCCAGGACAACCAGCACGCCGATGGGCACGTTGACGAGGAAGATCCACCGCCAGCCCGCCAACTCGACGAGCGCTCCTCCCACCACCGGTCCGAGCGCGCCCGCCGCCGAGGCGATGGCCGCGTAGGTGGCGATGGCACTGCGGCGCCGGGGCCCCTCGTACACGGCGGCGATGAGGGCGAGCGCGGGAGCGAACACCATCGAACCGCCCAGTCCCTGCGCCACCCGGGCCGCCACCAGCACACCGGCGCTGGGAGCCAGGCCGCACAGCGCCGAGGCCACGGTGAACAGCGCGATGCCCGCGACGAACACACTGCGGCGGCCAATCCGGTCCGACAGCGCGCCAGCGGTGAGCAGCAGTGCGCCAAAGGCCAGCGAGTACGCGGAGACCGTCCACTGCACCTGGTTCAACCCGGTTCCCAGGTCCTTGGCGATGGCGGCCAGCGCGACATTCACCACCGTCACGTCCAGCGTCATCACCACACCGCCCGCGCTTACCAGCGCGAACGTCCACCGGGCCGCACGGCGCTGCGCAGCCGCCGTGCCGTCCACTTCCTCGGAACGAGCGCTCACGTGGCCTCCACCGCTCGTGCCAGGACGGCGGTAGGCCGCGCCGGACTCTCGGGAGCCAGTGCCACCGTGGCCCGCCGGACTCCCTGGGGCTTGGCGGCCGTGGCCTGCGGAACCCCGAAGCGGGAGAACGCGGTGCGCTGAGGCAGCGCGTACACCTCGCGCCCGGCGATGGCGTTGAGGATGGTGGCGTTGCGGTACGCGGAGACGCCCAGGTCCGGCGCCGCCACACCATGGCTGTGCAGGTCGGCGTGAGAGACGAAGATGCGGCCACTCACCTGGGGCGACAGCTCCACCGAGTGGTCAAAGCGCACCCGGTAGCGGCCCTGCTCGTCCCGGCGCACCAGTCCCTCCATGGGACGCAGGAAAACCGGCGACCGCTGCCGGTAGCCCGTGGCGGCCACCACCAGGTCGGTCGTGTGCTCGAACAGCTCTCCGGTGTCGCTATGCCGGCAGCGCAGCACCACCTGCCCTGCCCCATTCATCGAGGAGCCCACCACGGCGACACCGCTGCGAAGCTCCACGTCGGCCAGCCCTGATTCCAGCTCGCGCCGGTACAGCAGATCGTGGATCTGCTCCAGGGTCTCCGACGAGATGCCCTTGTAGTGCCGCCACTGCTCGGCGACGAGCCGGTCCTTGGTCAGCTGGGGCAGCGCGTGGAAGTACCGGACATAGGCCGGCGTGGTCATCTCCAGGGTCAGCTTGGTGTAGTCCAGCGGTGCGAAGGACGAGGTCCGCGTCAACCAGCTCACCGCGGGCCCGCCCTCGACGTTGCGCTGCAGCAGGTGCAGCGCCACTTCGGCTCCCGACTGTCCCGAGCCCACCACCGTCACATGCCCCGCGGCCTCCACGTCGGCCAGCCGGTGCAGATACTCACCGGTGTGCACCCGCTTCCCGGCGGGCAGTGAGGCCAGCGCCTCGGGCCACGAGGGCTCGGTGCCAATGCCGAGCACGACGTCGCGGGCCGTCATCCGCAGCCGGCGGCCGTCCCCACGCAGCACGTGCACGGTGAAGCGCTGGCGCTCCTCGTCCCAGCTCAGCGCCTCGACCTGGTGCGAGAAGCGCACCGAGGGCAGCTTCGCGGCGGCCCAGCGCAGGTAGTCCTCGTACTCGCGGCGCGTCGGGTGGAACCGCTCGCGCACGTAGAAGGGGTACAGCCGGTCCACGTCACGCAGGTAGGCCAGAAACGACAGCGGGTGCGTGGGGTCAATCAGGGTGACCAGGTCCGCGAGGAAGCTGAGCTGAAGCTGGGCCTCGTCGAACATCAGGCCCGGGTGCCAGCGCAGCTCCGGCCGAGACTCGAGCACCACCAGGTCGAGCCCCTTCACGGTGGACGCGAGCGCCGCCAGGCCGAGGTTGAACGGCCCGCAGCCAATCGCCACCACATCGTGGTCGCTGTGCGGGGAATGAACATCAGAGGAAACAGCAGTCACGGGAGGTCCTCCTCGGAGCGGGGATAGACAAGAAGCGTCGCGTCCTTGTCCGGCAGGCAGATGGGGCCGACGGTGCGGAAGCCGGCGGCGGTGAAGGCGCGCAGCGACGGCGCGTTACGGGAATCAGGCTCGGCGAC
>DASVVJ010000509.1:0-14539 GCA_036389955.1 Myxococcaceae bacterium
CTATGGCGATGTAGTGAGAGGCGCAGTTGGCGCTGCAGGCCCGATCCTTCAGCCATGAGGACGGGGAGCAGACGGCGTATAGCATTCCTGAACTCACGCAATCAATCTTTCGCCAGTGCCTCTACTCGGGCCCAGTTGAGAGATCTTAATCCTGCGATGTCATAAGCGTTAAGCTTTGGAGACTTTTTCAAATCATCTGGATGTGTTCTGGCTTGTCTACTTCTCCTGATTCATTCTTTGCTGCCGAATGCATGGTCGAGATAGTAAAGCGGTTGGAACTTGACGAAGTGTTATTCCGAGAGATGGGGGCATGTCGAATCGCGCCTTGAACTCTTGCGTCTCATGCATCCGTGTTCGGAATCGACGTAGCTGGTTCCCTCGGTCCGTGTAACAACTAGGTGATTCTGATTCGCCCCAGTCCACTCCACCTGAGGGCATGGTGGGTAATGCGATAACGCATGAGGTTCTACGAAGTGACTGAGGATAGAGCGCCGCCCTACACGGGCGATCTCAGCAACACCGCCCACAAGTGGGGACTGCCTGGCAGGGAGTGTCCGTCTTGCGACCTCACGGGCGGAGCAGCGGGGCTTCAATATCCCTGTGTGGATCTGTCAGGACTCCCTGCTGCGGAACTCGAGAAGCTCTCCGATTCCTGGCCAGTCGCCTTCGAGGAGTTTCAGCGGCTGTTGGAGCTGGTTCGGCCTTTCGCGCCGAAGGATGCGCAACTGGAGCCTGGGACCCGGTTCGGCCCACTCACGGGTACGGGGTCGGGCCACTTCGGCCAGCTCTTCATGCAGAACGCCTGGTCGCTCTTCGCCAGAAGGGAGACACTGGAGCGCTTACAGGCAACGGGACTTCGTGGCCTTCAGGGCTGTCCGGTGGACGTACGCTTCCGGGTGAAGCGTCCTCCTGAGCTTCTGGAGTTGCAGCTCGTGGCTCAAGGTCGGCTCCATCCCAACTGCTTGCCCCCAGACCGCCAGCCGCCCTGTTCCAGGTGCGGAAGCACGGCGCTTAGCCTCCCGCGCACCTACTGGCTCGATGCGGCTTCGCTCCCCATGCACCTGGACGTCTTCCGGCTCACGGACTGGCCCACGCTCATCTTCGCCACCGAGCGCATGGTCGACGCGGTGAAGCGCCTGGAGCTCGATGGTGTGCTGTTCCGCGAAGTCGAGGCGCGCTAACCCACCGCTCAGGGCATCCGGCTCAGGGCTTCCTGCCCGAAGCTGACGCGGGCCCACCACGGGCCCGGGGGCAACGCCTCCAGCGCCAGCAGCGTCTCGAGCCGCTCCGCCGAGTCCTGCGGCAGATCCTTGAAGCCCACGCCGAACACTGGCGTCACCGGCGAGTGCGCCCGGAACGCCGTGGACGTCCACACCACCTCGCCCGGCAACAGCAGCGGGCCCGGCGCCAGCTCCATCTCCAGCAGGAACGGCGTGCCCACCTTCACCAGCGCCGGCAGCGAGGCAGCGTCCACCTCCATGCCCACGCCACCACGCGAGATGTCCCGCACGTAGAAGGCCGGAGAGAACGGCGTGGCCTCGATCGCGCGCACGTTCAGCGGGATGCGCGGGTAGCGGCGCATCTTGTCGTTCTCTTGCGCGAAGATGCGCTGCAGCACCGCGTCCAGCGCCGCCCGGTCCACGCTCGTGGCGTACTTCACCGTCAGGTGAAACCGCCCGCCCGGCCGCGGCGTGACGTTCACCACCTCTCCCACCACCTCCACCGGCTTCGCCACGCCCTCCGCCTGCATCTCGAACACGAACCGCGTGCCCCGCGTCAGGCTGCGCCGCGTCTCCAGGGTCACGCTCCCCTGGCCCACGCTGCGGGTGTACTCATCAATGAGGGCTTCGGGCGTCTTGTAGGACACCTTCAGGCGGACGCTCGAATCGTGCTCGGAAATCTGCATGCAGGGCTCAGCCGCTACTCTCTGGCGGGTCTCCAAAAAAAACAAGGCCGGGCCCCCCTTAGGAGTAGCCCGGCCTTTTCGTGTTAGGCCGTCAGGCCTGGATGATCACGAGTTGCCGTCGGCCGCGGGCAGCTCGCCACCCACGGTGATGGTGATGGACTCGTTGTTGTAGACGTAGCTCTCGGTGGACGTGGCGATGGTACCGTTGAGCTTCACCGTCACCGAGCCCGAGTCCTTGCCCGTGGCCATCACGTCGATCGTCTCCGTCACGTCCGCGTCCAGGTAGTCCTCGATCTCACCGCTGATAGCGATCCTGCCCTTGAGCTTCAGCTCCAGCGCGGCGCTGGTCTCGGTGGCGGCGAACTTGAGCTCCATCGCCAGCTTGCCGTCGAACTGGTTGGCGCCGTCCTCGTTGCAGGCGTTGTACTCGAGCTCGTACTTGAGGCTGCCGCTCGTGTCGTTGCCCGAGGTCAGGTCCAGCTTGAGCTTGACCGAGCCCTTCTTGGCGCAGTTGACAGTGACCTCGGTGCCGACACCAGCAGCGCCACTGACCAGCGCCTGAAGCAGGCCGCCCTGGCCGCCCTGGCTCGCGGGCTGGCTGGCCTCGAAGAGCGCCTGGGCCGCCCCCTGCTTGCCACCGCCCAGCTTGGCACCGACCTGCTGCTCCTCATCACCACCGCAGGCCACCAGCGCCGCGGCCGCTACGGCCAGAACCGAAAGACGAAGGAAACGCGACATGTGCTCGACCTCCATCGGGGAGGGCCCGAGGGCCCGGTCCCATGTGGCTCGCCCCCCCGGTGAGGACGAGCTGCCCGCCCGCTGAGCAGGCAGACGTTGATGGGTTAGCAGAGCCCCGCCGCCAGGGTCAATTGCCGCCCCGCGCCATACCGCGCCTCCCGGGGCGATGCCTCAGCCCGTTCCATGCCTGTTGCATTTCTTGACCGGGTGGGAAGCGGCGCGTATTTTCCGCGGCCCGGTGGCAAGGAGTGGGAACGGGTGGCGGAAAATCCCATGCCGAGGTGGGGCGGTGGCTCGCTCTGAGGGGAAGCGCTCCGCGTGTTCCGAGGCGTCTACGAGCACCAGATCGACGCGAAGGGGCGAACCAGCCTCCCGGCACGGCTGCGGGAGACGCTGGTGGGCGCGTACGACGAGCGGCTCATCCTCACCACGGCGTTGGACCCGTGCCTGCACGCGTACCCGGTACGCGAGTGGGAGGCGCTGGAGACCGCGCTGGGCAAGCGCAGCCCGATGGAGCCCGGGGTGAAGACGCTGATGCGCCTGTACGTGGCGGCGGCTCAGGAGTGCCCGCTGGACAAGATGGGCCGGGTGCTCATCCCGCCGTCGCTGAGGGCGCACGCGGGGCTGGAGAAGGACGTGGTCTGGGTGGGGATGGTGAAGGTGATGGAAGTGTGGAGCCGCACCGGCTGGGCCAAGGCCCAGGAGGACGCCCGGGCCGAGGTGGACTCGGCGGACGTGGCCCGGGTGCTGGCGGAGCTGAGGCAGTAGCCAATTTCTCGACGGAGCACGCAAAACCCGTGAGGGTGGGGGCTGTATGAATTGGGTAGCAGAGGTGAGGCAGAGCACCGGAGCGGTGGCCAGCGGCGACCGCGTGGAGACGCTCATGCTGGAGGGCGAGCTGGGGGCCGAGGAGCTGGCGCAGGTGTCCGAGGAGCTGTTCCGCCGGCTGCAGCGCGGGCTGCGTCAAGCGGTGCTCGATTTCAGCGAGGTGCCTCACCTGGACTACCGCGGCGTGAAGCTGCTCATCGCGCGTGCCGAGTCGTTCCGCCGGGCGGGTGGAGACGTGAAGCTGTCGGGCCTGTCGCCGTACCTGGCCGCCATCTTCCGCGCGGCGGGCGCGCACGGCAGCTTCGAGATGTATCCGCACATGAACGATGCTCGGACCGCCTTCGCGCTCGCGCGGGCGCCGTTCGCCTAGGGCTGCCTTCTTTGGCCTTCAGCCACCAGACCGTCCTCCTGGAAGAGACGGTGCAGATGCTGCAACCGGGAGCAGGCAAGGTGATCATCGACGGCACACTGGGCGGAGGTGGCCACACGGAGGCGCTCCTGGCTCGGGGCGCCACCGTGGTGGGCGTGGACCGCGATCCGGTGGCGCTGGCGGCGGCCACCTCCCGGATGGGAGCCAACCCCCGCTTCCAGGCGCGCGCCGGCAACTTCGGCGAGCTGCCCCGGGTGGCGGCGGACGTGCTGCCGGTGGACGGGGTGCTGGTGGATTTAGGCGTGTCCTCGCCCCAGCTGGACGAGGCCGAGCGCGGCTTCTCCTTCATGAAGGACGGGCCGCTGGACATGCGCATGGGCCCCGAGGGCCGCACCGCCGCGGAGCTGATTGCCGACGAGGACGAGCGCGAGCTGGCCCGCATCATCTATGAGCTGGGCGAGGAGTCCTTCTCACGGCCCATCGCCCGGGAGCTCAAGAAGGCGCTGCCCACGCGCACGCTGGAGGCCGCCGAGGTGGTGAAGCGCGCGGTGCCGCGCAAGGCCTGGCCCAAGCGCATCCACGTGGCGACGAAGACGTTTCAGGCGCTGCGCATGGCCGTCAACGGCGAGCTGGAGGCGCTGGACTCGCTGCTCGCGGCGCTGCCCGGGCTGCTCAAGGTGGGTGGGCGCGCGGCGGTCATCGCGTTCCACTCGCTCGAGGATCGCAAGGTGAAAGAGGCGTTCCGCAACCTGGTGGGCGCCTGCCGCTGTCCGCCGGGGCTGCCGGTGTGCGTCTGCGGCGGCCAGGGCAACTTCGCCCTGGTGTCGAAGAAGGCCATCGCCGCCTCGGAGGCGGAGGTGGAGGCCAATCCCCGCTCTCGCAGTGCGCACTTGCGCGTGGTGGAGAAGATCCGATGACGAGCCAGGTGAGTTCGCGCAATTCCGTGTCCGTGGGCCGCGTGCTGCTGCACCTGCTGCCAGCGGTGCTGCTGAGCGCGCTCTTCGTCGCGGTGGGCATCCTCCACGTGACGAGCCGGGTGCTGGTGGTGGACATGGGCTACCGCCTGTCCCGGGCCGAGTCCGAGAGCCGCACGCTGACGCGGGAGAACGACCGGCTGAAGCTGGAGCTGGCCACGCTCAAGGCCCCCACGCGGCTGGAGCGGCTGGCGCGTGAGCAGCTCGGCATGGCGATGCCCGCGGGCTCGGCGGTGATCGCCCTGCCGCCGGAGCTGCCGGGCGTGAAGCGCAACACCGCCCGGGCCGAGGCGCGCAGCTCAACGAGCGTGCGCGTGGCGGAGCGGGGGAGCGCCCGGTGAGAGACCTCAAGGCCTCGCGGGTTCCGGAGCCCAACACCCGCTGGCTGAAGCTGCGGGTGATGCTGCTGGGCGGACTGTTCCTGTCCCTGCTCGCGGTGGCCTTTGGGCGCGCCGTCTACCTCCAGACGCACCAGCGCGACAAGCTGCACGGCCTGGCGCAGGACCAGTACGTGCGTCAGATCGAGATTCCCGCCCGGCGCGGTGACATCTTCGACCGGCGCGGCACGCCGCTGGCCCAGAGCGTGGAGGTGGACTCCATCTGGGTGGATCCATCCATGCTGCCCGACGTGCGCAAGAACGCGCGCGCGCTGGCCAAGGCGCTGAAGCTGGGCACCGAGGACACCGAGGAGCTGCAGGCGCGCCTGCTGAAGGGCAAGCGCTTCGCCTGGGTGAAGCGCCAGGCCAAGCCGCAGGAGGTGGAGGCGGTGAAGGCCCTGGGGCTGCCGGGCATGGGCTTCACCAAGGAGCCCAAGCGCTTCTACCCGCAGCGCGAGCTGGCCGCGCAGGTGGTGGGCATGGTGGGCACGGACGGGCGCGGCCTCGAGGGGCTGGAGCTGGCCTTCGACGACGAGCTCTCCGGGCAGAACTCGCGCCTGTCCGGCTTCCGCGACGCCAAGGGCCGCAAGCTGCTGGTGCAGGGCACGCTGGATCCGATGGAGCGCGAGGGCGCCGCCGTCACCCTGACGCTGGATCGCCACCTGCAGTACGTGACGGAGAAGGCGCTGGGGCGCGCGGTGGATGAGGCCAAGGGCGTGGCCGGTGTGGCGGTGGTGCTCGACCCGAAGACGGGCGAGGTGCTCGCCCTGGCCAGCAACCCGCGCTTCAACCCCAACACCCCCGAGGCCCTGCAGCGCGAGGCCCTGCGCAACCGCGCCGCGCTGGACGCCTTCGAGCCCGGCTCGACGATGAAGGCCTTCGTCGTCGCCACCGCGCTCGAGGAGAAGGCCATCCGCGCCGACGAGCCCTTCTTCTGTGAGAACGGGGCCATGCGCATCGGCCGCCACACCATCAACGATACGCACCCCTACGGCTGGCTGAGCGCCAAGGGCATCCTCCAGGTGTCCTCCAACATCTGCATGTCGAAGATCGCCCAGGTGCTGGGCCGCGAGAAGATGGTGCGCGGCTACCAGGCCTTCGGCTTCACCGAGCGCACCGGGCTGGCGCTGCCTGGCGAGGGCCGCGGCGTCATCCCCTTCCCCAAGGCCGAGGTGGCGCTGGCCACTCAGTCCTTCGGGCAGGGCCTCACGGCCACCGCCGTACAGATCGCCGCCGGCTACGGTGCGCTGGCCAACGATGGCGTGCTGATGCGCCCCTTCCTCGTCTCCAAGGTGGTGGATCCCGACGGGGTGGTGCTGCTAGAGAACCGCCCCACCGAAGTGCGCCGCGCTGTGTCATCCAAGGTCGCCCGTCAGGTGGTCAACATGCTCGAGAGCGTGGTGACCAAGGAAGGAACCGCTCCCAAGGCGGCCATGGAGGAGTACCGGGTGGCTGGAAAGACAGGTACGGCTCAGAAGGCGGATCCGGTTGCTCGGGGGTACTCCGACAAGCGGATCGCCTCCTTTATCGGCATGGTACCAGCCGAGAATCCGCGCGCCGTCATACTCGTAGTGGTGGACGAGCCGAAGACGGACGTGTACGGGGGACTCGTGGCTGCCCCCGCCTTCAAAGAAATTGCTACTGCCGCTATGGCTCACCTGGCCGTGCCGCCTTCGCGCACGTCCGAGGTGGCGGTAGCACCGGTCGCGCCCCCGGTGGCGGTGAAGGCCTCTACTCCTCACCCCAAGCCCGCTGCCGCGCGGCCCGTTGTGGCCGAACAGGCAGTGGAAGGGGAGGGCACGGTGCGTGTACCGGACGTGCAGGGGCAGGTTGGGCGCGAAGCCGTGGTGAAGCTGCTCGCCTCGGCGTTGGAGCCACAGTTGTCGGGCAGTGGACGCGTTGTATCGCAAACCCCCGCCCCAGGTGCTCTGGTGGAGAAGGGGGCACGGGTGACGCTGGAGCTGGCGGCGCGGCCATGAGGCCGCACCACTCCAGGCCCCGCGCTTGCAGTTGCGTGTGAAGGGGAAAGAATGAAGCTGACGGATGTCCTCGCAGGGTGTGGAGCCGAGCAGATCTCGGGCGGTCGGTCCTCGATGGATGTAACGGGGGTGACGCAGGACTCTCGGCGCGTGAAGGCCGGGGACCTCTTCGTGGCCGTGCCGGGGACGAAGGAAGATGGAGCGCAGTACGTAGGGGAGGCCGTCTCCCGGGGGGCCGTGGCAGTCGTTTCCGAGAAGCCGGTGCCCTCTTCGCAGGTGCCCTTCTTCAAGGTGAGCAGTTCGCGCAAGGCACTGGCGCTGATTGCGGCCAACTTCTACAACCGGCCCGCGCAGCAGCTCACGCTGCTGGGCGTGACTGGCACCAACGGGAAGACGACGACCACGTACCTGCTCGAGGCGATGAGCACCGCGGCGTATTCGTCCACCGGGGTCATCGGCACGCTGGGCTACAAGGTGGCCGGGCGCACGGTGGAGCTGGCCAACACCACGCCGGACGCGCTGGAGCTGCACCGCATTCTGCGCGAGATGGTGGACTCGGGCGTGGAGACGGTGGTGATGGAGGTGTCCAGCCACGCCCTGGTGCAGGAGCGGGTGCATGGGCTGACCTTCAAGGCCGCCGCGTTCACCAACCTGAGCCGCGACCACCTCGACTACCACAAGGACCTGGAGGACTACTTCCAGGCCAAGCGGAAGCTGTTCGGCGAGCACCTGTCGGCCACCGGCGTCGCGGTGGTGAACGGGGACGATACGTACGCCTCGCGCATCTACAACGAGCTGCGTGGCCAGAAGCGCATGGCGTGGAAGTTCAGCCGCACCGGCAGCGGGGAGATCTCCGCCACGGACGTGTCCTTCTCCTTGCAGGGCATCAAGGCCACGCTGAAGACGCCCGCGGGCGACATCCCCGTGAAGAGCAAGCTGCTGGGCCCCCACAACCTGGAGAACATCCTGGCGGCGGCGGGCGTGGCGCTGGGCGCGGGCATGGCCCGGCGCGACGTGCAGACGGGCATCGAGCGCATGACGCGCGTGGCCGGCCGCATGGAGGTGGTCGAGAACTACATGCCGGGCCCCGCGCCCGCGGTGCTGGTGGACTACGCGCACACGGATGACGCGCTCAAGCGCGCGCTGGAGGCCACGCGGGCGCTGGCCAAGGGCCGCGTCATCACCGTGTTCGGCTGCGGCGGAGACCGCGACAAGGGCAAGCGCCCGCTGATGGGCACCGCGGCCGCCGAGGGCGCGGACCTGGTCGTCGTCACCAGCGACAACCCGCGCACGGAGGATCCGGAGGAGATCATCTCCCAGGTGACGCCGGGCCTGGAGAAGGGCGGGCTGCGGCGCATCTCGGCGGGCAAGGCCAAGAGCGGCGAGAAGGGCTACCTGGTGGAGAACGATCGCCGCACCGCCATCGAGACGGCCATTGGCCTGGCCTCGGCGGACGACGTGGTGCTCATCGCCGGCAAGGGCCACGAGACGTACCAGATCGTCGGCACCGAGAAGAAACAGTTCGACGATCGCGAGGCGGCCACCAAGGCGCTGGCGAGCCGTCCTCAAGGCTGAGACACGCACCGCGCTGGACTGCCCATGGCCGCTCGATTCTCCGACGAAGAGGTTATGAAGGCGACCGGGGCCAGCCGGCGCAGTGGCAACGCTCCCGCGGCCTACACCGCGGTGAGCACGGACACCCGGGCGCTGACGAAGGACTGCCTCTTCGTGGCGCTGCGGGGCGAGCGGTACGACGCGCACGCCTTCCTGGGCCAGGCCCGGGACGGAGGCGCGGCGGGCGCGGTGGTGCAGGATGACAGCACGCTGCCACCACTGCCCCGCGACTTCCCGCTCTACGTGGTGGAGAACACGCTCACCGCGCTGGGCGGGCTGGCGCGCTGGCACCGCGAGCGCTTCAAGATTCCGGTGGGCGCGGTGGGCGGCTCCAACGGGAAGACGACGACCAAGGAGATGGTGGGTTCCATTCTCGCCACCCGTGGACCGGCGCTGAAGACCGAGGGCAACCTCAACAACGAAGTGGGCGTGCCGCTCACGCTCTTCCGGCTCGAGCCCCAGCACGTGGCCGCCGTCATCGAGGTGGGGATGAACCGGCCGGGGGAAATTACCCGGCTGACGCGCGTGGTGAAGCCCGCCGCGGGCCTCATCACCGTGGTGCAGCCCGAGCACCTCGAGGGGCTGGGCAGCATCGAGGGCGTGGCCGAGGCGGAGGGCGAGCTGTTCCGGGAACTGTCGCCCGAGGCCGTGGCGGTGGTGAACCTGGATGACCCGCTCATCCCGGCGCAGGCGGCGCGCAGCAAGGCGCGCAAGCTGACCTTTGGCCGCTCGGAGAAGGCGGACGTGCGGCTGGTGAAGGTGGCCTCGCTGGGACGCGAGGGCCTCATCATCATGGTGCACCACGCGGGCAAGGACTGGCCGGTGCGGCTGCACTTCATCGGCGAGCACAACGCGCTCAACGCCACCGGGGCCTTCGCCCTGGCGGTGGCGCTGGGCTACTCGCCCGAGGAGTGCGTGAAGGGCCTGGAGCTGGCGCGCCCCTACTCGCGGCGGCTCAACGTGGTGGACGGGCTCAACGGCGTCACGGTGATTGACGACTGCTACAACGCCAACCCCGCCTCGATGAACGCGGCGTTGGACACGCTGCGCTCGCTGGTGACGGGCAGTGGGCGCGCGGTGGCGGTGCTCGGAGACATGTTGGAGTTGGGCCCCGGCGAGCTGGAGGAGCACGCGCAGCTGGGGAAGGTGGTGGCGGGCAAGGCGCAGCTGGTGGCGTTCTTCGGCCCACGCTCGCAGAAGGGTTTCCAGGCCGCGTCCGGCCTGAGTGGGGCGGCGGCGCACTTCACGGAGGTGGAGCCGCTGCTGGGCTGGCTGAAGCCGCGGTTGAAGGCAGGGGATGTGGTTCTGGTGAAGGGCAGCCGAGGCATGCGGCTGGAGCGGGTGGTGGCGGCCCTGACGGGCACGGCCGCGCCCGGAGGTGCTCACTAGTGCTGTTCCTGCTGTACGAGTGGCTCAAGGACACGGAAGCGGGCCGGGTCCTCAACTTCCTGCGCTACCCGACCTTCCGCATCGTCGCGGCGGGCGTGTTCGCGCTGGTGATGGGGATGCTCATTGGCCCCAAGCTCATCGCGCGGCTGCGCCTGAAGCAGCACGGCCAGAGCAACGTGCGCGAGGACACGCCGGACACGCACCAGAAGAAGAAGGGCACGCCCACCATGGGCGGCCAGCTCATCCTGCTGTGCATCGGCGCGGGCACGCTGCTGTTCGCCGACCTCAAGAGCCGCGCCGTGTGGGTGATGCTGCTGCTCACCTTCGGCTACGGCTACATCGGCTTCCTGGATGACTGGCTCAAGCTGTCCAAGCGCAACTCCAAGGGCCTGGCCGGGCGCAAGAAGATGGCGCTGCAGACCCTCTTCTTCCTGGTGGCCGTCTTCGGGCTGCTCACCACCTGGACGCAGCCGGACGGCTCCTTCGGGCCCACGCTGCTCATCAACACGAAGCTGACGCTGCCCTTCATCCCCACCCGCTGGTTCAACCCGGACCTGGGCTGGTTCTACGTCGTCTTCGCGTGGCTCGTCATCGTGGGCACCTCCAACGCGGTGAACCTCACGGACGGCCTGGACGGCCTGGCCATCGTGCCCACCATCATCGCCGCCACCACCTTCGCGGTGCTCTGCTACGTGGCAGGCACCACGCTGAACATCGCGGACTACGCCACCTCGGGCGGGGTGACGCGCGTGGTGGCCACGCCGCTGTACCAGTACCTGGGCATCATCCAGGTGCCCGGCGGCGCGGAATTGGCCGTGTTCTGCGCCAGCATCGTGGGCGCGGGCATCTCGTTCCTGTGGTTCAACACCTATCCGGCCTCGGTGTTCATGGGGGACGTGGGCTCGCTGGCCCTGGGTGGCGCGCTGGGCGGCCTGGCCGTCATGTCGAAGAACGAGGTGGTGTCCGCCATCATCCACGGCATCTTCTTCGCCGAGGCGCTGAGCGTGATGATTCAGGTCATCTCGTTCAAGACGACGGGCAAGCGCGTCTTCAAGATGGCCCCGGTGCACCACCACTTCGAGCTCAAGGGCATGGCCGAGCCGAAGATCATCGTGCGTTTCTGGATCGTCGCCATCCTGTGTGGCGCCGTGGCGCTGCTGTCCCTGAAGCTGCGCTAGTAGGAGCTGCTGCCATGTCGTCCGCGCTGTCCGGTGAGAAGGTCCTGGTGTTCGGGCTGGCGAAGAGCGGGGTGGCGGCCATCCGGCTGTTGCTTGCTCATGGCGCCCAGGTCACCGCGCTCGATGCGCGCGATGAGGCCACGCTCGGCGAGGTGGCCCGGGAGCTGAAGTCCCAGGGCGTCACGCTGGTGACAGGCCCCACGCCGCCCGGGCTGCTCAAGGAGCAGAACCTGGTGGTGGTAAGCCCCGGCGTGCCGCTGGTGCTGCCGGAGCTGAAGGCCACGCGCGAGGCGGGCATCCCCATCTGGGGCGAGATTGAGCTGGCCTGGCGCTTCCTCCCGGACATTCCGTTCATTGGAATCACCGGCACCAACGGCAAGAGCACCACCACGGCGCTTACCGGCGAGCTGTTCGCCCGGGGCGGAGGCCGCACCTTCGTGGGTGGCAACCTGGGGCGCCCTCTGGCCGAGGCGGCGCTGACTCCGAAGGCCTGGGACACGCTGGTGGTGGAGCTGTCCAGCTTCCAACTCGAGGGCACTCTGCAGATGAGGGCCTGGGGCGCCACCATCCTCAACCTCACGCCGGACCACCTGGACCGGTACGACAGCCACGAGGCCTACGGCGAGGCCAAGGCGCGCATCTTCCGCAACCAGATCGAAGGCGACTACGCGGTGGTGAACGCCGAGGACGCGCACGTCATGCGGCTGGCGCTGCAGGCGAAGGTGCCCGTGTACGGCTTCAGCCTCACGGGCAAGGTGGCCGAGGGCGGGCCGAAGCTGGCGGGGCTCGCGGTGGCACAGAAGGGTGGTTTCCGCCTGGACTTCTCGGGCGAGGACTACACGCTCACCAGCCGCTCGCTGCGCGGCGCGCACAACGCGGCCAACGCCATGGCAGCCACGCTGCTGGCCCGGCTGGGCGGAGTGCCCCGCGAGGCGGTGCAGGCGGGGCTGGACGGCTACCCTGGTCTGCCGCACCGCATGGAGAGCGTGCGCGTGCTGGACGGGGTGGAGTGGGTGAATGACTCCAAGGCCACCAACGTGGACTCGGTGCTGGTGGCGCTGCGGGCCTTCCCTGGCAACCTGCTGCTTATCGCGGGAGGCAAGGGCAAGGGCGCTCCGTACCAGCCCATGGTGGACGAGGGGCGGGGCAAGGTGACGGCGGTGCTCACCATCGGCCAGGACGCGGACACGATCGCCGCCGCCTACCAGGGCGTGGCGCCGGTGCACCCGTGCGGCACGCTGGAGGCGGCCGTGAGGAAAGCACGCGAGCTGGCGAAGAGCGGGGACACCGTGCTGCTGTCTCCGGCCTGCGCGTCGTACGATCAGTTCAAGAACTTCGAGGACCGGGGCGACACGTTCAAACGCCTCGTACAGGCGCTCTGAGGACTGGCCCATGAAGACAACCGCCGCCGCCGCGCCTGTCCGGTTCGATCCCCTGCTGCTGTGTGCCGTGCTCGCGCTCGTGGCGCTGGGACTGGTGATGGTCTACTCGGCCAGCGCCATTCTCGCGCAGGACAAGCACGGCGACAGCCTGTACTTCCTCAAGCGCCAGCTCATGGCCGCCGGTATGGGCGTGGTGGCCATGGCCGTGGCGATGAAGGTCGGCTGGCGCAAGCTGGCCCGCCTGGCCTGGCCGCTGCTCATCGTCACCCTGATTCTGCTGGTGCTGGTGCTCATCCCCGGCCTTGGCACCACGGCGGGCGGCGCGCGGCGGTGGATCCGCTTCCCGGGCTTCGGCTTGCAGCCCGCCGAGGTGGCCAAGTTCGCCTGGGTCGTCTACCTCTCGTACTCTCTGGCCAAGAAGCGCGAGAAGGTGGCCACCTTCTCCATCGGCTTTTTGCCGCACCTGCTGCTGTGCGGCGTGCTGGTGGGCCTGTGCATGCGCCAGCCGGACTTCGGCAGCTCCGTGCTGCTGGTGTTCCTGCTCTTCGTGCTGCTGTTCGCCGCGGGCACCAAGCTCAGCTACCTGGTGGGCTCGGTGCTGCTCGCGCTGCCGATGGCGTATGTGGCCATCGCCTCCAGCCCTTACCGCATGAAGCGGGTGACGGCCTTCCTCGACCCCTGGGCGCACCGGCATGACTCGGGCTATCAGGTGGCCGAGTCGCTGATGTCCATTGGCTCGGGAGGCCTCACCGGACTGGGCCTGGGAGACGGGCGGCAGAAGCTCTTCTTCCTGCCTGAGGCCCACACCGACTTCATCTTCGCCATCATCGGCGAGGAGCTGGGCCTGGTGGGCGTGACGCTGCTGGTGGCGCTCTACGCCGTGGTCATCTGGCGCGGGGTGCGCATCTCCCTGGCGGCGCCGGAGACGTTTGGCACGTACCTGGGGCTGGGCCTGACTTCCATCATCGCCTTCCAGGCGTCGGTGAACATGTGCGTGGCCATGGGGCTGCTGCCGACCAAGGGCCTCACGCTGCCGTTCGTCTCTTACGGAGGCACCTCGCTGCTGGTGCTGATGGGAACGGCCGGAGTGCTCTTGTCCCTGAGCGCGAACACACAGGGGGCCGGCAACCGGGCGGCCCGCGCGGGCACGGACATGCGGGAGGTAGCGGCGTGAAAGTCCTCATCGCCGGCGGAGGAACAGGTGGGCACCTCTTTCCAGGCATCGCCCTGGCCGAGGAGGTGGTGACGCGCCACCACCGCAACGAGGTGGTCTTCGTGGGCACCGAGCGGGGCCTCGAGGCGCGCGTGGTGCCGCAGGCGGGCTTCCCGCTGGAGTTCATCCGGGCCCGGGGCCTCAAGGGCAAGGGCCTGGGCCAGCTCATCAAGGGCCTGCTGGCGCTGCCCATCGCCTTCATCGAGTCGTTTCGCATCCTCAATCGCCACAAGCCGGACGTCGTCGTCGGCGTGGGCGGCTACGCCAGCGGCCCGGTGGTGATGGCCGCGTGGCTGATGGGTATTCCCACCGCGGTGCAGGAGCAGAACGCGCTGCCGGGGCTCACCAACAAGCTGCTCGGCAAGTTCGTGAAGGTGGTCTTCACCGCCTTCGAGGAGGCGCGCCGCTTCTTCCCCGAGGGCAAGGTGCAGCTGGTGGGCAACCCCATCCGCCGCAAGCTGATGGACAACTACCTGCGCTCGCACGTGGCGCACGAGCACTTCTCCATCCTCGTCTTCGGCGGCAGCCTGGGCGCCAAGGGCGTCAACCAGCGGGTGGTGGACGCGCTCGAGCACCTGGGAGACTTGAAGG
>DASVVJ010000510.1:0-3495 GCA_036389955.1 Myxococcaceae bacterium
CAGGACGTCCAAGATGGCCCTGTTATCGGGAACAGCGCGGAAACCCAGGGCTATCATTCCGTCTATGACCTCCGGGGGACACGCATCCCGTGGCGGCTTGATGGGGGCGGTGGCACAACCGCCGTCCAGGCCCGCCATCGCGACGAGGCATCCGGTCTTGAGGACGTCGCGGCTCGTGAGCCGTTTCTTCTTCGGGGGTTCTGGGGTCTTCACGGTCTGTTTTGTCTCCAAGGGGGAAGGCAAGGGTGGGGAGCCTGCGTCGGGTGGGGATTGCACGAGGGGCACTGCTTTCTCTGGGGGCGAGGGAGCCATAACAAGGGAAGGCGGAGGGAGGGCCCGGGGCGCCGGACCCAGGAGCTCCGCCCCAGCGTAGGCCAGGGCGGCTACCGCCACCGTGGCGATGGCCAGCCACCCACCGCGTGAGAGAGGGGCGCTCTTCGCGGGAGGCGGCTCTGAAGAGGGACTGGAGCCCGGGGCCGGACGGGGCAGGCCCAGCGGTGCCTCCCACACACTGCTCTCTGGACTGAGGCTCTCCAACTCCCGCCGCAGCGCCAGGCCGCCCGCGGGACGGTTCCGGGGGTCCTTGGCCAAGAGCCGGCAGACGAGCTCGCTCAGGGCGGCGGGGACGTGGGGGTTGAGCTCATGCGGCGCGGGGGGGATACGCAGTTCAATCTCCGCGTTGAGCCGCTGGCGATCCGAGACCGGGGTGGCGAAGGGTTTCCTTCCGGTGAGCACCTCGTAGAAGCTCACCCCCAGCGCGTAGATGTCGTCGGTGGGCTGGTACGTGTACCGGGCCCCCGGCTCGTCCCGGTGCAGGCGGGCGAACCGGAGTGACTCGGGGCTGCGGTAAGGCGGGGTGCCGGGAGCCAGGGCCCCCTCCGTGATGTCCTTGGCCCCCGGCAAGTCGCTAGAGCCCCAGTCCAACAACACGGCAGCAGAACTCTTCGCGCGCACCAGGATGTTGGAGGGCTTGATGTCCCGGTGGAGAATGGAGCGCACTTCCGCGGCCTCCAGCGCAGCCGACAGGCCGATGAAGACATGGAGCACCTGGCGCAGGGCTGGCGAGTGGCGGACCGCCCACTCCGTCAGCGTGTCCCCTTCCACGTACTCCATGACGAAGAAGAGGTAGCCGTGGCTGGCATCGGGCCAGCGGCCATGGCAGATCAGGCGCGGCACATGGGGCGGGTCGAGCGTGAGCAGGCAGGTCAGCTCCCGGCGGGTGCGATCATCCGTGCACGCCGGATCCTTGCCAGAGGTGCTGTCGGCGCGGTGCAGGGAGATCTTCAGCGCGTAGCGTTGGCCCTCGTGGTCCACGAGGTACACGGCTCCGAAGCCGCCCACGTGCAGCCGCTTCAGAATGCGCCACTCGCGGACCCGCAGCCCGGTTGGGAGGTGGGCCGGATGGTACTTCACGGTGTTTCCTTCAAAGGTCCGCTCCCGGCATTGGGGAGCGTCACGTTCGTGATGACGAGGGTTCGCTGGCCCGCCTCGTCCGAGAGCTCCAGGGAGAACGCGGCCCCGGGCGCCGCCAGAGGCCGGTCTGCTTCAACGGCGATGAGCGCGGCGGCACCAGGAGCAAGCGCCGGCTCTTTCATCCGCACCGTCCGGATCCTGGCCACCGTGCCTTGCCGCGGGTCTGTCAGTTTCGCCTGGGCCGGCACCCAGGGCTGCCGGCCCTGATTCTCCACCTCCACCAACACCACGGCCCAGTCGGGGGTGGAGTAGATACTGCCCCGGTTCATCACCAACTCACGTGCGCTCTGCTCCTCCCTGTCCGTTGGGATGCTCAGAGCGCCCACCCCACCGGCCCCTATCCACCCCGCCAGAGCGAAGTCCGCGGGGCTGGGGGCCTGGGTGCAGCGGGAGCGCAGCTGCGACAGCTCCGTTTGACAGGCCTCGGGGGAGAGCGCACGGCGGGACACGCGCACCTCGCCGTCCACCTGCGTGGGGTGGGCGGTGAGCGCGAAGACGGCGTGAGCGGGCAGGGCTCCGTCCAGGAAGCGCACCCGGAGCAGCCACCGCTCCGAGGGGGGCAGCTCCATCGCGGCTTCCAACAGAAGGCTGCGCGCGCCCGTGTCCACAAGCTGGATCCAGAGGTCCCTGCCCTCCAACTGCACCGAGTCCTTGTCCAGGGGCGCATCGAAGACGAGGTTGGTGAGGGTGCCCGGAGCCAGGCGCAGCGTGTCGGCCGGTTCGGGAGCGTCTACCGGGAGGATGACATGCCGGTTTACGCGTTGACGGGCAGCGGGAGCGGGCTGGGCCGCCGCCCAGGGCCCCGGGAGTGCCAGGCAAGCGAGAAGCGCTCGACGCGTAGGTAGGAACAGGGACGCACAACCTCCCGGGTTCACCGTACCAGAACGGGCGAGGTCAGGGGTAGCCCTCAACGGCCATGCCGGAGCACGCTACATGTCCGGGTGGCACAGCCATGGCAGCCTGTCCGTGGCACGCTGGCACCGGAAGCCCGGCTCACACACGTTGGGGCCCGCCGGCTCGCAGGGCTTTCGGCACGTGGTGCGATCGCAGACGAGCCCCTCCGCGCAAGGAGGACGGTCTGCTCCGCACTCAGGGAAACACTCCATCCACACCTTGACCTGAGGCCTGGCGGAGAACATGGCCGAGCACTCGCGGCCTTCGGGGCAGGGCTCGCGTTGGCAGTCCTGGCCGTACACCACGGCGCACGCCGAGGCGCCTCCCTCGTCGCGAATGCACCGTTGACCTTCAGGGCAGGTCACCCCTTCGCAGGTGGGCTGGCAGGCAGGACCGGGGATGGTCTGCGCGCAGAAAAATCCCCGCGGGCAACTCGTGGGTTCATCGAGCCGGCAGGGCCGCCCACACCAGCCCTTGCCGCACAGGAGTCCTGGCGCGCATGCGGACTCCTGATCCGTTGGGATGCTGAGACAGCTCTCCCGTTCCTGACGCAGGCCGTTGGGAATGCAATAGCGGACCAGCAGGCCCCCTTCTGCCGAGGGCAGCAATTGGCACGAGAAGTCCTCCGGGCATTGTGCGTCCGTGGCGCACTGACTGTCGGTACAGAAGTGTTTCCTGGCACGAGGGCTCCCGAGGCAAGCCAGGGGAGGTTCGCAATCCTCTCTGCTGGCGCACTTGCGGTGGTAACTCTGAAGCCGGGAGCGCTCTTCAGAGGTGAGCACGGGGCTCACCCCCGCGGCATCACGCGGAAGTTGCCGGGAGTGCGGAAACATCGAGCCAGCCAGTGCCCAGATGAGAGGCACTGGCAGCGCGAGGCCAACAAGGACTCCTACAGGCACGCGCCAGTTCATCCACAGATCTTCCGGCACTTCTCGGTGGTGTGGTCCGGTACGCAATTCTCCTGGAACTGCTCGTAGGTGCAATCCGCGGGGTCGAAGAGTTCCTCGACGTCCTTACTGGCGGCGTTGTCGAGGGTGCCGCCTCGCCCGAAGGCGTGAGGGCACCCCAGGGTTCCGGCGAGTGCCAGGGCACAGAGCCCAGCGGTCTTCCAGTGCATGGGGGCTCCTT
>DASVVJ010000511.1:0-7808 GCA_036389955.1 Myxococcaceae bacterium
CGAGTACGGCTTCTACGCCAACGTGAACCCCGCGGTGGATCACCCGCGCTGGAGCCAGGCCACCGAGCGCCGCATCGGTGACTTGAGCCGCCGCCCCACGCTGCCCTTCAATGGCTACGCCGAGCAGGTGGCCTCCCTCTATGCTGGCATGGATCTGCGCCAGAACTACTGACCCATGGCCTCTCCGCCGCTGCCCTGGCTCAAGCCTGCTGTCCTCGTCGGTGGCCTCGCGCCGCTGGCGTTGATGCTGTTGCAAGGCCTGCAGGGCACGCTGGGCCCCAACGTCATCGAGACGGTGCTCAACCAGACGGGGCTGCTGTGCCTCGTCTTCCTCGTGCTGTCGCTGGCGTGCACGCCGCTCAAGCTGATGCTGGCGTGGACCTGGCCCCCGCGCATCCGCAAGATGCTGGGCCTGCTGGCCTTCGCCTATGGCGTGCTGCACTTCCTCACGTACGCGGTGGCCGATCAGGGACTTCAGCTCGGCGCCATCCTCCAGGACGTCACCGAGCGCGGCTTCATCGCCGTGGGCTTTGTCTCGCTGGTGTTGATGCTTCCCCTGGCCGCCACCTCCACCAACGGGGCGGTACGGCGCATGGGCTTTCCCGCATGGCAGCGCCTGCACCGGCTCGCCTACGTCTCGGCGGCGCTCGGGGTGGTGCACTTCGTCTGGCGGGTGAAGAAGGATGCCACCGAGCCGCTCATCTATGGAGCAGTGCTCGCGGTGCTGCTGGGCATCCGGGCCGTGGAGGCCATTCGCAAGCGCCGCCGGGCGCGCACTCCGCACCCGGCCTGAGCGCTCGCGAGAGCAACTAGCTGTTGCGCGGCAGGATCGTGTCCACCAGCGTCATCAGCTGCGCGCAGCTCACCGGCTTGCGCACGAAGGCGTTGATGCCCGCCTTCTGGCCCAGCGTGCGGACCTCGGCCACGTTCGGGTCGCCCGTCATCATCAGAATGGGCGTGCGCGCCACGCGCGAGTTCGGGTTGGAGCGCAGCTGGCCGGCGAACTCCGCCCCGTTCATGCCCTCCATCCGGAAGTCGGTCAGCACCAGGTCGATGCCGCCCTGATCCAGCACCCGCAGGGCCTCTTCACCCGACTCGGCCTCGACGTACTCGAAGTTGCGGGCCATCAGGTAGATCTTCAGCAGCGTCCGGATGGAGCGGCTGTCATCGACGAGCAGAACGCGCTGCGTGGTTCCGGTGGCAACCTTCAACACTGGGCGAACCGACTCCTCAGCGGTGGGTGGAACCGAGACAGTCGCGGCAGATGCAAGTGTTCCGGCCTTCATAAGTCTTCCCTCGCTCGTTCGGAAAAATCTCCCCGAACTGCACAAATCGAATACTGCAGAAATCGCGAGTCGAAGTCAAAACAAAGCGAAGACCGCTAAACAGGGAAATCCTACATGGCCTACAGCGTGGGTATAGGCCCACTCCGGCCCCTGATTTAACCCTGTTAAATCAAGAGCTTACTTCACTTCCACGACGAAGGCCTGGCTCTCCACCTTGGGCAATCCCAGGGGTTCGGCCAGCGCCGGCGAGAGTTCGTTGGGCACGCGCCACACCTGGCCCGTGGACTGAAGAACAGTCACGGCGTAACGGCCCTTGGGAACCGACTTCAGCTGCTCGGGCGCG
The DNA here is from genome assembly GCA_036389955.1 of Myxococcaceae bacterium. Taxonomy (GTDB): domain Bacteria; phylum Myxococcota; class Myxococcia; order Myxococcales; family Myxococcaceae; genus DATHBR01. The sequence goes on from DASVVJ010000511.1 coordinate 1,630, forward strand.
GCGGGGTCTCGCGCATCGAACGCGATCGCACGCACGGCCACGGTGAGCTCGGTCGCGATGACGGACTTCGCGGTGCTGGGGTTGCCCTGCTCGTCGTTGAGCTGCGGGACGAAGGCGTCGGGCACCAGGCCCGCGGCGAGCACGACGAGATCCGGCTTGCCATCCGGCGCGGCATTCACGTGCTCGTAGTCCACGCCCGTCGCGTCGAGCTGGCCGTTGTTGTCCAGGTCGTTCTCGTCGGTGAAGGGAGCGTCGTTGTCGAGCTTGCGCAGCAGCACGCGCGGCCAGAACTCGGGGACACCGTCCCGGTTGGCGTCATCCGGCTGGCCGTTGCGGTCCGCGTCCATGTAGCGCACGACGAAGAGAGGCGAGCGCAGGTCCACCGCGCCCTCGCTGATGGGGAGCGCGCGCAGCCGGAGCAGCTTGACGGGGGTGCCAGGCTCGAAGGCCGAGGGGCTCAGGACCTCGAAGGCTGGGCGGTCGGCCGTCACGGTGGCCGAGCTGGTGAAGCTCACCGAGACGCCCAGCACGGGCTGCAGCACGCCGTCCTTCTCGCCCACCACCACCTCGCGAAGCTCGAGGGTGGCGGGGTCCACGGCGGCTCCGCCCACGTCATCCACGTTGGGCTCGGCGGTGACGTTGAACCAGGGGATGAAGTCCGGGCCGTGGCAGGGCTGCTTGCCGGCGCGACAGGTGTCCGTGTCGATGAAGCCGCGCAGCAGGTAGGTGCCCGGAGGCACCAGCGGGAAGACGAACGGCGCGGTGAACGGGCCCACGGTGCCCGTGTCGAGGTCCGAGCCGAAGAGCTCCTCCATGGGGATGATGGTGAAGGAGATGGGGCGCCCGGTGCCCAGCGGCGGCGGCGGACGGGCCTTGTCATAGAGGAACACCACGGCGTTGCCTCGGGCGCGGCCCTGCACCACGACGTTGCCCTCGATGCGCGAGGCGTCCGTCTGCTGCTGCTGGTCCTGGGTGGGCACCACCGTGGGAGGCTCGCAGCCCAGCACGAGCAGGGTGGAGAGCGTCAGGCCCGCGAGGGCCCCGCCCCGGGAGCGAAGGCTGTTCATGGAGTCACCGTCACAGTGGCGTAGACGCGGCGCTCGATGCGGTTGCCGAGCGGGTGCTGGGTGTGAGCGGCCGCCAGGTTCGAGCCCACCACCGCCACCGTGAACCGGTCCTTGATGACCTCATAGCCCACGCGGGCATTGAGCGAGGTGTAGGCGTTCAGCGGGTTGGCGATGAAGTCGATGCGGGTGGGGTCGGCGCTGTTGGGCTCGCGCTCGATCCAGGTGGTGCCCGAGGTGTAGGCCGCGTCCACGCCGAACTCCAGGTCCGAGCGCGTGCGGTAGGTCAGGCCGCCGAACAGCTTGAGCTGCGGAGCCTGGCTGCAGGGGGCGCACTGCGCGTCCGCCTCGCCGTCCGCCGTCACCTTCTGCAGAGCGCCGCTGACCTTGATGCCCAGGCCGTCCACCGGCGCCAGCGAGACGCCCGCCTCCACGCCGCGCGAGGTGTACGTGGCCTCCTCGTTCTGGAAGACGGAGCGGCCCAGCAGGTAGGTGTCGGTCGCCGCGTCATAGGCCTCGCCGGCCGGCAGCCGCTCGAACGCGGACAGGCCGATCAGGTCCCTCACCGTGTTCTGGTACAGGGCCAGGTCCCAGTCGACGCCCACGGTGGGAGCCTCGCCGCGGTAGCCCAGCTCGAAGGCCACCAGGCGCTCGGGCCGCAGCATGCGGCTGCCCTGGGTGAGCGCGCTGGCGCCGGGCACGCCCGGGGCGGGGATGCGCAGGTCCGTGTAGCTCTCCAGGAAGGTGGGCTCGCGGAAGGCGGAGGCGCCGCTGACGCGGAAGGCATGCCCCTCGAAGGGAATGTAGATGGCGGACACGCGCGGCGAGTGCGCCAGGCCCGGCTGGCCCCCGTCCAGCAGCGGGTGCCGGTCCACGCGGTATGAGGCCAGCAGGCGCAGCGGGCGCACCGGCCGCCACTCGTCCTGCACAAAGGCCGCGGCGTGGAGCTCCTCCTGCTGCCCCGAGTTCAGGTAGCTCCACGACACCCGCTTGAGGCGGCCTTCCACACCCACGTTGAGCAGGTGCTCTCCGGCCAGCTCGAAGCCCTTGCTGAACAGCGCCTCGCCGTTGAAGAGGTGCGAGGTGACGCGGGTGGCCAGCGAGCGCTGCCCGATGGGCTCGTACTGAGGGCCCGCATCCACGTTGATGTGGTTCCAGAAGACCTTGAGCTTCACCGGCCCCAGGCCCGCGTCCGCCTTGGCGTAGGAGCTGAGCCCGTCCATGTAGTAGTTGCGCAGCACGCCCAGCGGGTACAGCTCCGTAGAGAAGCGGTGCACGCCGGAGGAGACTCCCAGCTCCATGCCGGGCGCGAAGGTGTACTCGGTGGCCGCGTTGCCCCGGGCGCCGCGGTAGCCCACCTGGGAGCTGGGCGCGCGCGGCACCACGTCCGGCCGCGAGTCCTCGTAATCCCGGCTCCACTTGTCCTCCTGCCCGTAGCCCACGGCCAGGCGGTAGCGCAGCGCGCCCGTGGTGCCGTGGCTCTGGAAGGAGCCCATCGCCGTGTGGCCGGCGCCCGCCATGCCGTGCAGCTGGGCGCGGGGCCCGGTGCCTGGCGTGCGGGTGATGATGTTGACGACGCCCAGCATCGCGTTGGCGCCGTACAGAGCGCTGCCCGGGCCGCGAATCACCTCGATGCGCTCGATCTCCTCCAGGCCAATGGGCACGCTGGACCACATCGTGGTGCCCAGGAAGTCCTGGTACTCGGTGCGCCCGTCGATCAGCACGAGCACTTTGTTGGCGATGCGCTGGTTGAAGCCGCGCAGCGAGAGGTTGGCGCTGCCCACGCCCAGCTTCATCACGTCCGCGCCGGGCACGCGGCGCAGCAGCTCCACCAGGCTGGTGGCGCCCGAGAGCCGGATGTCCTCGGCGGTGATGACGGTGGTGGCGTTGGGCGCCTCGAGCGAGGACTGGGCACGGCGGCTGGCCGTCACCACGCGCTCCTCGTAGGGCACCGCGCCCACGTCCTCGGCGGCAGCCGGAGTGGCGGGCGTGGCGATGCCGGAGCCCTCGGTGCTCACGGGGGCCGGAGCGGCGGGAGCCGTGGGCATGGCCTCCGCGCGGGCGATGGCCTTCTCCAGCCGCTCGACGAGCGCGGCCAGGGCCTGCGCGTCCGGAGCGGGCGTGCCCTTGAGCACGGGCGGCGGCGGCATGGGCAGCGCGTCGCCCGGCTTGGGCGTCTCGGGCGTGTTCTGCGCGGCCTCCAGGCGCGCGACGGTGGCGCGCACCCCGTCCGCGTCCGGAGGGTTGAAGCTGAGGTAGCGCCGGTACCACTCCAGCGCCTCGGCATTGCGGCCCGCGTCCATGTACGCGCGCGCGATGTTGAAGAGCACGTTGGGGTGCGGCTTGATTTCGTAGGCCGTTTGCAGCTCGGCGATGCCCCGGTCGAACTGCCCCTGGGCAATGAGGCTCATGCCGTTACGGAAGTGGCGGCGCGCCTGCAGGCGCTCGTCGGCCAGGGCATTCCCCGCGAAGAGACACAGCGCGAGGACGCCCGCTCGGTGGAAAGCTCGAGACATGTTCACTGGTAAGGATCGTCCTTGTAACCCACAGAGCCCTGCTGCGACTTAGGCCGCGAGCTCTTCTTCTTCAGCTTGTGCGTGAAGCGGACCTCGGGCCCCTCACCCTCGGCCGTGACGGTGGCGCGCGGGTAGCCGGCCAGCTCGAAGGTCAGCTCGGCGCGGGCACGGCCCGCCTCGTCCGCGGGCACCTCGAGTTCCAGCGGCGTCTCGCCCAGGTTGCGCCCGGCGTGCGCCACCCGCGCGCCGCTGGGCTCACTGGCAATGAGGAAGCGCACCAGCGCGGGTTGAGCCGGCGCGGCGTTCTCCGCGGGCTTCTCCTCCGCCTTGGCGGGCTCGGGGACCGCGAGCGGCACCGCCAGCGGATCCTGCGCGTGGCCGGCGGCGGCGGGCTCGGCCGGCACCGGCGCGGCAGGCGGAGGCGCGATGGCCACGGGCTGCTCGGGCACGGGCGGCAGCACGGCGGGCGTGGGCGCGGAGGGCGTGCGCAGGGCCAGCATCAGCGCCACGCCGACGCCGATGAGCACCGAGCCGCCGAACAGGGCCATGGGCACGGAGTTGCGGCGCTTGCGCGCCTCGGGCTCCTCCACGGAGATGTCGAGCGCCATCGTCGAGGCGCCCGAGCCCGGGTTGGGTGTCGGCGCCGGGATAGGGCCGGTGAGGGGCCCGCTGTGGGCGCTCATCCCGACGAAGCTGCGCGGGCCGCTGAACACGCCGCTGACGCCCGCGGTGGCCGTGACGCGGCGCATGCTGTCGAGCACCCCGTCCATCGAGTCGAACCGGTCCGCGGGGCGCTTGGCCAGGCACTTCATCACCAGCGCCTCCACCTCGGGAGGAATGGTGTGGTTGGGCCAGATGGCGGTGAAGGCCGGCGGCGGCTCGTTGAGGTGCTTGACGATGATGTCGATGCTCTGCTCGGCCAGGAAGGGCGGGCGGCCCAGCAGCATCTGGTAGAGCACCACGCCCAGCGAGTACACGTCACTGCGCGGGTCGGAGATGTTGCGCGCCTGCTCGGGCGCCATGTACTGCGGCGAGCCGAGGATGACGCCCGCCTGCGTGAGCGACACGTCCGCGGGGACCTGGCCGCCGTCGGGCATGAAGGACTTCACCAGGCCGAAGTCCAGCACCTTCACCACGTCGTGGTCCGTCTCCTGGTTGAGGACCATGACGTTGGCGGGCTTCAGGTCCCGGTGGATGAGGCCGATCTTGTGCGCCTCGCGCAGCGAGCGGGCGATCTGCTGGGCGATGGTGAGCGCCCGGGCCCACGGCAGCGGCCCCACCTGCGTCAGGAGCTGGGAGAGCGTCTGGCCCTCCAGGTACTCCATGGCGATGTAGTAGATGCCGTCCTCGGTCTTCCCGTAGTCGATGACGGTGACGGTGTTGGGGTGGCGCAGCTTGGCGGTGACGCTGGCCTCGAGGAAGAAGCGGCGCTGGAAGCCAGGGTCTTTGTCCTGGCCGTACTGGGGATTGAGGACCTTGAGCGCGACAGGACGATCCAGCGGCGCCTGGATGGCCTTGTACACCTTGCCCATCCCGCCGGAGCCGAGCGCCTCCAGGACCTTGAAGCGCTCATTGAGGACCTTGCCCAGCAGGGGATCCACCACGGTGGGTGGAGGTGTCCCGGCAGAGGCATCACTTTCGATCATGTGCTCCCCGGCGCCGCGATGGGGCTTCGTGGCCAATCCTGGGGGTATGGTAGCACCACCCGTTCAGCGGCCCAAGAGACCGGGGAGGGGGGGGCGAGCGCCCAGCCCCGGAAATACGGCCTGTGAAGTGGCAAGGCCGCAGTGCGTCACGAGCGCTTCAGCGAGCACAGCCCGGATGTCCGTGAGCGAGGGCACGTCTCTCCCATCCAACAGGTAGGGTTCCGAAAGACCCTTCCACGGTCCTCCCACCCGGCCGCCGCGCACCGGACCGCCCAGCAACAGCGCCGCGCCGCCGGTGCCATGGTCGGTGCCGCCGTTGCCGTTCTCCCGGGCAGTGCGGCCGAACTCGGTGAACACCACCACGAGCACGTCCGCCAGCCGGGGGCCCAGGTCGGTGGCGAAGGCGGCCAGGCTCTCGCCCAGGTCCTTCACCCGGTTGGCGAAGGGGCCCCGCTCGCGGCCCTGGAGGATGTGGGTGTCCCACCCGCCGGATTCGGTGGCGGCGAGCTGAAGGCCCACGTCCGCGTGGATGAGGCGGGCCAGGTCCTTGAGCCGGCGGCCCAGCGGCGAGCGGGGGTAGGAGGCGCCATGCCGCGGCGGCTGGTCAGCAAGCTGCCGGTCAGCAACGAGGGACAGGGCGGAGGAGGTCTCCACGCCGGTGGTGCGCAGGGCCTCGTCCACGGCGGCGGCATAGAGCGAGTCGAAGCTGACGGGGCCGGTGCGGCGCGGCGACTGCAGGCGGAAGGACTCCAGGGACTCGAGGGCGAGGGCGGGTGCGTCTCCGGCGAGGGCCCGTGGCAGGGTGGGCTGTAGGGCCACGGCCCGGAAGGCTCCGGCGCTGGGGTCGGCGGGGAGCGCGGCCAGGGCGCGGTTGAGGTAGCCGTCGCGGGTGGACTTCACGCCCGGGGTGCCGGACTCGACGAAGTCCTGCGCGTCGAAGTGGCTGCGCACCG
>DASVVJ010000512.1:0-2595 GCA_036389955.1 Myxococcaceae bacterium
AACCAGCGCCTGCTCCACATGTGGCGCCTGGGGCCCGAGCGGCTGGACGGGCGGCACGTGGAGCAGATTCTGCGGGAACTGGCCCCCGCGGTGGAGGAGCCCGCGGCCTTGCAGCGCCTGGCCCACCTCCAGCAGGAGCCGCCTTCCGGCGGGCCCCTGGAGTTCTCGCTCCGGGATGGCCGGACGATCACCGTCTATCGCGCGCCCATCCAGAGCCGGGAAGGGGTGCGCTTTGGTTGGGGGCTGTACTTCCAGGACATCACCGAGCGGTTGGCGCAGGAGCGCGTGCGCGCGCGCAACCTCGAGCTGGAGCAGCGGGTGGCCGAGCGCACCCAGGAGCTGGCCGAGCGGCTGCGCGAGCTGCGCACGACTCAGGAACAGCTCATCGTCGCCGACCGGCGCACCTCCGTGGGCACGCTGGCCGCCGGTGTGGCCCATGAGATCAACAATCCGCTGGCCTACGTCACCGCCAACATCCACTTCGTGCTCCAGGAGCTGCCCGGGGTGAAGGCCGCCGTCATGCCGGGCTGCGCACCGGAGCAGCGCGCCAGCCTGGAGGGGAGCTGGCAGGAGATGGCCCGTGCGCTGGTCGAGGCACGCGAGGGTTGCTCACGCGTGCAGCACATCGTCCAGAGCCTCAAGTCCTTCTCGCGGGGGGAAGATGACCGGTGCGAGCCGACCGAGCTGGAGCGGCCCCTGGAAGCGGCCATCAACATGGCGGCCAACGAGCTGCGCCACCGGGCCCGGCTGGTGCGCGACTACACGGAGGTTCCGCCCGTCGAGGCCAATGAGGTGCGCCTGGCCCAGGTGTTCCTCAACCTGTTGATCAACGCCGCCCACGCCATCGTTCCGGGCGCCGCGGATCAGAACGAGATCCGCGTTTCCACCCGGCTGGGGGACGATGGGCAGGTGCGCATCAGCATCACCGACACCGGGAGCGGAATGTCACCCGAGGTGCGCAGCCGCCTGTTCACCCCCTTCTTCACCACCAAGCCGGTGGGGGTAGGGACGGGGCTGGGGCTGTCCGTCTGCCAGGGCATCATCACCCGGTTTGGCGGGACCATCTGTGTCGAGAGCGAGCTGAACCGCGGCAGCACCTTCACCGTCATCCTCCCGGCCACCGCCAGCCCCGTGAAGCGGCGCGCTCAGCCCCTGCCGGCCCCGGAGCGCGAGCAGCGGCGGGGGCGGGTGCTGGTGGTCGATGATGATCCGTTCGTGGGGACGGCGCTGCGGCGCACCCTGGGGCGCGAGCACGATGTCACCGTGGCGCTGGGCGCGCGAGAGGCGCTGGCGCTGATCCTCCAGGGGACCAGGTTCGACCTCATCCTCTGTGACGTGATGATGCCGGAGATGACCGGCGTGGACTTCTTCACCGAGCTTCAGCGGGTGCAGCCACCACAGGCCGAGGTGGTGACCTTCTTCACGGGAGGCGCCTTTACCGATGCGACCCGCGCCTTCCTCGAGCAGCACCCGGACCGGGTGCTGAGCAAGCCCCTCGACGCGGACACCTTGCGCGAGCGCCTTTTCCTCCAGCTTGGCCAGGGGCCCTCCGCTCAGTCCGCGGTGGCCTGAGCAGGGACAGGCCAGAGCGGACCCCGGCGTTTCAGATTCCAGATTCACCCATCAACCAAGACCGGAGTATCTCGTTCATGTTGTCATGTTGCTGGGCCCGGAAGGGGCGCGCCACGAGGTGGCGCTGGTGCCTCTTGAGTCCCCTGCTGCTGGTGCTTGCCTCCGCGCCTGCTCGCGCTGACGAACTGCCCTCGACCCTGCGGGCCTCGCTGCTGGTGCGCATCCTTGCCTATGACCGGCGGATGGGCCTGCACCCGCCTCCGCTGACGGTCGCCGTCGTCCACCGGGAAGGGGACGAGCGCTCGGCGCGCGGAGGCCTGGAGCTGAGCCTTGCCCTGGAGGCCGCCGCGCGGGGCAGACCCATCGCGGGCCGGCCGCTGCGCATCGTGCGAGTGGGCTTCCGGGACGCCGCCCAACTGCAGCAGGAGCTTTCCCAGCAGAAGGTGGTGGCCCTCTATGCGTGTGAGGGGCTCGAGGTCCAATCCGATGACATCACCAGCGTGACGCGGCGGCTGTCGATCCTGTCCATCACCGGCAGCGAACTCCAGGTCCACCAGGGCCTGTCCATCGGGCTGAGCCGCAAGGGAGACGCCCCCGTCATCCTCGTTCACCTGTCCGCGGTTCGCGCGGAGGGAGCGCAGCTCGACGCGGGCCTGCTCAGCCTCTCTCAGATTGTCGAGCCCCATCCCGGAGGTGGATGAATGCCCGCCCCCCGTGCTGTCCTGGCCGCCGCCCGCGGCCTGCTGAGCGTGATGCTGGCCCTGTGCCTCGGCCCCCTGGTGGCCGGGGCTCAGCCCGAGCTTGTTCCCGAGGAACCCGCGGGACCACAGGCCGCGGCCCCGGAGGCGCAGAAGCCACCCGCCGAGGGGCCTCTCTGGTCGGAGTCGCTCTCACTCGAGGAGCTGCTGCAGGTGGAGCTCTCCAGCCCCTCCAAGCAACGGCAGACGGCCCGCAAGGCGCCGGGGGTGGCTACCGTGGTGACGCGCGAGCGCATCCGCCAGTTCGGCTGGATGACGCTCGAGG